>NZ_VTTK01000034.1:0-73433 GCF_008365135.1 Azospirillum sp. Sh1 | reverse complement strand
GGCTGGATTCGAACCAGCGTACGCTAACGCGGGCAGATTTACAGTCTGCTGCCTTTAACCACTCGGCCACCCTTCCAGTCCGCGGCCTGGCAGTGCCCGCCGCGGAGTTCGGCAATATGCGAATTTTTCAGACCTTGTCAACACGGGTTAAGCGGTTCACACCAGAAAAAATTCGGCCGCAGTCCGCTGCGGCCCCCTCCCCTTCTTCGTGGGTATCATGACGCGCTCCAGACATCCCGGCTCCGGCCCCGCTTCCAGCCGCTCTTCCGACCGCTATTCCGACCGAAACGCCGAGCGTTCGGGCGCCAAGGCGCAGCACGGGTCATCGCCGCGGCAGGAACAGGCGGACGACTCCGGTCGGGCCGGCCGGCGCCCGGCGAAGGGTGGGCGTCCGCCGGTCGCGCGCGGCGTCCTTCTCTATGGCTTGCACCCGGTCGCCGCTGCCTGGACGAACCCGGAGCGGCGCATCCACCGGCTGCTGGCGACCGACTCGGGCCGGGCGGCGCTGGAGGCGGCCTTCGCGGAGGCGCGCGCGTTGGGTCTGCAGCGGCCGGAGGCCTCGCCGGTGGACCGCATGGAGCTTGAGCGGATGCTGCCGCCGGGCGCCGTCCACCAGGGCGTTGTCGTCGACGCCTCTCCCCTGCCCGAGCTGGGCATCGAGGATTTGTGCAACGAGTTGGAGTCCGAGAAATCGGTGGTCATCGTTGCCCTCGACCAAGTGACGGATCCGCACAATGTCGGCGCCATCCTGCGGTCGGCCGCCGCCTTCGGCGCCCGTGCCGTGGTGGTGACCGAACGCCATGCGCCGGAAACCACAGGCGTGCTGGCGAAGAGTGCATCGGGCGCGCTGGAAGCGGTGCCGCTGATTCGCGTCACCAACCTCGCCCGCGCGCTGACCGACCTGCAGCAGAACGGCTTCTGGTCGGTCGGGCTGGCCGAATCGGGGCAATCGACTCTCGCGAAGCTGGATCTGACGGGCAAGACGGTCCTGGTGATGGGGGCGGAGGGCAGCGGGCTGCGGCGGCTGACCATGGAGCGCTGCGACGCCATCGCGCGCCTTCCGACCGGCGGTCCGGTGGGCAGTCTCAACGTTTCCAATGCCGCCGCGGTGGCTCTGTACGAGGTCGCCCGTCTGCGCGAGTGACCGCGATGTGGATCCGGCGCGGCCAAGTGCTTGTTTGCACGGAAAAGGGGCGCTAAGGTGTGCCTCCGCCAAGCGACGGGCGCGCCGGATTAGCTCAGCTGGTAGAGCAGCTGATTTGTAATCAGAAGGTCACGGGTTCGATTCCTGTATCCGGCACCACCGCGCACTGGGGATGTTCCGGCTCGGCGCTGCAGTTCCGGCAGAGCGGCATTCGCTCAAGCGCCATGGCCGCTCCGATGGCCCACTGACGGTATCGTCACCTCGGAACCCTTGGACGGCAGCACGGTTGGAGGAGGCAGTCGAATGCCCCCTGACACCAGCTTGTGCGAAAGACCGGCCATGACCAAGCCCCAGCGCCCCGAGTCGGGCGGTGATACGCCCACCACTCCCAGCGCGGAGGCCCATCGGATGCGCGCGGACATCGACCGCGGGCTGACCGGCGACAAGGTTCCGGCCACCGATCCCGCTGCGGCTCCGCTCGGCACCGACGACGAGGCGGCCGGCACCACGCCGCCGCACGGCCCGTCGCGCGATCCCATCGTTCCCAAAGACCAGCGCATCCCGCCGGGCCAGAAGAAGGGCGGCGATACGCTCGACACCTGACCGCCTGATTGCGGGAGGTTCAGAAGGGCAAAAAGCCCGGCCGGGAATCCCGGTCGGGCTTTTTGCTGTCAGGCGTCCCGCCATCGACCCTCGGAAGTCCAGGCTCAGAAATAGCGCTCCGGCACGCGGACGACATCGTCCGGCATCACCGAGGTGGTGATCGGAGCCTTGCGGATTTCCTTCTTGGGATCGGCGCCGCGGGTGATGAGGACGTAATCCTCCTTGGCGCGGTAGGTGTAGCCGCCGGCCATCGCCACGGCCGACAGGGCCGTCATGCCGTTGACATACTGGTACTGGCCGGGGTTGCGCACCTCGCCCAGGATGAAGAAGGGCCGGTGGTTCAGCACCTCGACGCTGACCTTCGGGTCCTTCACATAGCCGGCGGAGAGACGGGTGGTGATTTCCTTTTCAAGGTCGCGGGTGCTGCGGTCCTTGGCCGAGACCTCGCCGATCAGCGGCATGGCGACCTTGCCGGTGCCGTCCACGCGGAACTCGCCGGACAGCTGTTCCTCACCGAACACGATGACGCGCAAGGCGTCGCCCGGGCCGAGATGGTATTCGCCGATCTGACCGGCGCCGGCGGTCTCCATCGGCGCGTCGTTGCCGGCGCAGCCGACCATGGCAACGGCGAGCGCGGCCAACCCGATCCCCTGGCCCAGCGCACGGAACACATGACGTCGATTCATCCCTAAACCCTTTCCCTGGCTGGTGGATGCCTGCCGCAGCGCCGGTCCGGTCCTGATCACCGGTCCCCGGTTGGCCCGGATCGATGGAACGGCTCCTTGGAACCGCCCATCCGCCGGCCGCCTTGCAGCGGCGCCCTTTGGTCACGCACCTGAATTCGGGTGGAGACTAGCAACTCGCAAGCGCTTGGGAAAAAGTGGAGAGGAATTACCGCCTTCGGATCTCTCCAATACATCGCTCCCGGCTACAAAAGCAGGCATAAGAAAAGGGCGCCCGTCATAGGACGGACGCCCTGCCCTGTTCAGAAAAACCTTTAGGACCTTTGGCCGAGACTTTCCCGGACGGACGATCCGGATTCAGCGGATTACAGCCTGGATTACATCTGGGCGCCGAGTCGCAGGTAGATCAGGTTGTCGCTGTATTCGGCCGCGCTCAGGTTGGAGTTGCGCTTTTCATAGGTGTAGCCGCTGGTCAGATACAGGTAGCGGTTCATCTGATAGGTGCCGCCGATGCTGGCCGTATAGACCTTGTCGTTGCGGTCGTTTCCGTTGAAGTCGTCCTGGCGGTACTGCAGCCGGGCGTTCAGCACCAGCGAGCGCAGCAGCTCGTGATCGACGCCCAAGGCGAACAGGGTGCGGGTGTAGCTGGAGGCGGTGCCGAAGCCCGGGCTTGACGAGGTCTCGCGCACCTGGCGGCTGGCGGTGGCGCTGATGCCGGTCAGCTGGGTGACCGCCCAGTTCAGGCGCCCGCCGAAGGACAGGCCGCTGAAATCTTCAAGCCGCGAGTCCTTGTAGTTGCGGACGAGGTAGCCGGCGAACAGCTCGCCGGTGACCAGGCCGGTCAGTTCGCTGGCAACGCCGCCCACCACTTCATACCCGTCCGAATCGCGGTCGAGGCCGAAGGCGTCGCGGTCGTTCTTGTGGCGGGTCCAGGAATAGGTGCCCTGGACGAAGGCCTCATAGCCCTCGATGAATTCGTAGCCGACGCGGCCGACCGTCGCATATTCCCAGCGGTCGCGGTCGCCCTGGCGGGCGACGCCGCCGCCGATCAGGTCGACGTCGTCATAGGAGATGTACTGGGCCGACCCCGACACGCGGGCGCGCAGGCGGTTGAAGCGCTGGGAATAGCCGGCCTCGCCGCCGCTGGTGAAATACTTCACCGGCTCGGCATAGCCCTGCAGGCTGTTGATGTCGCCACGGCCCTCGTGGTTGCGGCGGTGGAACAGCCGGCCGTCCAGCGCACCGCCCTTGTTCACGTCGAAGCGCCCGTCGGCCTGCGCGGCATAGTCCGTGTAGTTCTCGCCGGCATGGTCGCTGTAGCGGCCGGTATCGGCCGAGGCGGAGAAATTCAGCGCATGGGCAGCGAAGTCGGACTTGATGTCGATCCGCGGACGGACGGTCCAGATGACGTCGTCCTCATGGTTGTCGCGGGTGGCGTAGACGTTGGTCTCATAGGTGGCGCCGGCTTCCACCCGCGGCAGGAACAGGAAGGAGCCGGCGCGGACGCCAAGCTGCTCCAGCTCCGGCCGGCGGCGCTCCAGCACGGTTTCGCCACGCTGCAGGTCGTCCTGGGCGGCGGCGGGAAGCGACGTCAGCCCGGTCGAGGCGAGAGCGAGGGCGAGGAGGGAAAGGGTGCTGGTCTTCATGGAGTCACCGCGCTTGGCTGGGTTCGGTCGGCTCTGGGTTCGGTCGGCTCATCGGGCCGGGGGCCGGCCCCTTGGTGGGATTCGTCCGGGCGCCGCCTTCCGGCGGAAACCGATGCGGACGCATCCTCGGCAAAGACACAACAAACCGTGCTCCTTCCGCAACAGTGAAGCCCGGCCGCCGCCGCTTTTGCCGGGTCCTGTGGTGTGGCCGCAACAAAAGGTCGGCAATGAGACAAGCCCGGCGGTGGCAATGATTCGCTTGATTCCAGTCTCTTTTTCAAATGGTCGTAAGATGAAGGTCATAGCCACCGGTCGGCAGAACTGGCGATGCTCCCCCGCCCCTGCCCCTCCCCTACTTGGAACCGTCCGCCCCGCACCGGGTTGTTCATGACGATTCCTGACCAGGAAAGGTGCCGTATGACACGCCGACTCGACACGCCGCCGCCTCCGCCCTCGACCAAGCGCCCGCCCGACGCCACCACCCCGCCCTACACGCCGGGCGGGGTGACGCCCCCCGATGGCGAGGGCCCGGCCAGTCCTGCCGAGAAGACCGCCCCGCCCGACAGCTATCCGCCCAAGCGGAAACCCTGACGAAGAACAGGCGGTGAGAAGCGGCGTCCGCCGAAGCGAATCTTGGCGACGGCATCATGAATCGGTGATCGGTTTCACCCGAATTGCGGCAGAAGCGGCGCTTGCCTTGTTTTCGAACTTGCGCCGCTTCTTTTGTTGCGCTGCCGGTGACGTTTGCATTCCTGTGGCTCTATGACGCATCTGCGAAGGTTGCACTGCTGCCATTGTGTTTTCTACCCTTTCCATGAGGAACGCATAATGGATGCATCGGGTGGCGACAGGCGGTAAACGCCGGGCCACCGCTGCCCACGCAGCCGGGAGCGGCGGTCCGTGCCCGCCCCAGCCTTCGCCCCGGACCGAAGGCGGGCGCGAACCACGGGCCCGTTGCCATGGACGACTTCGGACGACTGCCTCCCGACGACTACCAGTTGGCCGGCCAGGTTCACCACCGCCTACGCCGCGCCCATCAGCGCGCGTCGGCGATCTTCATCGACCTGATCGGCGATTCGCTGCTGACCCCCACCCAATGGGCGGCCCTGGCCACCCTGTATGCCGAGGGTCCGCTGTCTCAGAACCAGCTCGGCCGGCTGACCTACATGGATCCGGCGACCACGCAAGGCGTGATCCTGCGGCTGGTGGAGCGCAATCTGGTCGAGCGCCAGCCCGACCCGCAGGACCGCCGCCGCACCAGCGTCCGCCTGACGCGGATCGGCCAGGCGCTGGTCGTCGACCTGACGGCCAACGCTGCCGCCGCCCACGAACGCACGCTGGAACCGCTGTCGGAGGAAGAGCGGGTGCAGTTCATGGCCCTGCTGGCCCGCCTGATGTAGGCGGCATCGCCTGCCGGCTGGGAAATGCCGAACGGGAAAACCCCGATCAGGCGGTGACTTTTGCGCGGGGTTTGCTATGAACGCGGTGTGTTGCGTCGCACCGCGACCCGGACACGCCGCTGGTCTCTTACGAACCGGGGTCCCCGCAGGATGAAGCACCGCCACCCGACCGCCTCGCCGACGGCGAAGTCCCTTCTTTCGGCCGCTCTGTTCGCCGCCCTTGCCGCTGCCCTTGCCGCCTCCGTGCTGACCACGGGCCCCGCCGCCGCCCAATCCGCAAAGGAGCCGGTGAAATTCAGCGGTGCGCCGGTGCGGGTGGGCGAGATCAACAGCTACACCGGGCTGCCCGCCTTCACCATCCCCTACCGCCAGGGCTGGCAGCTGGCGCTGGAGGAGATCAACGCCCAGGGCGGCGTGATCGGCTGCTGCGAGCTGCAGGTCGTCTCGCGCGACGACGCCGGCAAGCCCGACGACGCGGTGCGCGTCGCGCAGGAGCTGGTGACGAACGAGGCGGTGGACGTGCTGGCCGGCACCTATTTCTCCCACATCGGTCTGGCCGTCGCCGATTTCGCCGCGCGCAACAAGGTGCCCTTCGTCGCGGCCGAGCCGCTGACCGACGCCATCACCTGGTCGAAGGGCAACCGCTACACCTTCCGCCTGCGCCCCAGCACCTACATGCAGGCGGCCATGCTGGTGGAAGAGGCGGCGAAGCTGCCGGCCAAGCGCTGGGCCACCGTCGCCCCCAACTACGAATACGGCCAGTCGGCGGTGGCGTGGTTCAAGCAGCTGCTGAAGGAAAAGCGCCCGGACGTGGAGTTCGTGGCCGAGCAGTGGCCGGCCCAGGGCAAGCTGGAGGCCGGCCCGACCGTGCAAGCGCTGGCCGCAGCCAAGCCCGACGCGATCTTCAACGTCACCTTCGGCGCCGATCTCGCCAAGTTCGTGCGCGAGGGCGAGGGGCGCGGCCTGTTCCGCAACCGCAAGGTCGTCAGCCTGCTGACCGGCGAGCCGGAATATCTGGAGCCGATGAAGGACGAGGCGCCGGAAGGCTGGATCGTCACCGGCTATCCCTGGGACCAGATCGACACGCCCGCCCACAAGGCCTTCGTCGCCGCCTACACCGCGCGTTTCAAGGAATCGCCCAAGGCGGGCTCCATCGTCGGCTACACCACCATGAAGGCGGTCGCCGCCGCGATCACCAAGGCCGGGTCCGCCAATGCGGAGCCGATCGTCGATGCGCTGGCCGGCCTGACCATCGACAGCCCGGTCGGCCCGGTGACCTTCCGCGCCTCCGACCATCAGGCGACGATGGGCACCTATGTCGGCACCACGACGGTGAAGGATGGCCGCGGCACCATGAAGGACTGGCGCTACGCCGACGGCGCCAACTACCTGCCGCCCGACGACGTGGCGCGCAAGATGCGGCCGGCGGAGTAAGGCGCCGGGTTTCGATTGCGCCCACCTGCTTCGATTGCCCCCTCCCTAACCCTCCCCCACCTTTGGTGGGAGAGGGGACTGCCGCCGCTCTGCGACTGACTCCCTCTCCCACCAAAGGTGGGGGAGGGTTGGGGTGGGGGCAAGAGTCCGCACTGAAGTGACCCCTCCATGTCCTTCCTCCTCGTCCAGGCCCTCAGCGGGCTCGCGACCGCGGCGACGCTGTTCCTGGTGTCGTCGGGGCTGACCATCGTGTTCGGCGTGACGCGGATCGTGAATTTCGCGCATGGCTCCTTCTACATGGTCGGCGCCTATGCCGGCTGGTCGCTGATCGAGCGGTTCGGCGGCACGCCGGCCGGCTTCTGGGGATCGGTCGCCGCCGCGGCGCTGGCGATGGGCGTCCTCGGCGCCGCCATGGAGATCGGCCTGTTGCGCCGGCTCTACCGCTCGCCGGAGCTGTTCCAGTTGCTGGGCACCTTCGGCGTCGTGCTGGTGGTGCAGGACCTGACCGCCTGGGCCTGGGGGCCGGAGGATCTGCTGGGCCGCCGGGCGCCGGGGTTGAAGGGTTCCATCGACATCCTCGACCAGCCCTTCCCGCTCTACGACCTCGTGCTGATCGGCCTCGGGCCGGTGGTGCTGGGATTGCTGTGGCTGCTGTTCAACCGCACCCGCTGGGGCACGCTGGTGCGCGCAGCGACGCAGGACCGCGAGATGACCAGCGCCCTGGGCGTCGATCCGGCGCGGCTGTTCACCGGCGTGCTGTTCCTGGGCTGCGCGCTGGCCGGGCTCGGCGGCGCGCTGCAGGTCCCGCGCGAGGCGGTGACCCTGCAGATGGACGTTGCCATCGTTGTGGAGGCCTTCGTCGTCGTCGTGGTCGGCGGCATGGGCAGCCTGACCGGCGCCTTCCTGGCCTCGCTGCTGATCGGGCAGTTGCAGGCCTTCGGCATCCTGGTCTTCCCGCAGATCACGCTGGTGATCGTCTTCCTGTTCATGGCGGTGGTGCTGGTGCTGCGCCCGCATGGCCTGCTCGGCCGGGCGGAGGAAATGCCGCCGACCGCACCCGCCACGGTGACCGTGCCGCTGTCGGCCGAACGCCATGCCGGGATTTGGGCGCTGGCGCTGCTGGCGGTGATGGCGGCGGCACCGCTGGTCGCCGGCGATTACGCGCTGATCCTATTGACCGAAGTCGTCATCCTCGCCCTGTTCGCCGCGAGCCTGCATCTGCTGATCGGGCTGGGCGGGCTGGTGTCCTTCGGCCATGCGGCGTGGTTCGGGCTGGGCGCCTACGGCTCGGCCCTGCTCGTCAAGCACATGGACGCGCCGATGCCGCTGGCGCTGGCCGGCGCGCCGGTGCTGGCCGGGCTGGGGGCGCTGGTGGCGGGCTGGTTCTGCGTGCGGCGGTCGGGGCTATATTTCGCCATGCTGACGCTGGCCTTCGCCCAGATCGTCTGGTCCATCGCCTTCCAATGGTATGCGGTGACCGGCGGCGACAACGGCATCCTCGGCGTCTGGCCGTCGGCCTGGGCGGCGGGCAAGGCGGCCTATTACTGGCTGACGCTGGCGCTATGCGGCGGAGCGTTGTGGCTGCTGCGCCGGGCGGCCTTCGCCCCCTTCGGCTATGCGCTGCGGGCCGGGCGCGACTCGGGGCTGCGCGCCGAATCGGTGGGCATCGACGTGCGCCGCTTCCAGTGGATGGCCTTCGTGCTGGCCGGCGCAGCGGCGGGTCTGGCCGGCGGCCTCTACGCCTTCGCCAAGGGCAGCGTCTTCCCCACCCTGCTGGCGGTGCCGCAGTCGGTCGATGCATTGGTGATGGTGCTGATGGGCGGCATCCAGACCGTCGCCGGGCCGCTTGCCGGCGCCGCGGTCTTCCACCTGCTGGAGTCGGAGGTGATGAGCATGACCGACTGGTGGCGGCTGGTGCTGGGTCTCATCATCGTCGCGCTGGTGCTGGTCTTCCCCAAGGGCATCGTCGGCTTCCTGACCAGCTTCAGGAGGCGGACATGAGCGAGATGGTGGTACGAGACCTGCAACGCTCTTTCGGCGGGGTGCAGGCGGTGGGCGGCGTGTCCTTCACCCTGCGCTCCGGCGACCTGCTGGCGCTGATCGGCCCGAACGGAGCGGGCAAGAGCACCTGCTTCAATCTGCTGAACGGCCAACTGCGGCCCGACTCGGGCTCGGTCAGGCTGGACGGGACGGAACTGGTCGGTCTGCCGTCGCGGCGCATCTGGGCGCTGGGCGTCGGCCGCACCTTCCAGATCACCGCGACCTTCGCCTCGATGACGGTGGCGGAGAATGTGCAGATGGTGCTGCTGTCGCGTGCCCGCCGGCTGTTCGGGCTGTGGCGCCCGGCCGCCGCCCAGTTCCGCGAGCCGGCGCTGGACCTGCTGGACCGCGTCGGCATGGCCGCCCAGGCCGACCGCCCCTGCGGCGTGCTGGCCTATGGCGACGTCAAGCGGGTCGAGCTGGCAATGGCGCTGGCGAGCGAGCCGACCGTGCTGCTGATGGACGAGCCGACCGCCGGCATGGCCCCGGCCGAACGCCTCGCCCTGATGGCGTTGACGGCGGAGCTGGTGCGCGAGCGCGGCCTCGCCGTGCTGTTCACAGAGCATGACATGGACGCCGTCTTCGGCCACGCCACCCGCGTGCTGGTGCTCGACCGCGGCCGGCTGATCGCGGAAGGCTCGCCGGATCAGGTGCGCGCCGATCCCCGCGTGCAGTCCGTCTATCTGGGAGGCGAGGCATGAGCGAACCCCTGCTGACGGTGGACGGTCTCCAGGCCTGGTACGGCCGCGCCCACATCCTCGACGGCATCGCCCTGACCGTCGGCCGTGGCGAGGTGGTGGCGCTGATGGGCCGCAACGGCGCCGGCAAGACCACCACGCTGAAGGCGATCATGGGGCTGGTGGAGCGGCGTGCGGCGATCCTGCGATTCGAGGGCCGCGACCTGTCCGCCCTGCCCGCCCACCGCATCGCCCGGCTCGGCGTCGGCTATGTGCCGGAGGACCGCCGCATCTTCGCCGACCTGACGGTGGAGGAGAATCTGGAAGTCGGCCGCCAGCCGCCCCGCCCCGGCGCGCCCGCCTGGACACCGGAGAAGCTGTTCGCGCTGTTCCCCAACCTTGCGGAGATGCGCGACCGCCGCGGCACCCGGATGAGCGGCGGCGAGCAGCAGATGCTGACGCTGGCACGCACACTGATGGGCAACCCGTCGCTGCTGCTGCTGGACGAACCGTCGGAAGGACTGGCGCCGCTGATCGTCAGGCAGATGGCCGACGCAGTGCGGCGCCTGAAGGCGGAGGGGTTGTCGGTCCTGCTGTCCGAACAGAGCCTGTCCTTCGCCTCCGCCGTCGCCGACCGCGCCTGCGTCATCGAGACCGGCCGCCTGCGCTGGACCGGCACGATGACGGAGTTGACGGCGGATGACGGGGTGAGGGCGGCGTATCTGGCGGTGTGACCTAATCCCCCCTCTCCCCCCCGGGGAGAGGGCTTGTGCCGGCAGGAAAGGCAATCCGCCCTTACTTCCCCGCGACGCTGAGGTCCATCACCGACTTCGGGTCCAGCGACTTGTCGACCTGTCCTTCGGACTGCCAGAACTTCACCTGATTGACCACGTCATCCACCAGCAGGCGGGCCTGCGGGTCGACATAGGGCAGGCCGGCGGCGACGATCTCCGGCTTCTGCTTGGTGGCGTCGGCGATGATGCCCAACAGCTCGTCATAGCCGGGCCCCTTCACCAGAGCGCCCGAGGCGTCCTTGCCGTTGAAGGCGGCGTGGTATTCGGCCAGCGCCGTCTTGTAGGCGCGGACGAACTTCTCCACCAGCGGGCGGCGGTCCTTCATCGTCTTCGGCGCGGTGAACAGGGCGCCGAGCTGCCACGGCGTCTCGTCGCCGACCCAGCCCAGGATCTTGCCGGCGCCGTCGGTCGCCAGCTGCCGCGACACGGTGGACGGCGCGATGATGGCGTCGACCTGCCCGCCCTTGAAGGCGGCGACCATCTTCGGCACGTCCTGCAGCGGCACCATGGTCACGTCCTTGACCGTGAAGCCGTGCTTCTGCGCCAGCAGGCCGATCATGTAATGGAAGGTCGAGCCGACGGTGGTGATGGCGATCCGCTTGCCCTTCAGGTCGGCCGGCGTCTTCAGCCCGGCGTCATAGGCGGCGTTGGTCGCGAGGTAGGCGCTGAGCGGGAAGCCCGGCTCGTCGCGGCTCTGCGCGGCGATGATGGTGACCGCCCCCTTGGAGGCGAGGTTGTAGAAGCCGGCGGTCAGTCCGGTGACGCCGAAATCGACGTCGCCCGAGGTTACCGCGACCGGGACCTGCTGGGCCGAGGTGAACATCTTCAGCTCGACGTCCAGCCCTTCCTTCTCGAAATAGCCCTTTGCCTTGGCGATGAAGATCGGCCCGGAGGAGGACAGCGCCAGCGCACCGACCGTCGCCTTCTCCAGCGGCTGCGCCAGCGCGGCGGACATCAGGGTGCCGGCGGCAAACGCTGCGCCGGCTGTGGCGAGCACGGCGCGCCGGGTGAAGCGGGCAACGGTCGTGGCGGCGGTCATGGACGGAAATCCTCCCGATGATGGTTCAGGTTTCTTGGAATGAGGCGGTCAGCGCCAGTTCAGCAGGCGCCGTTCAAGCTGCGACAGCACGGTGCCGATGGCGAGGCCCAGCAGTGACAGCACCAGCACGCCGGCCAGCAGCGTGTCGGTCTGCATCAGGTTGCCGGCCATCAGCACGAAGGCGCCGATGCCGTATTCCGCCCCGATCATCTCGGCCGCCACCACCAGGATCAGCGCAATGGACGCAGTGATGCGGAAGCCGGCCAGGATGCCGGGCAAGGCCCCCGGCAACACGATGGAGCGCAGGATCGACCGCCAGGGCAGTCCGAAGCTCTGCGCCATGCGGATCAGGTTGCGCGGCACCTGGTCGATGGCGCTGTAGGTGGCGATGACGGTGGGGAAGAAGACACCGAAGCCGATGGTTGCGAATTTCGACGGCTCGCCGATGCCGAACCACAGGATGAACAGCGGCAGCAGCGCGATCTTCGGGATCGGGAAGAAGGCCGACACCAGCGGCACGCCCACCGCGCGGGCGGTGGAGAAGATGCCCATTGCAAAACCGACCAGCATCCCGCCCGCCGTGCCCATCACCCAGCCGACGGCGATTCGCGCCAGCGACGCCTTCAGGTTCAGCCAGAGCGAGCCGTCCGTCACCATGCCGGCCAGCGCATGGCCGACGGCGCTCGGCGGCGGCAGGAACAGCGGGCTGGCGAGGCCGAGGCGGCTCGCCCCTTCCCAAACCGCGATCAGCAGGGCGAAGGCGGCCAGCGCCGCCCAGGAATGGCGTTTTACGGTAAAACCGCCGCCACGGAAGCGAACCGGCTCGCCGATGGCGGCGGTGGGAGCGACATTAGGGTTCAGGCTGTCAGGCACGGGCGATCTCCCGGTCGGCCATCTGGGCTTCGGCCTTCATCAGGTGCCACAGGCGGTCGCGCACCTCGGCCAGATGGGCCTGCGCCGACGGCTCCTGCCGGCGTTCCCGCGGTTCCTCGATGGTGACCAGTTCGCGGATGCGGCCGGGGCGGCGGCTCAGCACGCAGACCCGGTCGGCCAGCCGCAGCGCCTCGTCCAGATTGTGGGTGACGTAGAGGGCGGTGGTCTTCTCCCGCCGCCACAGCTCCAGGAAATCATCCATCAGCAGTTCGCGCGTCTGGGCGTCCAGCGCCGACAGCGGTTCGTCCAGCAACAGCATCGCCGGGCGGACCGCCAGCGCGCGGGCGATGCCGACGCGCTGGCGCATGCCGCCAGACAGCTGTTTGGGCAGGGCGTTGCGGAACTCCGACAGCCCCATACGGCGCAGGCCGCTGTCGACGCGCTCGCGCCGCTCCGCGGTGGAGAGCCTGTGATGCTCCAGCACCAGGGCGATGTTGTCCTCCACCGTGCGCCAGGGCAGCAGGGCGAAATCCTGGAAGATGAAGGTGATCGGGTTCAGGCAGCCGTCCGGCACCTCCCCCTCCACCCGGATGCTGCCGGAGGTCGGGGCGACGATGCCGCCGGCGATGCCGAGAAGCGTCGACTTTCCGCAGCCGCTGGGGCCGATCACGGCCAGGATTTCGCCCTCCGCCAGCGTCAGGTCGATGCCGTCCAGGACGGTCAGATCGTCATAGCGGTGGGTCAGATCGGAAACGAGAAGCCTCATCGCGCCCTTTTATGCCCGCGCCCTTGTCGGCGGGGTCCGACTGTTCGTTGGGCCCGCCACTATAGCGCGGCGTTCCTCCTCTGGAGAGGGGAAAGGCTTTCCGCATTCCAGCCATACGGCAGTATGGTAGTGGCCGGAAGGCGTCAAGGCGCTGTCGGCTTCGCGACAGGGTTCGTCAGGCGATGCCGCTGACGGGGCCGGAACCGGCCGGCAGTTCCAGTGCCCGCAAGGCGGTGGCACAACGGCCGACGGCGGCCTCCGCCAGACCATGACGCTCGCTCAAGCCGGCTTCGTCCAGTTCGTCGGGGGTCATCGCCTGCAACAGGACGCGCAAGGTGCGGACATAGGTGCGCAGAAGCGTGGCTTCCTCGGCATGGTTGCCCAACAATCCCGCCTGACCGGCAGCATTCAGGGCGGCAAGCTCGCCGTCCAGCGACGCCGCGGCCATTTCGATGGCCAGGAGCGCCCGCGTCAGGCGGACATGCTTCAGAACGACGACGACGGCCATGTCCACCTCCCCTGCCGGCTGGAATGGCGAAGATGAAAGCAACGGCCGTGCCAGAGGTACTCAGCGCCGCCGCATCGACGGGTGCCACGCCGTGGTCAGCCGCTCCAACAGTGCCAGCGCGCCATAGAGGCCGGAGCCGGTCAGCGCCGCCACCGCAATGGTCGCCCACACGATGTCCAGGTTCATCCGCGCCACCTCGGTGGAGATGCGGAATCCCATGCCGACCACCGGCGTGCCGAAGAATTCGGCGACAATGGCGCCGATCAGCGCCAGGGTGGAGTTGATCTTCAACCCGTTGAACAGGAAGGGCAGCGCATTGGGTAGCCGCAGCTTCACCAGTGTCCGGCCATAGCCGGCGCCGTACGACCGCATCAGGTCCAACTGGATGCGCTCCGAATTGCCGAGTCCGGCCAGCGTGTTGATCAGCATCGGGAAGAAGGTCATCACGACGATGACCGCCGCCTTCGACTGCCAGTCGAATCCGAACCACATCACCATGATCGGCGCGATGCCGACGACGGGAATGGCGCTGGCGAGATTGCCGAGCGGCAGCAATCCGCGGGCAAGAAACGGCACCCGGTCGGCAAGGATTGCCACGAGGAAGCCGGCGCCGCAGCCCATCACATAGCCGCGCAGGACGGAGGTCAGCACAGTCTGGCGGAAATCGTCCCACAGCACCGGCGCGTTGGCCGCCAGTGCCGCGGCGATACGGCTGGGCGGCGGCAACAGGATCGCCGGCACCTGAAAACCGCGCACCAGCACCTCCCACCCCACCAGCAGGCCCAGACCGAACAGACCGGGCACGACGACGGAGCGCGTCCAGCCCGGCACCCCGGCCAGCACCCCCATCACCCGCCACAGAAGCAAGGTCGCCGCCACCAGGAACAGCCACAGCCCCCAGCCGGCCGACAGGTCCATTCCCTCTTTCAGCAAGTGAAACGGCAGGAGCCAGGCCAGCGCGACGCCGGCCAGTTCCGCCCAGGCTCCCCAGACCCGCTTCGGCGCCGACCGGCCGGCAATCACCGCCAGAACCACGCCGATCAGGAACAGCGGCGCCATGGTTCCGCCAAACCAGCCGACCGGCGCACCGTCCTGGCTGCCCAACGGCAGGACCAGCGCCGCCAGCGCCGGCAGGGCCACGGCGACCAGCCCCCAATCGGCGGCGCTGCGCAGGCTGGTGCGGTAGGGGTTCGTCATAGCCTCGCTCATCGCGCGCCCGCCCGGCCCAGCAGGACCAGCTCCAGCCCGCGCACCACCCCGATCAACGCCACCGACAGCAGCGAGGCCATGATCAGCGCCGCCCAGATTTGCACCGTTTGCCCATAATAGGACCCCGACAGCAGCCGCGCCCCCAGCCCGGCCTGCCCACCGGTCGGCAACTCGCCGACGATGGCGCCGACCACGCTGATGGCGACCGACACCTTGAGGCTGGCGAACAGGAAGGGCATGGACGCCGGAAGCCGCAACGACCAGAAAGCGCGCATCCCGCTCGCCGAATAGGTCCGCATCAGATCGAGCCACAGCGGATCGGCGGAGCGCAGCCCCTTCACCATGCCCACGGTGATCGGGAAAAAGCACAGATACATGCAGATCACCGCCTTCGGCAGCAGCCCGGTCAGCCCGATGTTGCCGAGAATGACGACGATCATCGGCGCGATGGCCAGGATCGGGATGGTCTGCGATGCGATCACCCAGGGCAGCAGGCTGGCTTCCAGCGTGCGGGTGTAGACGATCCCGGCGGCCAGCAGGATGCCCAGAACCAGCCCCATCGCCAGCCCGGTCAGCGCCGCCTCCGTCGTCACCCAGGTGTGGAACAGCAGGTTGCGCGGGCTGGTCGGCGCATAGCCGGTCAGGGAATTCCACAGCTCCACCACCACCTGATCGGGGGTGGGCAGGATCGGCCGCTTCATCGCATAGGCCTGGGCCAGCACGTCACCGAAACCGGCAGTCCTGCCGGCACGGGCCAGCGCTTCTGCCGCCTGCGGCCAGTTCAGCCACGCCGCCCCGATGTACCAAGCCGCCAGCAGGAGCAGCGTCATCACCGTCACGGGAAGCGCGCGCTTAGTCATCGTAGCTGTGCCCTTCCTTCAGCCCCTCGCGCACGCGGTGAGCGATGGCGGCGAATTCCGGCGACTCGCGGATGTCCAGCGTGCGCTCACGCGGCAGCGAATCGCAGTCGATGACGTCGAGGATGCGGCCGGGCCGCGGGCTCATCACCACGATGCGGGTGGAGAGGAACACCGCCTCGGCGATGGAATGGGTAACGAAGACGCAGGTCTTGCCGGTCGCCCGCCACAGCTGGGTCAGATGCAGGTTCAGATGGTCGCGCGTGATCTCGTCCAGCGCGCCAAACGGCTCGTCCATCAGCAGCAGGTCGGGCTGCAGGGCCAGCGCGCGGGCGATGGACACCCGCTGCTGCATGCCGCCGGACAGCTGCCAGGGGAACTTGCGCTCGAACCCCGACAGACCGACGCGCTCCAACTGTTCGCGGGCGCGCTTCTGACGTTCGGCCTTGGGAAGCCCCATGATCTCCAGCGGCAGCATGACGTTGCGCTCCACCGTCCGCCAGGGGTAGAGCGCGGGAGCCTGGAAGACATAGCCGTAGAGCCGCTTCAGCCGCGCCTGTTCCGGTGTCATGCCTTCGATGGCGACATGACCGGAGGTCGGACGTTCCAGATCGGCGATCACCCGCAACAAGGTGGTCTTGCCGCACCCGCTGGGACCGATCAGAGAAACGAAATCGCCCCGGGCGATGGTCAAATCGACCTCGCTCAGCGCCGTGACCGGCTTGTCCGTGGTGGGATAGACCAGCGAAAGTTTGCGCGCCTCGACAACCACCGACGATGCTGCCGGCGACATGACCGGGTCGGAGCCTTGCCGGGCAGCGGTCGCCTCCCGGACATCGGGCGGATTTGGGAAGGTCACGGGCGGCGGTCCTTCACAACGCGGATTTTGGGGACCGATCCTATCGTATCGGCCGGAAATCATCCTGTCGGCAAGCTATCACCGCCCCGGTTGCGGCACCAGGGTTGCAGAAGTCCAACCGTCCTGGACGGATGCGTCAAGACGCAGCCAAACTGCAAATTTCAAAGGATGTGCAATTGGCATGCGGGCGCATGCTCTGTATTCTCGCGCCGCCGGACACGCGTCATGCGTGAAGGGCAACCGAAAGGAGGTGACGCGAGTGAGAAAATTCCTGAAGTGGCTTGGCCGCTTCTGGTTCAAGTTGAAGTTCGAGTTCGAAGCGGGCTTCAACGCGGACCAGAACAGGTAAGCCAGCAATGGCGGGGCCGGGAAACCGGTCTCGCCATTCAGGAAAGCGCCTCGCGTCACCTCCTGACCCCGGAGATTACCACGCCCCCCGCCATTTTCAAGGCGCGGGCGAAGGCTCCCCCGCCCGACACGCTCCGCGGGTGCGGACAGTGTATCGAAGGGGAATGGGCGAAAGAACTGGACGGACGGCACCATGCCGGAACAGGATCACGCCCCTTCTTCGCAACACCCTCAAGACATGCCCACCGCCAAGCCGCCCCCCAGCCTTGAGATCACGCGCGAGGACGGCGCGGCCGGTGCCGTGTTCGTGGCGACGCCGGTGCTGACTCCGGTGATCCGCACGCGCTATCTGCTGATCGCGGGACTGCTGGCGACCGGCTTCATCGCCGGGGCCGGTCTGGCGCCCGACGAACTGGCCCGCATGCTGCAATGGCTGGCGGTCTTCTGCGCGGTTCCGGTGCTGCTGCTGTGGGTGGTGATGCTGACCGAGACGGTCCGGTGCCGGGCCGTGCGGCTGGGCGTAACGGCACGCGGGCTGACGGTGGACGGTTCACGCATCCATCCGCACGAGACGATACGCGATCTGGCGCTCTACCCGATGGTGGGCGGAAAACCGCTGTTCGTCGCCTGGATCGACCCGGCACACGATTACGGCCACAAGGCGGAGATGACTCTCGTCGCCGGCAACGTCGCGCCCAACGATGCGGTGAAGGCGGAGTTGAAGGCAGCGGGCAGCCGCAACGTGCGGCTGGTCATGCACCGGCGCGCCGGGCGCAAGGCGATCGTGCTGGTGCGCGGCCTGACCCTGTCGGGCGGGCAGACCCTGCTGGCCGCCCTGGCGGCGGAGCTTCGCGCTCACAGCCGCTAGATCGGAGCGCGTAAAATCGGAATCGATTTGGAGCGTGAATCCGATCGCCAACCATAAAGCCACAGCGTCGTGCGTTTCATATCAAACGCACGACGCTGTGGAGCGTCGCAATACAAAAACCGGGGATCAGCGGCGCGGGATGGCCGGCGGCTCCGGCAGGTCCTCCTCCAGGATAACGACGTTCAGGGCGTAGGACACTTCGCCCTCGTCCTCGTCACGGTTCAACGTGCCGAAGAACTCGCCATCCACCGTCACTTCGGCCGACTGGCCGGCCTTGGCCGGCGGCTCGATCACGATCTTCGGATTGCCCAGCGTCTTGCGCAGGTACATCTGCACGCGGGCGATTTCGGTGTCGGACATCCGGACGACGGACGGCTTGGCGGGCGGCATGGCGAACCTCGTTGTCTGCGAAGGAGCGTCATATAGGCGGCTTCGCCGCGAAGGGAAAGCGATACCTCGCCGGATCGGCCCCTTCCCGCCGGAGATGCGGAACCTGCTCCGGCTCCGCCCATCGTCCACGCGGGGTAACGCCGGCACAGGCCGCCGCCCCGAAAGAGCGGGGTCCCCGACTGGTGGAAAAGGCTATGCTCCCGGCGGCGGTACGCAACCCGGCATCGGGCGGCGCATAGGATCATGCCCGTGCCGGAGGCTGCCGCGCAGACGAAGGATGGAACGCCGTGACGATGACCCCGACCGCAAGCCACGCCACCCGCCGCAAGACAGGAGGGTGGAGGCGCCGCCTTGAAGCGACCGTCCTCACGGCGGCGCTGCTGGCCGCCCTGCCCTTCGGCGGCGCGCTGGCGGACACTGGAAAACGCGTGGCGCTGGTCATCGACAATGGCCGCTACACGGCGCTCGACAGCCGGTCGGAACAGGCCGCAGCCAATGCCTCGGCCATGTCGTCGGCCTTGCGCAACGCCGGTTTTTCGGTGACGCGGGCCGACAATGTCGGGCGGATCGCCATGGAATCGGCGCTGGAACGCTTCCGCGAGGCGCTGTCCGGTGCCGACCTCGGCTTCGTCTATTACACCGGCCTTGCCGTCGGGCTGGGGGAGCGGGAATTCCTGCTGCCGGCCGACGCCGCACCAACGGGTGCGGAGGACCTGCCGCGCGCCGCCCTGGACCTCGATACCCTGTTGAGCGACCTGCGGGACAGCGGACGCAAGGCGGTGGTGGTGATCGACCCCGGCATCGCCGAGGCCCTCGCCCAGCGGGTCGGCGGCGGCGCGCTGGGCACGCCGATGGACGCGGACGGCCTGTTCGTCGTCTACGCCCACCGTCCGGGCGTGCCGCCGGTGCCGCCCAAATCGGGCAAGGGTCCCGATCCCTTCACCGCCGCGCTGGCGCGCGAGATGGTCAAGCCCGGCGTCGCCTTCCGCGATTCGCTGGCCGAGGTGGCGCGTGCCGTCGCCGAACGCAGCGACGGCCGGCAACTGCCCTGGCTGCAGGACCGGCTCGGCAGCAATCTGGTGCTGGTGCCGGCCGTGGCATCGGCGCCCGCCAAACCGCCAGCCACCCCGCCAGCCGCGTCCACCACATCTCCGGCAAAGGAGCCGCCGGCGAAGGAACCGCCCGCGGTGACCACCCCCAGCCTTCCGCCCGGTGAGTACGAGATGGCGAAGTCGAGCGTCCTGTTCGACCGGCCGGCCGTCGGTGCGCGCGGCGTCGCACAGCTGTCGGCCGGCAGCATGGTGACGGTGTTGGAGGCTGTACCGGAAGGAAGCTGGCTGCGCGTGCGCGACCCGGCCGGCCGGACCGGCTACCTCACCGCCGGCGTGCTGGCCACCCGCTGGGCCGACCCGTCGCCGCTTGCCGCCCGTGCCCGTGGCCCGGTGGAGTCCGGCCCCTCCTTCGGCGATCCCGGCATGGAGCAAGGGGTGGAGCCGCCGGCCACCGGCAATTCCGATCCGATCCGCACGGAGCAGCCGCGCAGCTTCCCGTCCACGCCGCCCGGCACCGGCTTCACCGTTCCGGACAGCCCGGCGGTCGAGGCGGAACAGCAGGCGATGCGCGTGCTCGGCGACGCCCGCACCGCCGCGGAACGGGCGCGCAGCCGTCCCGACAGCCGATACTGGAGCTACGGCTTCTCCGGCGGCGACCGTTACGAAGGGACCTGGGCGCAGCCGTCCTCCGGTTTGGGGCTCGGCCGGCCGATCCGCCAGGGGGCGGGTGTCTACCACTTCGCCAACGGCCAGACCTATGAAGGGGAATGGTCGGGCGACCTGATGTCAGGCTATGGCGTGATGACCTTCACCGACGGCAGCCGGTTCGCCGGGCGCTTCCGCGACGGCCAGCCGGACGGGCCGGGCGTCTTCCACTACGCCAATGGCGGACAGAGCGCCGGCCTGTGGCGCGGCTCCGTCCGCCTGGACCAGTAAGACCACGGCCGGGTAAGACGGCGGCCGGGCCGGGATCAGCGCGGCTTCAGCGCCTCCACCACCTGCAGATGGCCCTGCAGCGCCCCCAATGTCAGGGCGGAGTTGCCGTTGGCGTCCATCCGGTAAGGGTTGGCGCCGCTGTCGAGCAGCAGCTTGGCCACCGCCTCGTGCCCGTTGTTGGCGGCGTACATCAACGCCGACCAGCCATAGGCGGTGGTGCGGTCGACCATCACCCCGTGCTGGATCAGCGTGCGCGCCACGTCCTGATGGCCGCGGGCGGCGGCGGCCATCAGCGCCGTCTTGCCGTCGCTGTTGGTGGTGTCGAGATCGGCGCCGCCGTCGGCCAGCGCGCGGACCACCGCATCATGTCCGCCCCAGGCGGCGTACATCACCGCCGTGGCACCGTCGGAAGTGCGCAGATCGGTGCGGGCGTGACGGTCCAGCAGCACCCGCACCGCGTCGGCCAGCCCCTGTTCGGCGGAGATCATCAGCAGGGTCTTGCCATTCTCCAGCCGCGTATCCGGACTGGCCCCGGCCTGCAGCGTGCGCGACAGCTCCGCCGGGTTGCGCAGCAGGGCCAGCACCGATTCGCGGTCGCCCAGACCCGGAGTCGCCTTCACCGGCGCCGCCGAACTTCCGCCGCCGGTGCCGGACGCGGTGCCGGTGGACGGACCGCTATAGGCACGCTGCTCGCTCGCCGCGCGGATACGTTCGGCCAGATCGGGGCTGGCGGGCGAGATCATCTGCGCCCGTTCGTAGAAGCGCTTCGTCTCCGACCAGTCGCCGTCGCGCTCCGCCAGCATCGCCCAGCGGCGATAGGTGTCCTCCATGGTGGTCAGCAGTTCCGCCACCTCGGGCGCCGTCGGCGCGATCTGACGGATGCGCTGCACCGTCTCGAAAGCGTTGTCGCCGGGCGGGGTGGTCAGGCGTTTGCCGGCGATCTGGCGGCGCGCCTGATCGACCATGCTGCGCACGCGCTGGGCGGTGTCGGCGTCGGGGACGGCGACCTGGGGCACGGCGGGAACGGCAGGCGTGGCCGATGGGTCCTCCAGCGGCGGCAGCGAGGCCACGCCCGGCGCCGCCTCCGCATTGCCCGGCGACGCGGAGGGCTTGGCGGCGGCTGACGGCTGTGACTGAGGTTGCGACCCGGCCGACGGCAGCGCGGCGGTCTCGACCGGTGCGGCCGCAGGCGGAGTGGCGGTCGAGCCGGGCACCGCCGCCTTCGCCACCGTCTGGGTGCCGCCCGCTGGCGGCTGCGCGTTCTGGGCCGGCGTCTTCTGGGCATCGGCCGTGGCGGCCGGACGCGGGGCGGGTGCCGTCGCGGCGGGCGGCGCCGACGTCGGGGAGGAAGCGGCGGGCGCCACAGGAACGGAGGCTGCCGGAACCGACGGGGCGGCGCCGGGCGTGGCCGTGCCGGTATCGGCGGCAGCCTGCCGGCTGGCGGCCGGAGCCTCGCTGCCGGTCAGCCCCAGCACCGTCCGCTCGACCGCATCGCGCGCGCGGACCCAACCCTCTTCCACCATCGCCAGCGCCCGGTCGGGGAAGGCCCCCGGCATGGCCGTGGCGATGGCGGCACCGGCGGCGCCCAGCAGGACCAGCGTGGTCAGCGCCGCTCCGGCATAGAGCCCGGTCCGGCGCGGCGCCCGCATCGTCTGGCCCGGGCCGACCCCCGGATACCCCCGGCCACGGTAGTCGGTGACCGGCCCCTCCGCACCGGCCATCGGTCCGGGATCGCGGCCGCTCCACGCCTGATCGTCCGACCAGCGGTGATCCTGCGACCGGTCTTCCTGCCGCTCACCCACCGACCAGTCGTTCGCGGGCGGAATTGCCGCCGACTGGGGCGGCGGCGTCAGGACCGGCACCGGACGTGCGGCCGGCGATACGGCGGCATCCTGCGGCTCGTCGAGGGAGCCTCCGGCGGGCGACATCCGGTAGATCACGCCCATGTCGCGCAGCACCTCCGTCAGCCCGGCCCGCGCCAAGGTTCCTTCCAGTTCGGGCGTGCCGCAGAGAAGCACCTGCATGAAGCGGCCCGACGGCGTTTCCGCCCGCGTCAGATCGACCAGATCGGTCAGTACCGGCGGCGCCAGCACGGCGGCGTTCTCCACCGCCAGCAGCCCGGAACCGGCAAGCTCCAGCCTTTCCTCCAGCGCGGCGATCAGGGCGTCGAAATCGACCTCGCCGCCGTCCTCCCCGGCGGCAAGATCGGGCAGCGCACCGGTGCCGGCGGCGGCGACCAGATCCTCCAACTCGGCGCCGAGCGACGCCGCGACCGGCAGCGCCATGGCGCCGTCCGCCTCGACATGCTCGACCAGTTGGCGGAACAGCGCGGGACGGCCCGACCCGGCATCGCCCACCAGCACCAGCAGCCTCTTGCGGGCCAGAAAGGCGAGAACCAGTCCATCACGGATCTCGGCCGCCGTGGCACCGGCGGCTTCGGAAACGGGATCGTGGTGGCCCGGAGCGGCGCGCCGGGCGCGCGAGGTATGTTTCGGGGCAGAACGGTCCATGGACATCTCAAGACGCCGATCAGTGAAGGATGCGCTCATGAGACTCTAGTGATGCCCCCCGCAAGCCCCGACGGGGCAAAGGGCGGTTACCCCCTCTCTTCCGGGGTGGGTGGATTGACCCTTCCGGCACGAAAGCATCCCTGGCCCGCCGATCGGGGGAGCGGTATAGGGTTTCCCCCGAAAATCGGTCATCTTCCACCATCCGGACGGCGGCAGGCATGCGACTCGGAATCGATTTGGGCGGCACCAAGATCGCTGCCGTGGCGCTGGATCGGGACGGGACGGAACTCGCCCGCCACCGCCGCCCCACCCCGCGCGGCTACGACGCCACGCTGGATGCGCTGGCCGAGACGGTGGCCGCCCTCATTCCTGCTGACCATCCCGCTGGCGACACGCGAGGCGTCGGCATCAGCCTTCCCGGCGTGGTCGATGCCGCGGCCGGACGGGTGCGCGCGGTGAACCTGCCCTGGCTGGAGGGCCGTCCTTTCGCCGACGATGCGGCGCGGCGGATCGGCCGGCCGGTGCGGATCGCCAACGACGCCAACTGCTTCACCCTGTCCGAGGCGACGGATGGGGCGGCGGCCGGAGACGCGCCAGTGGTGTTCGGAGTCATCCTGGGCACCGGGGTCGGCGGCGGCATCGTGGTGGATGGCCGCATCCTGCCCGGCGCCAACGGGCTGGCCGGCGAATGGGGCCATGCGCCGCTTCCCTGGCGCGAGGAGGCCGACGGCCCGCCGGTGCCCTGCGGCTGCGGCAAGACCGGTTGCCTTGAGACCGTGCTGTGCGGGGCCGGTCTGACCCGCCTGCACCGTCATCTGACCGGCGAGACACTGGAGCCGCCGGAGATCGCCGCCCGCGCCCTGGCCGGCGATGCCGCCGCGGCCGGCACGCTGGCCCGGCATGCCGATGCGCTGGCCCGGGCGCTGGCCCCGGTGCTGAACCTGCTGGATCCGGACATGGTGGTGGTCGGCGGCGGCCTGTCCGCCCTGCCCGGCCTGTGCGAAGCGGTGACGCGGCGTTGGGGCGCCTGGACACTGGCGGCCGATCCGCGCACCCGGATGGCCGTCGCCCGTCATGGCGCCGAAAGCGGGATGCGCGGCGCCACCCGCCTGTGGCCGGACTGAGCGTCACCACCTTCGCGACGGCAGCCGCAACCAACGGTCACGGAGTGGCACGGGACTTGCGCATTCTTTTGCCGGACCGAACGGGGGTACGCCCATGATGCGGAAAAAAGTGGGGACGCGGGCTGTGGGCAACAGCGTCCATTTGCATTTTGCAAACCGGAACGCGACGCGGGCCGGAAAACCGGCAGCGCGTTTGCATTCTGCAAATGACGCTGGTGCTATTCAGGGCACCGGACGCCATCTGGAGCATGCCTGCGCAAGCCTGCAGAATGCGGCTGTCGAACTGGAAACGGTGCTGGCAAGACTGCCCGGCGACGAGCAGGCCGACCTGCATGAGGCGATCGGGTCGATCATGGAGACGCTGCAGCTGATCGCATCGACCCATGCCCGGCTGGAACCGCCGATCGCTGCCGATTGACCCGACGACAAGCCGGCCGGCGAATTGAAGGACGACATGAAAAAGGGCGGCCACGAGGGCCGCCCTTTTTCATGTCGTCCGACGGCAGTGGCCTGCTCAGTCGGTGATGGTCTGCCAGAAGAAGAAAGCGACGGCGAGGACCATGATGGCGATGTCCATGGGAACGACTCCTGTGGATGACGGCGGATGGGCGTTTCACGTCGATCTATACGACAGTTCGCCGGCCGGTGGCAGTGCTTCCGTTCCCCTGCGGCGGTTTTTCATCCCCTGGGCCGGTCTGACGACCGATCCGCACAAAAAATTCCACTGGACGGACGGTGCCCATGGTCGGGACAACGCCCGAATCCGGAGCGGCTCCACGGTCGCTAAACCCGATGGCCGGCCTCGGACGGCCGTCGCCCGTCAGCGCAACTCTTTGTAAGCAAAAGAGTTTTTTGCTCAGCCGTGCCGCCCGCATCAATGGCCGGCCACGCCCGAGCGGCGGCCCGCCCCCTTTAAACTGCGGATTCCAGACGGAAAAACCGCAGCGCTATGACTTTTTTCAGGGGTTGCCTTCCCAGGGGGCTTTCTGGCAAGAAAAAGGCCGCTGAAGTCAGCGGCCTTGAGTTTAGGGAGGAAACGCCCAAGAAGGGCGAAGCAGCAATCGCTTGCTGCACTGCAACAGTATCAGAACCCGGGGGTCCTGCAACCCCCAAAGCCGGCCCCTGCGTGGGGCCGCAGCTTTTGGCGGGATCTGTTGCTGATCGGCCACATCAAGCCCGCTCCTTTCATCGGGACGCTGGCCGTTTTCCCCTCCCGCCCGTTACTCACCTGCGGCGTGCCGGTTCCGGTCAGCCGCCGCATCCCGACAGGCAGCGGCGCGAGGAGCCAGCATTGACCCTCATCCCACCATCCGCTTTCACGGAATTCGACGCGTTCACCGCGGCACTGGACGGACGCACCCCCGCCCTGTTCCTCGATTATGACGGAACGCTGGCCGCCATCGCACCGCGCCCCGAATTGGCGGTGATGCCGGACGAGGCGCGCGCGGTGGTGCTGCGGCTGTCGGCACTTTGCCCCGTCGCCTTCGTCAGCGGACGCGACCTGGATGACCTGATGTCGATGGTCGCGGTGGACGGGCTGGTCTATGCCGGCAGCCACGGCTTCGACCTGCGCGGGCCGGACCTGCGTCGGCAGGTGGGGGTGGAGTTTGTTCCCGACCTCGACGCGGCCGAACGGCTTCTGCGCGACCGGCTCGGCGGTATCGCCGGCGCTCTGGTGGAGCGCAAGCGCTTCGCCATCGCCATCCACACCCGTCAGGTCGCGCCGCCCGACAAGCCGCAGGTCGGCGAAGCCGTCCGCGCGGTGGCGGCGTCCCAGCCGCGCCTGCGCATGACCGGCGGCAAGGAACTGTTCGAGCTTCGCCCCAACCTGCCCTGGGACAAGGGCCGCGCCGTGGTCACCCTGCTGGAGACGCTGGGGCTGGAGGGAAACGGCACCCTGCCGATCTATCTCGGCGACGACGAGACGGACGAGGACGCCTTCCGGGCGCTGGCCGGCCGGGGAGTCGGCATCCGGGTGATGGAAAGCCCGGAGGAGACCGCTGCGACTTGGAGCCTGCACGATCCGGCGGAGGCCACGGCGTTCCTGGGGCGGCTGGCAGACTGGCTGGCGGAGGCGTGAGGTCGCTTCGGCCGCTGCCCCCTCCCCAACCCTCCCCCTCTTCGAGGGAGAGGGTGCCTTATGCGAAGCGGCGGCAGTCCCCTCTCCCACCGAAGATGGGGGAGGGTTAGGGAGGGGGCATTCGCCAGCCGACGCCTTCCGCATTCACCAAGCCTAAACCGTCAGCCCGCTATCCTGACCGCTCAACCAGCCGGACAGCGCGTCATGGACATCGGATCAGCCATTGGACCGGGCACCACCGCCACGCCCTACCGGCCGCAGGCCAGCGCGCTCGACGGACTGCAGGACGCACAGGCGCGGACCGACGCGGCGTCGGAGCAGATCGCGGCGGGCAACCTGGACCCGGCGGTGGTGCTTGACCTGACCTCCGCCCAGGTGGATTTCGCCGCGAACGCCAAGGTGCTGCAGGCGACGCAGGAAAACAGCCGCCGCCTGCTCGACATGCTGGCCTGAGACCCTGAACCCGGATCAGCGCGGCTTGTTCGGGCCGTAAATCTTGGGTTGGCTGAAGTTCAGGTGGTCGAGAAGCCCCTGGGTGGCGCAGCCGTCGACCGGCAGTTTCGCCGCGCGCTGGTAGGAGCGGATCGCCGTGCGGGTGCGCGAGCCCATCTTGCCGTCGACCGTTCCGGCATTGAAGCCGTGCTCGTTCAACGCCTCCTGCGCGCCGGAGATGAAAGCCCGGCGCATCTCGTCCGGCAGATTGTCGGTCTCGCAGGCCGCGAAGGCCGGGGTCGCCAGCAACATGGCGCCGCAGAGGGCCGGAAGAAGAAGTCGGTTCATGGATCGGTTGCTCCAGATCGTTGGGGCCGCAGCCTGTTGAAACAGCCGAGCCCAGCCTTGCATTCCAGAATGCTGGGAATCAAAAAGGGCGGCCGCAAGCGACCGCCCCTTTTTTTCGTTCCGACCCGTCAGCCGCCGGCGGCGTGCGCGTCGTCGCTCTGCCCCTTGATCCGCGAGGCGAGGGCCGCCTCCAGGAAGGGATCGAGCGCACCGTCCAACACCGCTTGGCTCTGCGAGGTTTCCACCTCCGTCCGCAGATCCTTCACCATCTGGTAGGGGTGCAGGACATAGGATCGGATCTGGTGGCCCCAGCCGATATCGGTCTTGGTGGCTTCCAGCGCGGCGGCGGCATCCTCGCGGATCTTCAGCTCGCGCTCGTACAGGCGGGCACGCAGCATGTCCCACGCCTTGGCGCGGTTCTTGTGCTGCGACCGTTCCTGCTGACAGCTCACCACGATGTTCGTCGGGATGTGCGTGATGCGCACCGCCGAGTCGGTCTTGTTGATGTGCTGGCCGCCGGCGCCCGACGCACGGTAGGTGTCGATGCGGCAGTCCTTCTCGTTGATCTCGATGTCGATCTTGTCGTCGATCACCGGGGATATCGAGACGGCGGCGAAGCTGGTCTGGCGCCGCGCCTGGCTGTCGAACGGGCTGATGCGCACCAGACGGTGCACGCCGGCCTCGGTCTTCAGCCAGCCATAGGCGTTGTGGCCCTTGATCTGAACGGTGGCCGACTTGATGCCGGCCTCTTCACCCGGCGTCTCGTCCAGCCACTCCGTCTTGTAGCCGTGCTGCTCCGCCCAGCGGGTGTACATGCGCATCAGCATCAGCGCCCAGTCCTGGGCCTCCGTGCCGCCGGCGCCGGCATTCACCTCGACGAAGCAGTCGTTGGCATCGGCCTCGCCAGACAGCAGGCTTTCGATCTGCAGCTTGTTGGCGCGGTCGCGCAGGCCGTAGAGCTGGGCCTCGGCATCGGCGACGACGGTGGCGTCCCCTTCCGCCTCGCCCATCTCGATCAGCTCGAGGCTGTCGGACAGGTCGCGCTCCAGCGCCCGATAACCGGCGACGGAGGTATCGAGCTGGGTACGCTCGCGCATGATGGTCTGGGCCCGCGTCGGGTCGTCCCAAAGCTTGGGATCCTCCGCGAGGTTGTTCAGTTCGTCGAGACG
Organism: Azospirillum sp. Sh1; assembly: GCF_008365135.1. Taxonomy (NCBI): domain Bacteria; kingdom Pseudomonadati; phylum Pseudomonadota; class Alphaproteobacteria; order Rhodospirillales; family Azospirillaceae; genus Azospirillum; species Azospirillum sp. Sh1. The sequence goes on along the minus strand of NZ_VTTK01000034.1, from coordinate 45,644 downwards.
CCGCAGTGCATTGTCCCAGTCAAAGATGCCTCCTCAGCAGCGCCAGCGATTCTCTGATCTCGCCGGCGGCCGCTTCGATCTCGGCCCGCATGGCGGTGCCTCCTCGTCAGCCAGAGTTGAAGGGTTTGTCGGCTGCATATGTAGCCGCTCGTTCCCCGCCTTGCACCCCCTTAATGACCGCGGGCAGGCCGACCGGAAGCCCGTAATGGGAAGGCTTGCCACTTTCGTGTATGGCCCAGCCCCTGCTTGGAGGTCCTAACCGTTTGGGATCATCGGCCCGGTTCATTTCAGAGTACGTCCCAAATCCGGCTGCACAACCCTACCGCGGCGGCCGGGAATTCCCGAAATCGAGGTTATGGTCGCCATCGTTCCGCGCCTTTTTTGCGCGTTTCCGCGCGAGCCCTCTCTTGTGCGGATGCATGGACGCGCGACCACCTCTGCCGGGGGCATGATGAGCTTCACCAGCCTGAATTTCCTGCTGTTCATCACCGTATTCAGCGCCGGTTTCATGGCGCTGGCCCGCACCCGCGCCTTCACGCCCTTCCTGCTGGTGGCGAGCTACATCTTCTACGGCTATTGGGACTACCGGTTCTGCGGCCTGCTGGCGCTCAGCACCTTCATCGACTTCTATTGCGGGTTGAAGATCGCCGATTCCACCGACCGGCAGACCAGGAAATTCTATCTGTTCCTCAGCCTGGGCACCAACCTGGGCATGCTGTTCTTCTTCAAATACTACAACTTCTTCGCCGACAGCGCCGAGGTGGCGCTCGCCTCGCTGGGGATCGAGATCGGGCGGCGGACGCTCGACATCCTGCTGCCGGTCGGCATCTCCTTCTACACCTTCCAGAATCTCAGCTACGGCATCGACCTCTACACCGGTGAGTTGAAGCAGCCGGAACGCTCGCTGGTGCGCTATGCCAGCTTCGTCGCCTTCTTCCCGCAGCTGGTGGCCGGCCCCATCGTGCGGGCGCGCGACCTGCTGCCGCAGATCCAGCAGCGCCCGCGCGACATCCCGTTCGAGGAGCGCTTCGCCGGGCTGGAGAAGGTGATCTGGGGCTATTTCCTGAAGATCGGGCTGGCCGACAACGCCGCCGTGGTGGTCGATGCCCGCTTCCACCAGCCGGAGTTCTTCAACGCGCTCCAGCATGTGATCGGGCTGATCTGCTTCTCGCTGCAGATCTACGGCGACTTCGCCGGCTATTCGCTGATCGCCATCGGGCTGGCGCAGATCTTCGGCTACACCATGTGCCCGAACTTCGCCCGGCCCTATTTCGCCACCGGCATGCGCGATTTCTGGCGGCGCTGGCACATCTCGCTGTCCACCTGGTTCCGCGACTATGTCTATGTGCCGATGGGCGGCAGCCGCACCCGCTGGCTGCGCATCCGCAACGTCGTCATCACCATGCTGATCTCCGGCCTGTGGCACGGCGCCAACTGGACCTTCGTCCTGTGGGGCGCGCTGCATGGCGGGCTGATGCTGGTGGAGGACGGCACCCGCCGGCTGGCCGCCCTCAGCCCGGTGCGGCTCAGCGGTCCGGTGCTGGCCGCCGGGCGGCTGGTAATGGTCGGGCTGGTCTTCGCCGTGGTGACGCTGACCTGGCTTCCCTTCCGCGCCGACAGCCTGCACACGGTCTGGACCATCCTGGGCATCATCGCCGACGGCGATTTCGGGCTTCAGCAGGGCAACCAGCAGGCCAGTTCGCTTCTGCGCGTCGCCGTCACCGGGCTGATCGTGCTGATTGTCGACGCGATGATCGAGCGCGGAGCCGGCCGTCGCTACGCCGGGATGAATGTGGTGGCGCGGTCGATGGCCTGCTCCGCCCTGATCCTGGTGATGCTGCTGTTCGGCAGCTTCGCCAACCACGCCTTCATCTACTTCCAGTTCTGACCGGACGGAGCCCCTTCCCATGTATCGCCTTCTGGCTTGCATCGTGCTGATCCTCGCCACCGTCACGGCGATGGACCGGGTCCTGGCATCGGCGCTGGGCGGCCTGCTGCTGCGCTCCAGCGACCGCTTCATGGCGATTTACCGCCCATTCGAACCGGAAGCCGAATTGCCGGGCATCAAGCCGCCCGCCAAGCCGCCCGCCGACGGGGGGCAGCAACCGAGCCCCCTGCTGGTGAAGGCCGCCCTGAAAGCGGAGCCGCGCCCGATCCCCGGTCCCGCCGACGTGCTGGTGCTCGGCAACTCGCGGGCGGACAACCATTTCCCCGTCTCCGCCCTGCAGGACATGACCTGCGGCCGGGCACTGAATTTGGGGATGGGCGGGGCGCCGACCGTGCTGTCGGCCCTGCTGTGGGAGGATTACGTCGAACGCCACGGCGCGCCGCGCCTGCTGGTGCTGGAGCCGACCGGCGTGGTCGACAACCCGCACGATCTCGCCGACCTGCCGCTGCTGGCCTACTACTCGCCGCGCATCGACGCCTTCGTCCGGCAGGAGAACGAAGAGCTGTGGATGGCCAACCACGCCTTCCACCTGATGACCTTCAACAACAACCAGACCATGCGGCTGATCGCCGGCCTGGTGAAGCCCGCCGCCGACCGCACACTGGTGGGCGCCATCCCCGACCCGATGAAGGCGCAGCTCGCCGCCGCGCCGGAAGAGGTGATGACCGCCAGTGACGCCAACTGGCAGGCGCTGGACCACATCATCCGCAGCGCCCAGGCGCACGGCACCCGGGTGGCGGTGGTCATCACCCCCTATTTCCCGACCTATGCCGGCAAGCTGAAAAATTTCGACGCCTTCTTCGCCGAACTGAAGAGCCGCCTGCCAGCCGGCATCACCGTGGTCGACGCCCGCCGCGCGGTGGACAAGGACGAGCTGTTCATGGACGCCCTGCACGTCAACGAGGATGGCGTGCACGCGATGTTCGCCGCACTGGAACCGGCGCTGCGCCCGCTCGGAACCTGCCCGGTGGACGCGCTGGCCTCGCTGTCGGCCGCAGGCACGACGCACTGACCGCGACAACATCGTTCCGTAGCGAATACAAAAAAGGGGCGCCCACAATGGGCGCCCCTCTTCTTTTGGCTCAGTAGAGCCCGCCGGTTCCCAGCGTCGCCGCGGCCGGCGGAGCCGGCACACCCGGCTGTTGCGAGCCGAAGCCGCCTGTGGCGTTCGGATCGCCCAACATGGCGCCGGCACCTTGCGAGGAGCCGTCCAGCACCACCTGCGGCTGATCGGGGTTGGGCTCGGTGCCCGGCAGGAAGGCTTCCCATATGGCGCGGTTGTCGCCCGGCTGTGCGAGTTGGCCGTTGGCCGGATTGACGCGGACGAGGCGCAGGCCGGGCGGCACGCGGAACGGCGTCGCCGGCTTGTCCTTCAGCGCCACCTGCATGACCTCCTTGAACACCGGCACCGCGGCGGAACCACCGGTCTCATGGCCGCCCAGCGAGCGCGGCTGGTCGAAGCCGATGTAGGTGCCGACCACCAGATCGGGCGAGAAGCCCATGAACCAGGCATCGTGGCTGTCGTTGGTGGTGCCGGTCTTGCCGGCCAGCGGCTTGCCCAGCGAGCGCAGCGCGGCGGCCGTTCCGCGCTGGACCACGCCTTCCAGGATCGAGACGATCTGGTAGGTGGTGCGCGGGTCGTTCACCTGCTCGCGGGTGTCGGGCACCGCCGGCACCGCCATCCCGTCCTTCCAGGCGACGTTGTTGCAGCCCTCGCACGCGCGGTTGTCGTGGCGGAAGATGGTCTTGCCGTTGCGGTCCTGCACACGGTCGATGAAGGTCGGCACCACCCGCTTGCCGCCGTTGTCCAGCATGGCGTAGGCGGTGGCGAGCCGCAGCACCGTCGTCTCCCCGGCGCCCAGCGCCATCGGCAGGTAGGGCTGCAGGTTGTCGACGATGCCGAACTTCTCGACCAGCGCCTTGACCTTGTCCATGCCGATCTGCTGGGCAAGGCGGACGGTCATGACATTGCGCGACTTCTCGATGCCGACGCGCAGCGGGGTCGGGCCGTAGAACTCATGGCTGTAGTTCTCCGGCCGCCAGACCGGCTGTCCGCCGCCCGGGTCAAAGGAGAAGGGCGCGTCCATCACCAGCGACGACGGGGTGAAGCCCTGGTTCAGGGCCGTCAGGTAGACGAAGGGCTTGAAGGACGAACCCGGCTGGCGCAGCGCCTGCGTGGCGCGGTTGAAGACGCTCATGGCGGGAGAGAAGCCGCCGACCATCGCCAGCACGCGGCCGGTGTGGGGGTCGAGCGCCACGAGACCGCCCTGCACCTGCGGGATCTGGCGCAGGCCGTAGCTGCCCGGCGGCAGTTCCTTGGCGGCCGACTTGTCGTTCTTCTTCGCCGGCTTCTCGTCCTCGTCCTTGGCGGGCGGGCCGCTCACCGGCTCGACCAGCAGGATGTCGCCCAGCTTGGCGACGTCGGACGGCTTGCGGATCGCCGGACCGGCGACGTCGCCGTCCTTGGAGGCGCGGGCCCAACGCAGTTCGGACAGCGGGATGCGGCCGCGGGTGCCGTCGGCCACTCCGATGTCCAGACCGTCCGCCTGATCGTCCTTCAGCACGACCGCCAGCTTCCAGCCCTCCGACCCGGCGGGCGGCGGCATGGCGGCCAGCTTCTTCGGCCAGTTGTCGAAATTCTCCATCTTGGCGATGGGACCACGCCAGCCATGGCGGCGGTCGTAGGCGATCAGCCCGTCGCGCAGCGCCTTGGTCGCGGTCACCTGCAGCACCGGGTTCATCGAGGCGCGGACCGACAGCCCGCCCTCGTACAACGCCTGATCACCGTAGAGCTTCACCAACTCGCGCCGGACCTCCTCGGAGAAATACTCGGCGGTCACCACCTCCTGCTCGTCGCGCTTGCGGGTGACCAGCGGCCGTCCTTGCGCGGCCTTCGCCTCGTCCGGCGTGATGTAGCCGTCTTCCGCCATGCGGCCGATCACCCAGTTGCGGCGGGCGACGGCGGCGTCGTGCTGACGGTCCGGGTTATAGTTGGAGGGCGCCTTGGGCAAGGCCGCCAGAAAGGCGACCTCCTCGATGCTCAGCTCGTCCAGCGCCTTGTTGAAATAGTTCAGCGCCGCCGCCGCCACGCCGTAGGAACGGTTCCCCAGGAAGATCTCGTTCAGGTACAGCTCCAGGATGCGGTCCTTGGTGAAGGTCCGCTCGATGCGGATCGCCAGGATCGCTTCCTTGATCTTGCGGGCGAAGGAGACCTCGTTGGTCAGCAGCATGTTCTTGGCGACCTGCTGCGTGATCGTGCTGGCGCCGACCGGCCGGCGCTCGCGGCCGAAATTCTCGATGTTGGTCAGGATCGCACGCAGGATGCCGATCGGATCGACGCCCTGGTGGGCGTAGAAATTCTTGTCCTCGGCCGCCATGAAGGCGTTCATGACCTGACGCGGCATGGAGTCGATCGGCACGAAGATGCGCCGTTCCGACGCGAATTCCGCCATCAGGCGTCCGTCGCCGGCATAGATGCGCGTGGTCACCGGCGGCTCGTAATTGGCCAGCTTGGTGTAGTCGGGCAGGTCGTGGTCGTAATGCTCGAACAGGAAGACCAGCCCCCCGGCGCCGGCAAGAGCCAGCATCACGAAGGCCATCAGCAAGGACAAAAGAAGGCGCATGACCGATCCCGCAAGAAACGACGAACGGCGCGCCCGCGGTCCGGTCCCGAAGGATCCGGATCGCAGATGCGCCTGACAGGGCGGCGCATCCTACACCGCCGCGGTGCGAAGTGCCGCCCCCGTTCCCGTCATGTCAGGAAAATGTGACACGCAGAGGGCGCCCGCAAGAAGGCGTCGGCACAAAGGGGGTATTTCGGCGGTCCGGCCCCGTTTCAGCTCCGCTGGGTGCCGTGCAGCCAGCGGAAATAGGCGTCGATGGTGCGGGCCAGCCCTTTGCCCAGACGCTCCCGGTGGCCGGAGGAGGTCAGCAGCTTGATGTCACGCTGGTTCGACAGGTATCCCATCTCGATCAGCGCCGACGGCACGTCGGGCGCGGTCAGCACGGCGAAGCCGGCCTGCCGGTGCGGCCGGTTGGGGATCAGCGGGACTTCGCGTCCGAGATTCTGCAGCGCCAGCGTGGCGAAGCGCTTGGAATGGTTCATGGCATCGCGCTGGGCCAGGTCGATCAGGATGTTGGCGACCAGCTTGTTCTCGCCCGACAGGTCGAGCCCGACCAGGGCGTCGGCCCGGTTCTCCTTGGCGGCCAGCATCTCCGCCTCGCGGTCGGACGCCTTGTCGGACAGGGTATAGATCGACATGCCGCGCACGTCGCCGCTGCTGATGCTGTCGGCATGCAGCGAGATGAACAGGTCGGCGCCGGCCTCCCGCCCGATGGCGACGCGGTCGCGCAGGCGGATGAACACGTCGCTGTCGCGGGTCAGCTTCACCCGGTAGCGGCCGGTCGCCTCCAGCTGGCGCTTCACCTCCTTGGCGGTGGCGAGCGTGATGTCCTTCTCATAGATGCCGCCGACGCCGATGGCGCCGGGGTCCTGGCCGCCATGGCCGGGGTCGAGCACGATCAGCGGCTTTTCCGCCACCGTCGGCGGCTTGTTGTCCGGCAGCGGCGGGGCCACGGGCAGCGCGGCGGGGATCAATTGGGCCGGCGGGATCGGCGGCAGCGGCGCGAAGGGCGGCGGGGCCGAGACGGTGGCATTGGGTTCGGCAGCCGGCGGCGAAGGCTGCGGAGCCGGAACCGGCGCCGGAACCGCCATCGCCGACGAGACGATGGACGACATCGTCAACGGGCTCTTGCCGGTAACCTCTTTGGCGTCCTTCCCGGCCGCGGCGAGCTGCCGGAATTCGGCCGCCGAGATCTTCTCCAGGTCGAGCACCAGGCGGGGCTGGTGGCCGTCGCGCGCCGGAATCATGTAGCCGTCGCGCAGCCGGGCCGGGCCGACCGTCTCGAAGGTCAGGCGCGTGCCGCGCGGGCCGCCCGCCGCATGGTGGTAGCGCGCGACCACTCCCTTGCCCTCCACCGGCAGCGCGCCGCCGGGCCAGATCAGGTCGGGCAGATCGACGATGATGCGGTAGGGATCGGCGGCCATCGACACCGTGAAGGACACCGTGTCGCTCAGCTCCAGCACGAAGCGGGTCTTGTCCGGATGGATGCCCAGCCGGGCATCGACCACCGCCGTGCGCGGCGGCGCCGACGGCAGGGCCGCGGTGGTCTGCGCCCTCGCCGCCCCGGTCGCAGCGAAACCGATCAGCCCCAACACCAGCAGTACCGGCAGAACCAATCCGAGAACGCGCATCGCCAGGCAACGCGCCGAAGCGGTGGCGGACGCGGCGGCTGTGGTCGGGCGGGGCGGCCGTGGCATCGAGACTCCTCGGCGGCTGAAGGGGCGCGAAACAAGGCGGTGGACGCTCAGCTATAGCCTAGCCAATTCAACGCTCTCAACGCGGATCGTCAGATCTCGAGTCAATTCCGGACGGGGGTGCCGTTCCTGCAACAGTGAGCATGAGCGTGGCAGCCGGAAGGTCCGGATGGGCTGCCGCGGTGGAAGCGCGCACCGCCGCTTCCCCGCGACGAACTTGTTCGCCGAATCGGCGCATTTCCGCGTTGTGCAAGAGGGATCGCTTGTCTATGGTATCTTTGCGACAGACCGCAATTCGCCAGACCAGGGTCGGACTCCCAAGGTGAGCGCCGATTCGCTGATGCCGGGACCAACCTCCCAGGATCAGCCGATCGCCGGTCACGGGGCTTACCCAAGGGGCTGCGGCGTCGCCCCCGACACCGCCTGTCCGGCCATCCGCGCCGGAGGGACGTCGCGGGGTGGCGCGTTCGGGTTGGCGGTGAGAGGACGAAACCTCGAAGCTGGCTGTGGCCGCAAGGCGGCAGCCCGGCGCGTGTCGACCGGGCCGTCCTGGCTGCTCTCGTCAGCGCCGTTCGGCGGTTCCGGTCCGTCGTGCCGTATGCTTCGCCCACAACAGACGCTGCGTCCAGGCGGCCCGACCGGTCGCGCGGGTTCCCTGGGTCGCGCCGTTGAGGACCGTATATGGCCAAGCGCATGCTGGTGGACGCCACGCACCCGGAAGAAACCCGGGTCGCCGTGGTCAATGGGAACCGGCTGGAAGAACTCGACTTCGAGATCGCCAGCCGCAAGCAGCTGAAGGGCAACATCTACCTGGCGAAGGTGACGCGGGTCGAGCCTTCGCTTCAGGCGGCCTTCGTGGAATATGGCGGGAACCGCCACGGCTTCCTCGCCTTCTCCGAAATCCATCCCGACTATTACCGCATTCCCATCGCCGACCGCGAGGCGCTGCTGGCCGAGGAACGCCGCCTGGAAGAGCAGGCGGAAGCCCGGGCCGAGGCCGCCGCCGACGGCGCCGTGATGGGCGAGCCGATCCGCCCCGAGCAGGTGGTCGAGGAATGGTCGCCGATGCCCTCCCCCATCGCGCCCGAGGCGTCGGATGAGGAATACGGCGACGACAACGGCGCCGAAGACACCGAGTCCGGTGATGAGCAGGCCGCCCCGTCGGAGGGCGCCGCCCAGGCCGATGCCAAGAATGCCGCCCAGGACGCCGACGCCCCCGACACGCTGGGCGGCGACGAGGACGAGGAGGCGGAGACCCAGCGCCGCCGCTCGCGCCCGCTGCGCTCCTACAAGATCCAGGAAGTGGTGAAGCGCCGGCAGGTCATGCTGGTGCAGGTGACGAAGGAAGAGCGCGGCAACAAGGGTGCGGCGCTGACCACCTACCTGTCGCTGCCGGGCCGCTACTGCGTCCTGATGCCCAACACCGGCCGTGGCGGCGGGATTTCCCGCAAGATCACCAACCCGGCCGACCGCAAGCGCCTGAAGGAAATCCTGTCGGATCTCGACATTCCCGACGGTATGGCGGTCATCCTGCGCACCGCCGGGCTGGAGCGTTCCAAGCCCGAGATCAAGCGCGACCTGGAATATCTCCTGCGCCTGTGGGACGACATTCGCGAACAGACGCTGAAGTCGTCGGCGCCCTGCCTCATCTATGAAGAGGCGAACCTGATCAAGCGGTCGATCCGCGATCTCTATTCCAACGACATCGACGAGATCTGGGTCGAGGGCGAGGCCGGTTTCCGCACGGCGCGCGAGTTCATGGACATGCTGATGCCGGGCCATTCCCAGCGCGTCCAGCTGTACCGCGACAGCCAGATCCCGCTGTTCCACCGCTATCAGGTGGAAACGCAGATCGACGCCATCCATAGCCCGGTGGTGCAGCTGCGCTCCGGCGGCTACATCGTCATCAACCCGACCGAGGCGCTGGTCTCCATCGACGTCAACTCCGGCAAGTCGACCCGCGAGCGCAACATCGAGGAAACCGCCTACAAGACCAACCTGGAGGCCGCCGACGAGGTGGCGCGCCAGCTGCGTCTGCGCGATCTGGCCGGCCTGATCGTCATCGACTTCATCGACATGGAGGAGCCGCGGAACAACGCCGCCGTCGAGCGCCGCATGAAGGAGGCGATGAAGAACGACCGGGCGCGCATCCAGCTCGGCCGCATTTCCGCCTTCGGCCTGCTGGAGCTGTCGCGCCAGCGTCTGCGTCCGTCGCTGCTGGAGACCAACTTCGAACGTTGCCCGCACTGCTCGGGCACCGGCGTCGTCCGTTCGGTCGAATCCGCCTCGCTGCACGTGCTGCGCGCCATCGAGGAAGAGGGCATCCGCAAGCGGTCGGCGGAAATCACCATCTACGTCCCGACCTCGATCGCGCTCTACATTCTCAACCAGAAGCGCGGTGAACTGGCCAAGATCGAAGAGCGTCACGCCTTCAGCGTCATGGTCCAGGCCGACGATACCCTGATCGCCCCGGATCACCGTCTGGAGCGCAACAAGGCCCGCCTGCCCGACGAGGAAGGCCCGCTGGTCAGCGCCGACCGCGTGATGGCCGAGACCGACCGCGCGCTCGCCGCCGAACCGGTCGAGCCGGTGGAGGAGCCGGAAGCCGAGGTCGAAGCCGCCCAGGTCGAGGAGACCGCCGAGCGTGCCGAGACCAACGGCGACGGCAATGGCGAGGACCGCCGCCGCCGCCGCCGCCGCCGCCGCGGCCGTGGCCGTGACCGCGAGGAAGGCCGGGCCGAGGGCGATACCGCCGAGGGCGAGGGCGAAACGGACGAAGCCGGTCAGGAGACCGAGGAGACCGCTCTGCCGGTTGCCGCCGAGGCGATCCCCGGTGCCGCCATCTCCGAACCCGCCACCGACGCCGACTCGGCTGACGCCGAAGGCGAAGGCGACGACGAGGACGAGGACGGTGAGGACGAGACCGGCGCCGACGCCGGCGAGCGCAACGGCGAAGGCCGCAAGAAGCGCCGCCGCGGCAAGCGCGGTGGCCGTCGCCGGTCGCGCCGCGAGGGTGCGGAAGGCCTGGAGGGCGGCGAGGACGCCGGCTCCGAGCAGCCCGCCGCTCCGGTTCAGGCCACTCCGGCTCCGGCAGCTCCGGCCGAGGCGAGCGACCTCGACTGGATCCTGGCCGGCGATACGGCCCCGGCGGCCGACGAAGCTCCGGTTCCCGTGCCCGCCACCAAGCCGCCGGTGACCGCTCCGGCTCCGGCCGAAGCCGCCAAGGCCCCGGCCAAGAAGGCCTCGCGCAAGCGCAAGGCCGCTGCCGAGGCTCCGGCCGAGGCTGCCCCGGTGGCTGCCCCCATGGCCGCTCCGGCAGTTGCGGAAGCCCCGGCCAAGGGCCGCAAGCGCAAGGCCGCCGCTGCGGTCGAAGCGCCGGCGGAAGCCGCTGCCGAAACCGCGCCGGTCAAGAAGGCCTCGCGCAAGCGCAAGGCTGCCGCCGAAGCCCCGGTGGAGGCTGCTCACGTGGCCGCTTCCGCCGCTGCCGAAGCGCCGGCCAAGGGCCGCAAGCGCAAGGCCGCTGCCGCCGCCGAAGCCCCAGCGGAGGTCGCGACCGACAAGGCTCCGGCCAAGAAGGCGTCGCGCAAGCGCAAGGCCGCTGCCGAAGCTCCGGCGGAGGCCGCGCCGGCCGCCGCCGCGCCGGCTCCGGTGACCCAGCCCGCTCCGGCTGCCGAACCCGCCAACGAGCCGGCTCCCGCCGGTGACGAGGACGAGGCGAATGCCAAGCCGCGCCGCGGTTGGTGGAAGCGGTAAGCCCAACGGCCCAACCGGGACCTCTGGAACGGGAAAAGGCGCCGCAAGGCGCCTTTTCCTTTTCCCGGACGTTATCACCCCTGCCACAGGACAGGTCGGACCATGAGCAAAGCCTTCACCCGCGAGAACGACACGCCGGAAGACGACGACCTCGACGAACAGGCACCGCTGCCGCAGGGCTTCAAGAACTACATGACCCCGCCCGGCTTCCAGCGCATGCAGGAGGAACTGCGCCACCTGCTGCGGGTGGAGCGGCCGAAGGTGGTGGAGGTGGTGTCCTGGGCCGCCGGCAACGGCGACCGGTCTGAGAATGGCGACTATCTCTACGGCAAGAAGCGCCTGCGCGAGATCGACCGCCGCATCCGCTTCCTGAACAAGCGGCTGGAATCGGCCGTGGTGGTCAATCCGCAGGACCAGAAGAACCGCGAACAGGTTTTCTTCGGCGCCACCGTCACCTATGCCCGCGAGGATGGGTCCGAGAACACCATCACCATCGTCGGCGCCGACGAGGTCGACCCCGACCGCGGCCATGTCAGCTGGATCTCCCCCATGGCCCGCGCCCTGTTGAAGGCGCGGGAAGGCGATCTGGTGGACGTTCGCACGCCGGCGGGGATCGAACAGGTGGAGGTGCTGGAAATCAGGTACGCGGGGTGAGGAGTGGTTGTGGCGCGGTGCCCCCTCCCCATCCCTCCCCCGCTTCGCGGGAGAGGGGGTAGGACGCTTGTCAACGTGAGCTATTCGCGAAGCGGCGGAGTTCCCTCTCCCGCGAGAGCGGGGGAGGGTTAGGGAGGGGGCATCAGTGCCGAGACTTTACTCCGCCGCCGGCTGGTAGATCTCCCCGCCCGACTCGCGGAACTTCTGCGACATCTCGGCCATGCCGGACTCCGCGGCGTCGCGGATTTCCTGCGTGATCTTCATCGAACAGAATTTCGGCCCGCACATCGAACAGAAATGCGCGGTCTTGGCCCCTTCCGCCGGCAGGGTCTCGTCGTGGTAGGCCATCGCCGTGTCGGGGTCGAGCGACAGGGCGAACTGGTCGCGCCAGCGGAAGGAGAAGCGGGCGCGCGACATGGCGTCGTCGCGCAGCCGCGCCGCCGGGTGGCCCTTGGCAAGGTCGGCGGCATGGGCGGCGATCTTGTAGGCGATGACGCCGGCCTTCACGTCGTCGCGATCCGGCAGCCCAAGATGCTCCTTCGGCGTGACGTAGCAGAGCATCGCCGTGCCGAACCAGCCGATCATCGCCGCGCCGATGGCGCTGGTGATGTGGTCGTACCCCGGCGCGATGTCGGTCACCAACGGCCCCAGCGTGTAGAAGGGCGCTTCGCCGCACAGCGCGATCTGCTTCTCCACATTGTGCTTGATCTTGTGCATCGGCACATGGCCCGGCCCCTCGATCATCACCTGAACGTCGCGCGCCCAGGCGATCTTGGTCAGCTCGCCCAGCGTCTCCAGTTCGGCGAACTGCGCGGCGTCGTTGGCATCGGCCTGGCTGCCCGGCCGCAGGCCGTCGCCCATCGACAGCGCCACGTCATAGGCGCGGCAAATCTCGACGATGTCGGCGAAATGATCGTAGAGGAAATTCTCGCGATGATGGGCCAGGCACCATTTGGCGATGATCGAGCCGCCGCGCGACACGATGCCGGTCACCCGCTTGGCGGTCAGCGGTATGTGGGCCAATCGCAGGCCGGCATGGATGGTGAAATAATCGACGCCCTGCTCCGCCTGTTCGATCAGCGTGTCGCGGAACAGCTCCCAGGTCAGGTCCTCGGCCCTGCCATTCACCTTCTCCAGCGCCTGATAGATCGGCACGGTGCCGATGGGAACCGGGGAATTCCGCAGGATCCACTCGCGGGTCTGGTGGATGTCGGCGCCGGTGGACAGGTCCATCACGGTATCCGCACCCCAGCGGATCGACCAGACCATCTTCTCCACCTCCTCCTCGATCGAGGAGGTCACGGCGGAGTTGCCGATGTTGGCGTTGATCTTGGTCAGGAAGTTGCGGCCGATGATCATCGGCTCCGACTCGGGATGATTGACATTGGACGGGATGATCGCCCGCCCGCGCGCCACCTCGTCACGAACAAATTCCGGGGTGATGAAGTCGGGGATCTCGGCGCCGAAATCCTCGCCGTCGCGCGTTGCCTCCAACGCGGCGGCACGGCCGAGATTCTCGCGGACGGCGATGTATTCCATCTCCGCGGTGACGATGCCGGCACGGGCGTAGGCCATCTGGGTCACCGCGCCGCCGTCCTTGGCGCGCAGCACGCCGCTGTCGGTGGTCTCGACGTCGCCACGGGCCAGGATCCAGTCGCGGCGGTGCTTGGCCAACCCGGCCCGCACGTCGATGGCGACCGACTCGTCGGTGTAGGGACCGGAAGCATCATAGACGGTCAGCGGCGGCTCGCCGCCCGACAGCGCGATCTCGCGCATGGCGACACGCAGATCGGGAAAACGCGTGCCGGGCACATGGATTTTCCGCGACGACGGCAGCGGGCCGGTCGAAATGCGGATGGCGTTTTCGTTGAAGTCCTTAGGCATTGGGTTTCTCCGTCGGAGTTGGGCGGACAAACCCGGGACTGCGGACGGAGGTGCGGTATCTTCGTGCGGGCCATGCGCCCCGGAAATGTGGGGCCGATACGGCCGGACGGGGCGTGGTCGGCCCGTCACGAGGTCCCTCCCTTCGCCGGTATGACCCGGATCAGGTTCGAAGGGTCACCACGCTGCCGGCGACGCTTGGCGCCGTCCGGCCGTTGGTATCTCAGCCCCCTGTCGGGACCCCCCTGGAATGCGCCCATCCTGCCGCCGGCGGACGCACCTGTCAAAAGGAAAGCGCCGCGGACCATCCGCCTGCCATATTGTGGAAACGCGTCACATCCAGCGTTTCGACCGCACATAGACCATCGGCAGCAACGCCGACAGCAGCATCAACCCGAGGGCGCTGGCATAGCCGAAGGGCGAATCGCTGCCGGGCATGTCGGTGAAATTCATGCCGCCGATGCTGGCGACCAGGGTCGGCGGATAGAGCAGAACGGTCAGCACCGACACGATCTTGACGATCTCGTTCTGCTCGACGTTGATCTGTCCCAACGCCGTATCCAGCGCCAAAGCGACCTTGCCGGCCAGGAAACGGGCATATTGGTCGAGCCCGCGCAGGTCCTGCAGCGTGGTCTTGGCCCAGCGCCGCGTCGCCTTGCCCGAATTCCAGCCATCGCCGCGCGCCAGGAAATCGGTCATGCGGGTAAGGCTGGCTAGACTGACCCGCGCCTTGCCGATCAGATGCCCGGCATGGCCGATGCGCTTCAGCGTCTGCGCATCGTCCAGCGTTTCGCCGCGCGAGCGCAGCTTGCGCCCGCGGAAATGGCGGCGGTTCAGCGCATCCAACTCCACCCCCGTCCGCCGCAGCACGACGGAGGTCCGGTCGATCATCCCATCCACCAGCGCCGCCAGAACCAGCTCGCCACGGGCGGCCGAGATCTCGCCATGGGTGGCGCGGCGGCGGAAGGCCAGCAGCGCCTGCGGATCGATGTCGTGGATGGTCACCAGCCGCCGCCCGGCCAGCACGAAGCTGACGGTGGCGATGCGCGGCTCGTCAGTGTCGGCCCAGACCAGCGCGGTGACGGTCATGGTCAAGGCGCCGCCGGCCATGCGCAGACGGCTCGATTCCTCGATCTCCGCCATCTGCTCTCGGGTAGGCAGGCCGGTGCCGATCAGCACCTCCGCACGCGCCAACTCTTCGGACGTCGGATTGATGAGGTCGAGCCACACGGCGGAGTCGGGCAGCGGCGCCGCCTCGTCCGCGGCAGCCTCCCTGGCCCAGCGGAGCAGACCGCCGTCATTGACGAAGACATGCAGCAAGGCGGTGCTCCTTGCGTAAATCGAGACGGCGTTACGTCAACCGACCGCCGCGTCTCGGCTTCGCGGGCGGTTGCGCAGGCGGCGCCTTCTCCCCGTCATCGAGGTCCAGCGCCGCGCCCTCGGCCTTCAGCGCCTGTTCCAGCTTGCGGCGGAAGGCGCCGCCATCCCGCTTGGCGTCAAGGAAATGGCCGACCGCCTCCTTCGCCGCGTCGCTGTCATAGGGGACCTTGCCCAACGCCGCCAGCCTGGCGCGCTCCACCAGCTTCGGGTCCATCTTCTCACGGATGGCCTTCATCTGGCGGAGCAGGTCCTTGCGCAGGTCGCTCATCGGTCCCCCGTTTACGGAGTCAGGCCTTGCCGATCAGGGTGCCGGCACCGCCCTCGGTGAAGATCTCCAGCAGTAGGGCATGCGGCACCCGGCCATCCAGGATAAC
The DNA here is from genome assembly GCF_008365135.1 of Azospirillum sp. Sh1. NCBI lineage: Bacteria > Pseudomonadati > Pseudomonadota > Alphaproteobacteria > Rhodospirillales > Azospirillaceae > Azospirillum > Azospirillum sp. Sh1. The sequence continues at coordinate 30,337 of NZ_VTTK01000034.1, read as the reverse complement.
AGCGGCGTCGACGCCCTGCTCCACCGCGCTGATGCAGGTTTCGATCTTCGGGATCATGCCGCCCGATGCGGTGCCGTCGGCGATGGCCTTGTGGGCATCCGCCAGCGACATCTTCTCGATCAGCTTCTTCTCCTTGTCGAGCACGCCGGCCACGTCGGTCAGCAGGAAGAAGCGCGCCGCCTTCACCGCCGCCGCGACCGCACCGGCCGCCGTGTCGGCGTTGATGTTGTAGGTGTCGCCGTTCACGTCGAAGCCGACCGGCGCGATCACCGGGATGACGTCCGACTTGGCGAGGGCCTGCAGGATCTCCGGGTTCACCTTATAGGGTTCGCCGACGAAGCCCAGGTCCAGCACCCGCTCGATGTTGCTGTCGGGGTCGCGCTGCACGCGCTCCAGCCGGCGGGCGGTGATCAGGTTGCTGTCCTTGCCCGACAGGCCGACGGCCCGGCCGCCGGCGCTGTTGATGGCGGCGACGATCTGCTTGTTGATGGAGCCGGCCAGCACCATCTCGACCACCTCGACCGTCTCCTTGTCGGTGACGCGCAGGCCGTCGATGAAGCTGGACTTGATCTTCAGCCGCTCCAGCATCTGGCCGATCTGCGGCCCGCCGCCATGGACGACCACCGGGTTGATGCCGACCTGCTTCAGCAGGACGATGTCGCGCGCGAACAGCTCCGCCAGGCCGGCGTCGCCCATGGCATGGCCGCCGTACTTGATGACGAAGGTGCTCCCGGCATAACGGCGCATGTAGGGCAGCGCTTCGGACAGGGTACGGGCCTTGGCGAGCCACTCGTCACGGGTGGGAGTCTGCACGGGAGGATGCCCTTTGTCGGGGTGGACGGTTGGGCTTCTTTAACGGAAAGGCCGGCCGGTTGCCTAGGGGGCAATTTAACGGTCACATACCCCCGCGCCGGCCACCCGTGGCCGCGGCCGCCGTGCCGCCGGCCGGACGCCACCATCCGGCCAGCCGGGTCATCGGCTGCGTCAGCGCAGTGACGGCCACCGCCATCAGCACCATCGCCGAAAAACAGGGGCCGGACAGCACGCCCGCCTCAAGCAGGACGGTCAGAACGATAACCTCCATCAGCCCCTTGCAAGGCATGAGCGTGCCGAGCCTCAGCGCGTCCGGCCAAGTCTCTCCGATCAGCCGGGCGGGCAGCGCGGTGCCGGCCATCTTGCCGGCCAGGGTCGCGAGGCTGGCGAGCGCGAAGACCGTCCATTGCGCCGGGTCGTCGAGCGTCAGAGTCACCTTCAGCCCGGTCAGGGTGAAGAAGAATGGCAGCAGGATCAGGGTGGAGAAATGCTCCAGCCGGTCGAGTATCGCCGCGGCGTAGCGGCGCGGCATGGCGCTGCCGGCGATGAAGGCGCCCAGGATATAATGCAGACCGATCAGTTCGGTGACCGCCGCCGACGCCAGCAGCGCGGCACAGGTCACCACCACCGCGGTGTCGCCCATCCGCCCGTCCGGCGCCACCCGTTCCAGCAGGCGGTCGAGCAGCGGGCGCACGACCAGGACCGTAACCCCGACATAGGTGAAGCCGAGCAGCCCGACTTTCGCAACCGCCCAAGCGTCCCCGCCACCGGCCGTCGACCATGCCAGAACCGCGGTGATCAGCAGCCACAGCAGAGCGTCGTTGACCGCGGCATAGCCCAGCGCCAGACGCCCGACCCGGTCGCCCAGCAGATCCATCTCGCGCAGGATGGCGCCCAGCACCGGCAGGGCGGTAACGCCGACACAGATGCCGAAGCCGGCGGCGAACAGGCCGGGGGTGGCGTTCGGCCCGGTCATGGCGGGAAAAGCGCCGGCGAGCCACCAACCCAAGGCTCCGCCCAGCAGGGTCGGCACCAGCATGCTGGACAGTGCGACGGTGGCGAAGGCTCCGCCCCGGCCGCGGAACTCGGCGGGATCGAGATGCAGGCCGGTCAGGAAGGCGAAGAAGACCACGGCCATCAGGGCCAGACCGGACAGCGGCGCCAGTGCCGCCGGCGCGAACAGCACGCCCCACAGCTCCGGCACCAGCCGCCCCAGCAGCGACGGACCCAGCGCCACCCCGAACAGGATCTGGATCACCACCATCGGCGCGACATGGCGCCCGCCGCCAAGCCGCCAAAGCAGAAAGGGCCCGGCGATCAGCAGCAGGGCCTGGATCAGGAACAGCAGCGCGGGAGAGACACCACCCATCGCCATGACCGGTTCAGTCGGCGGCCAGCGCAAGTGCGGCCAGGCTGGCGCGCAGTTCGGCGATGCCGTCGCCCTTCTCCGAACTGGTGACATGGATGTCCGGGAAGGCGGCCGGGTGCTTCTTCAGCCCTGCCTGGGTGTCGCGGCGCACCTTGTCCAGATCCGCGGCCTTCACCTTGTCCGCCTTGGTCAGCACGACGACATAGGGCACCGCCGTGCGGTCCAGCATCTCCATGATCTCATGGTCGTTGGGCTTCAGCCCATGTCGCGAATCGATCAGCACGAGCGCCCGGCGCAAGGTGACGCGGCCGCGCAGGAAGCGGCGGACCATGTCGTTCCACGCCTCCACCTTCTCCTTCGACTCCTTGGCATAGCCATAGCCGGGCATGTCCACCAGCTTCAGCCGGTTGCCGAGGTTGAAGAAGTTGAGCTGCTGCGTGCGGCCCGGCGTGTTGGAGGTGCGGGCCAGCGTCTTGCGCCCGGTCAGCGCGTTGACGAGGCTCGACTTGCCGACATTCGACCGTCCGGCGAAGGCGACCTCCGGCAGGTCGGCTTCCGGCAGCTGGTTCAGCGCATTGGCGCCCCAGACGAAGTCGCACTCCTTGGCGAACAGCAGCCGCCCGGCCTCCAGCGCGGCCTCGTCGAAGCCCGAAACGATGCTGGGGGTGTTGGGGGTCGGCGTGTCGGGAGTGGTCATGACGGGTGCTCTCGTTGGGGTGATCTGAAAAACATACCGCCGGCAAAGGCCCGTCAAGGATCTTTGCCGGCGGCAGGTCTCAGAAACTGGGCAGAGGAGGGATCGGGCCGATCAGACCTTCACGCCCATGCGCTTCATGATGGTCCACTGCTGCAGGACCGACAGGGTGTTGTTCCAGGCCCAGTAGATCACCAGACCGGCCGGGAAGCCGGCGAGCATGAAGGTGAAGACGATGGGCAGGAACTGGAACACCTTCTGCTGGACCGGGTCCGGCGGGGCCGGGTTCATCTTCTGCTGGAACCACATGGTCACGCCCATGATCAGCGGCCACAGGCCAAGATGCAGCAGGTGCGGCGGGTCCCAGGGAATGACACCGAACAGCGTGAACAGGTTGGTCGGATCGGGCGCGGACAGATCGTGGATCCAGCCGAAGAACGGCGCATGCCGCATTTCGATGGTCACGAACAGCACCTTGTAGAGCGAGAAGAAGACAGGGATCTGGATCAGGATCGGCAGGCAGCCCGACACCGGGGAGACCTTCTCGCGCTTGTACAGCGCCATCAGTTCCTGGTTCATGCGAGCCTGATCGTCGCTGAACTTCTCGCGCAGCTCCTGCATCTTCGGCTGCAGCGCCTTCATCTTGCTCATCGCCTGATAGGACTTGTTGGCGAGCGGGAAGAAGACGGCCTTGACGCAGACGGTCAGCACCAGGATGGCGATGCCGAAGTTGCCGATGACGCGGCCCAGGAAATCCAGCGCGTAGAAGAACGGCTTGGTCAGGAAGTAGAACCAGCCGAAGTCGATCGCGAGGTCGAAATTCTTGATGTTCAGCTTTTCGGAGTAGCTGTCGAGCAGCTTCACCTGCTTGGCGCCGGCGAACAGGCGGCCGGTGTTCTCGACCGACGCACCCGGCGCGACGGTGACCGGGGCACCCATCGTGTCGGTCTGGTAGCGGTCGGTGTTGGCGACCTGGTTGTAGAGGAAGCGCGCGGTGACCTTCTCGTTCGGGTCGGGCACCAGCGACACCAGCCAGTACTTGTCGGTGATGCCGACCCAGCCGCCGGTGGTCTCCTTGGCGATCGAACCGGCCTTGCGGACGTCGTCGTACTTTTCTTCGGTCAGCGAGCCGTTGAAGACGCCGAGCGGGCCCTCATGCAGGATGTAGTAGCCCGAGGTCTGCGGCGTGCCGCTGCGCGACACCAGGCTGTAGGGCAGCAGGGTGACGGGGGCGGCGCCGGTGTTGCGCACGGTCTGCGTCACCGTGAACATGAAGTCCGGGTCGACGGCGATCTTGCGCTCGAACACCAAGCCCTGGCCGTTGTCCCAGGTCAGGGTCAGCGGCTTTTCCGGCGTCAGCGCGGTGCCGTCGGCGGTCCAGCGGGTGGTCGCGGTCGGGGTGGCGATGCCGGCGCCCTGCGGCACCCAGCCGAACTCGGCATAATAGGCGGCGGGCGTGCCGGCCGGGGCCAGCAGCACGATCTCCGGGCTCTTGGGGTCCGGGGTCTCGTGGTACTGGGCCAGCGTCAGGTCGTCGATGCGGCCGCCGACGAGGTTGACGGACCCGTGCAGGGCCGGCGTGTCGATCTTCACCCGGGTGCCGGCCGCCATCTGCTCGGCGAGCAGCGCGGGGCGCTCCTTCGCGACCTCTGCCGTGCCAACGGAGGCCGTGCCCGGGGGCTGCTGGGCGGGCACGCCGGGGGCCGGCACCGGCACCGACTGCTCCGTCTGGGCGGCCTGCTGGGCGGCGAGTTGCTTCTGCTGCTCCACCCGCGGCTTCTCGTAGAAATACTGGAAGCCCAGAAGGATGGCGATCGACAGGGCAATCGCGATGATGAGGTTGCGTTGGTCGGTCATGGCGTCCCGGTTGCCGTGGGGCCTTTGGAAGAAGGGCGGCGTGTGCGCGGCCTTGTTACGGGTTTTCGCCGGGCTGGGCAACCGCCGCATGCCCTTTTTCCCGCAGGCCGCAGCGATGGGACGCCTGCGGCGCCCCCTGCGGGACGGGATCGGGCACGGGATCCCAGCCCGACCCGCCCCAGGGATGGCAACGCCCGAGCCGGCGCACCGTCAGCCATCCCCCCCGGATGGCGCCGTGCTTTTCCAGCGATTCGATGGCGTAGCAGGAGCAGGTCGGCTGGAAACGGCAATGCCAGCCCACGAAGGGCGACAAGGTCCAGCGATAGAGATAGACGAGCGCGCGGAGCAGGTGCGCGAGCGGGCTGAGGCCGGCGATGCGAAACATGACGTCGCGGGCCTCCTACCCTTCCGCCTCGCGCCAGAGGCCGAGGCGCTTCAGCCCGGCGGTCAGGTCGCCGAGCAGGTCGGTCCAGGGTCGTTCGGCGGTACCGCCACGCGCGACCAGGACGAAGTCATGGCCTGGAGCGGCGTGGGTGGACAGAAGCTGCCGCGCGGCCTCACGCAAACGGCGGCGGGCGCGATTGCGCACCACCGCGTTGCCGACCTTGCGGCTCGCCGTCAAGCCGAAACGGATCGGCGGACCGCCGTCGGCGGGCCGCTGCTTGTCGTCGTGCCGGCGCACCTGGAGGATCAGGCCGGGAGCCACATGCTTGCGCCGTGTCCCGGCCACGGCCAGAAATTCCGGCCGCCGCATCAGGCGCCCGACCTCGTGGTCCGGCGCCGCCATCGCGGGGATCAGGCGCTCAGAACCTTGCGGCCGCGGGCGCGGCGGCGGGCGATCACCTTGCGGCCGCCAACGGTGGCCATACGGGCGCGGAAGCCATGACGACGCTTACGCACGATTTTGGAGGGCTGGAACGTGCGCTTCATGGCGCCTACTCCTTAAGCTTTGCTGATGGTGACGGGAAGAAGACGCCCAGCCGGAAGGCCGGGCGCCGAACCTATGAACCTGAAACGAACCGAAAGGCGCCTTACTCGGCAGCCCGGCGGCCGTTGACCATGCCGCGGCCGGTGGTGCGCTCGGCGATGCGGGCGGCCTTGCCGCGCAGATCGCGCAGATAGTACAGCTTGGCGCGACGGACGGCGCCCTTGCGGACCAGCTCGATCGAGTCGATGCGCGGGGAGTACAGCGGGAACACGCGCTCCACGCCCTCGCCGTAGCTGATCTTGCGAACGGTGAAGGAGCTGTTCAGGCCGGCGTTCTTGCGGGCGATCACGACGCCCTCATAGGCCTGGACACGCTCGCGCGTGCCTTCGACGACCTTCACGTTCACGCGGACGGTATCGCCCGAGGAGAACTCCGGGATCGTCTTGCCACCGAGGGCCTTCTCGATCTGCTCCTGCTCGAGCTGCTGCAACAGGTTCATAGCACTACCCCTTTTCTATCGGTGCGCCTCGCGGCGGACCGTCACTCCGGTTTCGGGTCGCGCCGGCGAGCCTGCCGCCGACCCTTGTTCGTAACAGTTTCTGCCGGACGCCCCGCCTGGTAGAGCGACCACAGGTCCGGCCGTCGGGCCTCCGTGATCCTCTCCGCCTCGGCCAGCCGCCAGGCCTTGACCTTTCCGTGGTGACCGGAGAGCAGAACCTCCGGCACCGCGCGCTCCACACCCTGCCCGTCGGTCCAGACCGCCGGCCGGGTGTAGTGGGGATATTCGAGCAACCCCCGTTCGAAACTCTCTTCGCCCGCCGTCTCCACGTTGCCCATGACGCCGGGGAGCAAGCGCACCACGGCATCCATCAGGCTGAGCGCGGCGAGTTCCCCGCCGGACAGCACGAAATCCCCGAGGCTGACCTCTTCGAGGCCGTGCGCATCGAGGACCCGCTGGTCCACCCCTTCGTACCGGCCGCAGAGCAGCGTCACCACCGGGGTGGCGGCCAGCTCCTTGACCAGTTCCTGGTTCAGCACCCGTCCGCGAGGCGACAGATAGATCGCCCGGCCGCGTCCCGGTGCCCCCACAGGTCCCGCCGTCGCGGTCAAAGCCGCGTCCAGCACGTCGGGCCGCATGACCATGCCGGCCCCTCCGCCGAAGGGGGTGTCGTCGACGGAGCGGTGTTTATCGCGCGCGAACGAGCGAATGTCCACCGATTCCAGTGCCCAGACTCCATTTTCCAACGCTTTGCCGGCCAGCGAGTGGCCGAGCGGCCCCGGAAACATTTCCGGGAACAGCGTCAGAACCTTGGCCGTCCAGACCCGCGGACCGTCGGCGCCGTGATTCACGGCCCCGTCTCCCCGCTCTGGTCTCCGCCCTCTTCCCCCTCGCCCTCCTCCGCTTCGTCATCGGAACCTTCGCGGGCTTCGATCACGGCCGGAAGATCGACGACGATGCGACCGCCCCGAACATCCACCACCGGCACGCAGGCCTTGGAGAAGGGAAGCATCTCCAGCGGCCCGGCGGCGGTCCTGACCTCCAGCACGTCGCCCGCGCCGAAGTCGTAGATCGCCTTCACCGTGCCGTAGAGGCTTCCGTCGGCGAGTTCCGCACGCAGGCCGATCAGGTCGGCATGGTAGAACTCGTCTTCGTCCTCCGTCGCCGGCAGGGCGCCGCGGTCCACATAGAGCCGCACACCGGCCAGCGCCTGCGCCTGTTCGCGGCTGGTCACCCCGTCGACCTTGGCAAGGAAGTTGTCCTTGACCATGCCCTGGAGCGTCACCGTGAAGCGGCGGGCGCCGTTCTCGTCCGACAGCGGGCCATAGGTCATGATGTCGGCGGGTTCGGCGGTGAAGCTGCGCAGCTTCACCAGCCCCCGCACGCCGTGCGATCCCGCGAACTGGCCGACACAGATTTTGGCGGTCATCGAAGGAGCACCCGGCACGTCGTCACGACCTCAACCCTGAACTCAGCCTTCAGCCGCGGCGGCGGCAGCGGCGGCCTCGGCCTTCAGACGCTCCTGCGCCTTGGCCTTCGGAGCCGACTTCTTCGGGGTCTCGCGGACGGCGGGCTTCTCGACCAGGCCGGCATTGGCCAGGAAGAGGACCACGCGGTCCGTCGGCTGGGCGCCGACCGACAGCCAATGCTTGGCGCGCTCGGCGTTCAGGATGATGCGCTGCTCGTGCTCGCGCGGCAGCATCGGGTTGTAGGTGCCGATCTTCTCGATGAAGCGGCCGTCACGCGGGCTGCGGGCGTCCGCGATGACGATCGAGTAGAACGGACGCTTCTTCGCACCACCGCGAGCCAGACGAATCTTCAGAGCCATTGGTCGAAACTTTCTCTTCTCAAGTCAAACAGGTATCAGGTGATTTCGATTGGCGGTCAGGTCAGCCGAAAGGCCCCTTCCCGCCGAAGCCGCCGAGTCTCTTCGGCAGCAGATTTCCGAGGCCGCCGCGCAGCATCCCCTTCTTCCCAAGCTTCTGCACCTGCTTCATCATTCCGCGCATGGTCTCGAACTGCTTCAGCAGCTTGTTGACCTCCTGCACCGAGGTGCCGGAACCGGCGGCGATGCGCTTGCGGCGCGAAGCCTTGATGATGTCGGGGTTCTTGCGTTCCGCCTTGGTCATCGAGGAGATGATCGCCTCCTGGCGCTTGATCATCCCGTCGTCGACGTTGGCGTCCTTCAGCTGGTCCTTGATCTTGCCGATGCCCGGCAGCATCCCCATCAGGCCGGACATGCCGCCCATCTTGCGGAGCTGCTTCAGCTGCATCGCCATGTCGTCGAGGTCGAAGCCCTGGCCCTTCTCCATCTTGCGGGCGAGCTTTTCGGCCTCGTCCTTGTCGATGGTCTCGACGGCCTTCTCCACCAGCGACACCACGTCGCCCATGCCGAGGATACGGCCGGCGATGCGGTCGGGGTGGAAGGGCTCCAGCGCGTCGATCTTTTCGCCGACGCCCAGCAGCTTGATCGGCTTGCCGGTGATCTGGCGCATCGACAGGGCCGCACCACCGCGCGCGTCGCCGTCGATGCGGGTCAGCACGATGCCGGTGATGCCGACCTTGTCGTTGAAATTGGTGGCGACGGTGACGGCGTCCTGGCCGGTCATCGCGTCGGCGACCAGCAGTGTTTCCACCGGCTTGGTCGCGTCGCGGACCGCCGCGACTTCCGCCATCAGCTCCTCGTCGATGGCGAGGCGGCCGGCGGTGTCGAGCATGACGACGTCGTAGCCTTCGAGACGGCCGGTCTCGATGGCGCGTTTGGCAATGGCGACCGGGTCCTGGCCCGGCACGATCGGCAGCGTGGCGACGCCGGTCTGCTCGCCCAGAACCTTCAGCTGTTCCTGGGCGGCCGGACGGCGGACGTCCAGCGAGGCCATCAGGACCTTCTTGCGCTCCTTCGTCTTCAGACGGAGCGCGATCTTGGCGGTGCTGGTGGTCTTGCCCGAGCCCTGCAGGCCGACCATCAGGATCGGCACAGGGGCGGCGGCGTTCAGGTTGATCTCGGCGCCTTCGCCCAGCATCTCCACGAGGTTGTCGTGGACGATCTTGATGACCTGCTGGCCGGGGGTGACGGACTTCAGCACCTCCTGCCCGACGGCGCGTTCCTTCACCTGGGCGACGAACTGCTTGACGACGGGCAGCGCGACGTCGGCCTCCAGCATCGCCACGCGAACTTCGCGCAGTGCTGCGGAGACGTCCTCCTCGGTCAGCGCGCCACGGCGGCGCAGCTTGTCGAAGATGTCGCCCAGGCGTCCGGTCAGGCCTTCGAACATGCGTTACTCGTTCCCCAGTTCCGGGTCCAGCGTCGGAGCCGCCACCCGCACAAGCACGAAAGCGCCAGTGCGCGAATTTCGCGGACTGGCGGAGATACCCGGCATGGGGCCGGGGTACCCGGTCTATCGACTTGGCGGAAGACAGGTCTGCGGACCATAGAGAAGCGGGCAGGCCGAGTCAACCGTTGCAAGCGACCTTTCGCCTCCCGCCGAAGGTCTCCCTTGCGGGGAGGCGGTTATCGGCCTCAATCTTGTCACAAAGGATCGGACCTTAACCAATTTTTGGCGACTCTTTCGGATTATGGGTTACCAAATACAGAAGGTATGCCGGCGATGTCGTCCGCCCAAGGCTTTGGGTCCAACAGTCCGCGAACCAAGCTGACACAGAGCCAGCTCAACGCGATCCTGTTGCGGCACCAGGCATTCCGTAAAAGCCAGCCCGGCGGCGTGCGCGCCAACCTGAAGATGCGCGACCTGTCGCATCTCGACCTGTCCGGCATCGACCTGTCCGACGCCGACCTGTCGGGCGCCAAGCTGTTCAGCGCGCGGCTGACCGGCGCCAACCTCGCCAACGCCAACCTCTATGCCGCCGACCTGCGGCTCGCCAATCTGGAAAAGGCGGACCTGCGGCGGGCCGACCTGCGTGGCGCCTGCCTGCGCGGCGCGGTGCTGAGCGAGGCGACGCTGGTGGAGGTCGACCTGCGCGACGGCACGCTGCTGCATTACGACGCCAGCGGCGAGATGTACGCGCAAGAGTATGAGGATTCGGTCCTCACGTCGGAACTGACGGCGGCGACCATCCGCGGCGCCGACCTGTCGCGGGCGAAGATCGCCAACGCCTTCGTCATGCAGACCGACCTGACCGATGCCATCCTGCGCGGCACGAAGTTCATGCGGGCCAACCTGACCGGCTCCAACCTGACCGGTTGCGACCTGACCGACGCGGACCTGACGGAGGCCAACCTGTCGGGCGCCCGTTTGTCGGGGGCGGTGATGACCGGCTGCGCCATCAACCGCACCAATTTCAGCGGCGCCACCCTGATCGGCGCGATCCTCGACGCCGCCCAGATGCGCTCGCCTAACCTGCAGGCGGCGGTGCTGGCCAAGACGCTGGAGAACCCGGAAGACGACCTGCGCGAGATGCTGATGGAGCATCTGACCTGGATCGACAGCGGCGGCAAGGCCGGCAAGCGCGCCGACCTGTCGGCGCTGGACCTGTCGGGCCGCAAGCTGGACGGCATCAACCTGTCGGCGGCGATCCTGCAATGCATCGCGCTGCGCGGCGCCAACCTGTCGGGTGCGTCGATGGCGATAGCCGACCTGTCGCTGGCCGACCTGCGCAAGGCCAACCTGTCGAAGGCCGACCTGCGCGGGGTGAATTTCGAACGCGCCACCCTGACCGGCGCCGACCTGACCGGCGCCCAACTCGGCCCGGTCCATATCCAGACGATGAGCGGCCATGTCTGGCGCGCCAACCTGCAACGTGCCCGGCTGGGCATGGCGCTGCTGTGCAAGGCCGATTTGCGCAAGGCCAACCTCGCCGGCGCCAATCTGGCCGGGGCCGACCTGACCGGCGCCAATCTCAGCGAGGCCGACCTGACCGGCGCCGACCTGACTGGGGCCGTGCTGGACGGCGCCACGCTGGATCAGGCGATCGTCGAGGAGGCGATCGGGCTGGCCGGCTGACGCGGTCCGGGCAGGATCAGGGTCAGGTCCGGCTCAGATCGGGGTCCTGCCCCGCTTCGCCAGCCAGTCGCCGGAGCTGTAGACGCTGCGGACATGGTGGACCAGCAGGTTGCGGGCGTCGATCAGCTGGCCCATCCGCTCGCGGCAGGCGACGATGCCGGTGTCGGGGTGATAGACCGGCGCCAGTTCGCGGAAACGCCGCCGCACCTGATCCTCGTCGAAACACCATTCGTTGACGAAACCGAACAGCTGCGCCGCGTCGCGCACTTCGGTGATCTGACCGTCGAGCGGCTGGAAGGACAGGCGCTGCAGCGCATGGGCCAGCGTCTTGTTGCGGTAGCCGAGCGTCTCCACCGCCGCCTCCAGGCGGCGCACGTCTTCGGCCGGCAGGATGCGGGCGCCCGGATCGGCGAGCGCCAGGGCGGCGGCCAGCGCCCTGCGGATCGCCGCGTCGCAGGACTGCACGCCCTCCACCTCCAGCACCGCTTCCCCACCCGAGTCGCGCATTCCGGGATCGGCGGCCCCCTCCGGCGCCAGCAGCAAGGCGGCCGTCACGAGCGCCTGCACCCCGACCCCGCGCAGGGCGGCAAGCTCCAGCACCGCGGCACGAAAATGCGCGCCGCAGGGCACGGATCGGCCGGGGGCTGGCAGGAAACTGGACTCTTCCGGTGCGGTCATCGTCGGCGCCAACACTTGGTGGAAGCGGGCGCGAGTCTACGCAATCTCTTGAATCGCCGCAATCGCGCGGATGGACGCGGCCAAGGGGATTAATGCCGGACGGAGTACGGCACGCCGGCTCAGTGCGTCCTCATCGCCCCCGGCTTGGCCGGCAGCCGGTCGAGCAGTTCGTCGATATAGGCGGTCTCGTCCTTGCCGGACATGGCGGCGAAGCCCTTCAGCATCTGACTGCCGAAGGAGAAGACGCTGGAAAGATCGATGCGCCACGCCCCGCCTTCGCGCACGAAGTCGGCCGGAACCAGTGCCGGCCGGCTGTCGACCATCAGCAGGCCCGATGCCCGGTCGCCCTTGACCCGAACCGGCCCCAGAGAACTGCGGGAGATGACGTTGGGGCCGAGCCAGCCGGCCTTCAGCGCGTGGTTGGCGATGTCGCCGACCGACATGCGGCGCAGTTCGGACGGGCCGAGATAGCGGCGCAGGCCCATGGCGGCGAAGCGCTCCGCCGGCTCCAGCCGCTGCAGCGGCGCGTCGCCGGGCTGGCGGGCGGCGTCGCGCACCGACTCCAGCGCTTTGACCGAGTTGCGGGTGAGCAGCCCGATCACCGCCGACCCCCGCTTTTCGGCCAGCGCATTGCGGGCGGCGTCGAAGGTCGCGGCGACCTCGCGCTCCTCCGGCGTTTCGCGCGGCGGGGCGGCGAAGCTGGCGGATGCTGCGATCAGGACGACGAAGAAGGCGAGGAAAGCGACACGCATGCCAGGGAAAACCCGAAAACGGTTGGAAACGTCACGCCTTCTCCTCGACGCCGAAGAATTCGAGCTGCCAGCGCATCTCTTCATCGGTCATCGGATAGTGCGTACCGTCGCGAGCATTAAGCGCCGTTTTTGGCGGAATCTGGGCAAGCCGCAGCTGAACCTGCCGGGCGAAGCGCATGGTCAGCCCGGAACGCCAAACCAGCGCGGTGACGGCGCGCGGCGCATGGGTGGCGACGATGCGGTCGACCACCGGCAGCGGGATCTGCGACAGCTCCGCCAGCGCCGCCATGACGAAGCCGCGGTCGCCCTCCACCATGGATCCCTCGATCAGCTTCTCGGTCAGCTTGCCTTCCTTGTTCAGGCGCGCCGCCTTGTCGCTGGGACGTTCCACCGGCTTCTCCGGCCCGGCGGCACCGCCGACCGCCTCCTCGCCGAAATCGACCGGGCCAAGCGGCTGACCGGGCGCCATGCCGGCCGCCGCCTGCCCCACCCGCTGGCGCACCGCCTCCACCAGCCCGCGCGCCGCCGCGGGGTCGAGATCGTCGCGGTCCTGCAGAACCTTCAGCAGATTGTCGGCGACGAAACTGGCCAGCCGCGCGACCGCGCGGGCCGGCAGCCGCGGACGGCGGACCAGCGGCGAATGCCAGGGCTCGTGTTGCGGCGCCTGATCGAGGATGCGGTCGAGCGTCTCTTCGCGGATCTGGGCAGACGGATTGCCGAGCAGCGCCGTCACCGCCGCCTCGTCGTCCGAGCGCGCGATGGCGTCGGCGACGGAGGCCGAGACGTTCTGCCGGCTGGCGATGGCGGTCATCGCGCCCCGCACCGGCCCCTTCATGATGATGTCGGTCAGATCCTCTTCGGTGAGGATCGGCGAATGCTGCAGGACCGGCGCGCAGACCGACAGCTCCACGTCGCGGGCCAGCCGGTTGATGACGCCGTGCGGGGCGTTGGGCAGGTCCTTCAGTGCCTCGGCCAGGATGCCGCGCACCTCCGTCGCCTGATCGCGGGCCAGCGTTTCCAGGCATTCCACCGTCAGCCGCTCGATCTGGATCGCCTGATCGGCCGACAGCTCCGGCAGCAGGCGGGCGATCTTCCGCGCCACCGCCTGCCGCACCATGACCTCGCGGTCCTTGGCCAGCAGCAGGTCGGCCTGCCGCGGCGTGCCGGCATTGGTGGCGATGGCGCGCCGCACCTCGGCCGCGGCATCGGCTGCCAGGAAATACAGCAGCTCCGGCCGGGTCTTCGGATGTTCGGCGACCTTCCGGCGGACCGCCGGGTCCTCGCTCTGTACCATCCGCTTGGCGGATTCGTAATCGGCGGGGTCCAGCATCTCGGGTCGCGGGGAGGCAGGCGGGGTCACGGGGCGGGCTCCGCGGCGGAAATGTTGCACGAAGAGGTCTGAAAGACCGGCGCCAGGGCGTAATGACCCTTGCCGCTCTTCTTGGCGTCGTACATGGCGGCATCGGCGCGGTCGGTCAACTCGCGCACCGTCTCGCCGCGGCCGGGGGTATGGACGGCGATGCCGATCGACAGGCCCAGCGGCTTTTCCGGGCTTGCCGACAGGTGGGCAAGGTCACGCATGCCGTTCAGCAACCGATCGGCGACGATCCGCGCCTTCTCCTCGTCGGTGCGGCCCAGCCACAGCACGAACTCGTCGCCGCCCAACCGTCCAGGCAGATCGCCCGGCCGCACCCCGGTGGTCAGCAGCGTGCCGATGGCCTTCAGCACCGTGTCGCCCTGCTGGTGTCCATGCAGGTCGTTGACCGCCTTGAAATTGTCCAGGTCGACATAGAGCAGGGCCGACGGCCCGCTGTCCGGCCGCGAGATCGATTCCTCCAGCCGTTCGAAGAAGGTGCGGCGGTTGAACAGGCCGGTCAGCCCGTCGCGCTCCGACAGGCGTCGCAGCCGCTCCTGATAGGCGAGATGGGCATGCGCGATGCCGATATGGTCGGCCACGCCGGACATCAGCTGGCGGTCGTCGTCGTCCCAGGGCTCCGAATCGCCGGTGCGCCAGACCAGCAGCGCGCCGTTCACCGCCTGCCGGTATTCGGTCCGCTCGCCGATCAGCTGCACGTCGCCCAGCCGGTCGGCCAGCTGCCCTTCGCCATTGGCGATGCGGTCGAGCAGCGCGGTCCCGACCTCCGGCAACTCCGCGCCGAACTCCGCCACCAGCGACAGGGCGACACGACCGCCGCCCGGGGCGCCGGCGCTGCCGCCCCCCTCCTCCGCCCGGTAGATGCGGCAGCCGTCGGCGCTGAGCGCCCGCGCCGTCTCCGTGGCGGCCACCACCAGCGCTTCCGCGGCGTCGAGCCGGTCGCGCAGGGTGTGGACGATGTGACCGAGCAGCCGTTCGCGATAGCGGATGCGCGCCAGTTCGTTGGAGCGCAGCACCTGTTCGGTCACGTCGCGGCAGACGCCGCGGGCGCCGATCCAGTCGCCCTGCGGCCCGAACAGCGGCAGGGCGGAGGCGACGATGCAGGCCGGCGTGCCGTCGGCGCTCTTCAGCCAAAGCTCGGACTGATCGACGGCGCGGCGGCAGTCGAAGGGCATCGGCAGGTCTTCCGCATCCTCCAGCGCCAGGGTCCGCGGGTCGCGGCCGATCAGCGCGTCGGCCGGATAGCCCAGCGCGCCCTTATGGCTGACGAAGACGAAGGTGCCGTCCGGTCCCGTTTCCCAGGCGAAGTCGGAGGAGACCTCCACCAGATCCTTGTAGCGCCGCCGCGATTCGGTCAGCGTGTGGCGCAGCTGCCGTTCCAGCGTGTCGTCGCGGCCCAGCAGCAGGAAACCGCCGTCGGGCAGCGGCACGCCGGCCCATTCGACGATCATGATCCCGCGCAGGGATTCCACCGGCACCGAACGCAGCCCCGGCGCCACGCTGGACCCCGACAGCCAGTTGCGCAGCTCCGGCAGCCAGCGCGGGTCGCTGTCCATCATGTCTTCCGCCTCGGCATTGGCTTCGGCGACGGCGAGGGCCGAATCCAGCCGCAGAGCCGGGCCGGGATACAGCGCGACCAGCGTCACGGGGCCGGTCGAACCGGCGGTCGGGGCGGAAGTACCGGTGGTCAGGAGAAGGTCCACGGCGATCCCAGATGGGCGGGCCACGAGGCGGACGAGCCACGAGGCGGGCGGGGCGAAAAACCTTAGGCTGCAAACCGTTATAAGGTCCGGGCCATGCTACCTCTTTAGGGGTTAATCTTCAATCAACCAACGAAGCGGGGAACTCCTCATGGCGGCGGCTCGACCCAAGGGAACGGCCGGCGCTGCGACCATGTGAAGCGCCTTGCAGCGGCACGCCGACGGCCCCATTCTTGGGGGATGACCGTCCAGACCTCCCCCCAGGACAAGGCCGCCGCACCGGCGCCCGGCTCCGCTTCCGGTTCCGCGACCGATCCACTCGCCGCCCTGCGCGACCGCGCCGTGTGGATCTTCGACCTCGACAACACGCTCTACCCGGCGTCCTGCGACCTGTTCTCCCAGGTCGACCGCCGGATCAACGAGTTCATCGCCACCCATTTCAACATCGGCATGGACGAGGCGCGGGTGCGGCAGAAGCAGTTCTTCCGCGAATACGGCACCACGCTGCGCGGGCTGATGATGGAGCATGACGTCGATCCGGTCGCCTACATGGACTATGTCCACGACATCGACGTGACCGGCGTGCAGCCTTCCGCCCTGCTGGCCGATGCGCTCGGCCGCCTGCCCGGCCGCAAGATCATCTACACCAACGGCTCGGTCCGCCATGCCGAGAATGTCGCCGGCCGGCTCGGCATCCTCGACCGGTTCGAGGCGGTGTTCGACATCGCCGCCGGCGGTTTCGTGCCGAAGCCCGATCCGCGCCCCTACGCCACGCTGGTGGAGCGCCACGGCGTCGACCCGGCCGACGCCTGCATGGTGGAGGACATCGCCCGCAACCTCGCCCCCGCCCACGCGCTGGGCATGACCACCGTCTGGGTCCGCGGCGAGAAGGAATACGAGAAGGCCGGCGTCGGCGCCGGGATCCACATCGACCACACCGTGGACGATCTTCCCTCCTGGCTGGCCGCAGTGGCCGGCCTTTAGAGCTTTGTCGCAAACCGGCCAATCCCGGCCGCGGGTATGGTTGACAGCGGGCGCGATGCGGCTCCATGGTGCCGTCCCTTGGACAATCGACAGCAGAACGACCGCGCCATGAGCCACGCCAGCCTGCAAGCCACCATCGACGACGCCTGGGAAAACCGCGCCGATCTCACCACCGCCACCACCGGCCCCGTCCGCGACGCCGTGAACGCGGCGCTGGATGCGCTCGATGCCGGCGACCTGCGCGTCGCGGAGAAGACCGCCGACGGCTGGAAGGTCAACCAGTGGCTGAAGAAGGCGGTTCTGCTGTCCTTCCGCCTGAACGCCAACGAGATGATCCCCGGCGGCCCCGGCGGCTCGTCCTGGTACGACAAGGTGCCGCCGAAGTTCGAGGGCTGGAGCGAAGGCCAGTTCCAGAACGCCGGTTTCCGCGCCCTGCCCGGCGCCATCGCCCGCAAGTCGTCCTACGTCGCCCCCGGCGTCATCCTGATGCCCAGCTTCGTCAATGTCGGCGCCTATGTCGACAGCGGCACCATGGTCGACACCTGGGTCACCGTCGGCTCCTGCGCCCAGATCGGCAAGAACGTCCATCTGTCGGGCGGCGTCGGCATCGGCGGCGTGCTGGAGCCGCTGCAGGCCGACCCGGTCATCATCGAGGACAACTGCTTCATCGGCGCCCGTTCGGAGATCGTCGAGGGCGTGATCGTCGAGGAAGGCGCCGTCATCTCCATGGGCTGCTACATCGGCGCCTCGACCAAGATCATCGACCGCCATACCGGCGAGGTCTTCATGGGCCGCGTCCCGGCCTATTCGGTCGTCGTCCCCGGCTCGCTGCCCGGCAAGCCGCTGCCCGACGGCACCCCGGGTCCGAGCCTGTACTGCTGCGTCATCATCAAGCGCGTCGACGAGAAGACCCGCTCGAAGACGGCGATCAACGACCTGCTGCGGGATTGATCGGCAAGCCGTTCAACCCGATCCTCCGTCACCCCCGCGAAGGCGGGGGTCCAGGCTTCGCATCGCAGCACCCCGGCCCCTGCACCTGGATCCCCGCCTGCGCGGGGATGACGACCGGCGGAGACCGGGCCGGTTGGAAAAGAGCCGCATGACCCTCGACCCCGTCGCCCTTGCCCAGGACCTGATCCGCTGCCCCAGCGTCACGCCGCGCGATGACGGCGCATTGGGCGTGCTGGAGGCGGCGCTGACGCCGATGGGCTTCACCTGCCACCGCCTGCGCTTCCAGCAGGAGGGGACGGAGCCGGTGGAGAACCTCTATGCCCGGCTCGGCACCGAGGGACCCAACTTCTGCTTCGCCGGCCACACCGACGTGGTGCCGCCGGGCGACAAGGGCTGGACGGTCGACCCCTTCGCCGGCGAGGTGATGGGCGGGCGCCTGTTCGGCCGCGGTGCGGTGGACATGAAGGGCGCCATCGCCGCCTTCGTCGCCGCCGTATCGCGCCGGCTGCAGGACGGGCCGCCCGCCGGCTCGATCAGCCTGCTGATCACCGGCGACGAGGAAGGGGTCGCCATCAACGGCACCCGCAAGGTTCTGGACTGGCTGGCCGAGCGCGGCGAACGCATCGACGCCTGCGTGGTGGGGGAGCCGACCAACCCCAAGGCGCTGGGCGACATGATCAAGATCGGCCGGCGCGGCAGCCTGAGCGGCTTCCTGACCGTGTTCGGCGCGCAGGGCCACGTCGCCTATCCGCATCTGGCCGACAACCCGCTGCCGCGGCTGGTCCGCATGCTGGCCGCCATCACCGAGCATCCGATGGACGAGGGCACGGCGCATTTCCAGCCCTCCACCCTGGCGCTGACCACCATCGACGTCGGCAACAAGGCGACCAACGTCATCCCGGCCCAGGGAAAGGCGACCTTCAACATCCGCTTCAACGACGCCCACACCCCGGCCGGCATCGAGGCCTGGCTGCGCCGCACCTTCGACGCCGTCGGCGGCGCCTATGAGCTTGAGGTCTATTGCTCCGGCGACAGCTTCGTCACCCCGCCCGGCCCGCTGACCGAGCTGGTGGCGGAGGCGGTGGAGGGGGTGACCGGGCGCCGGCCGGAATATTCGACCACCGGCGGCACGTCGGACGCCCGCTTCATCAAGAATGTCTGCCCGGTGGTGGAATTCGGGCTGGTCGGCCAGACCATGCACAAGGTCGACGAATATTGTTCGGTGGAGGATCTGCGCCAGCTGACCGCCATCTACGAGTCCATCCTGAAGGGCGTGTTCACGCGCCTCGCCGGGTGAGGACTCCAACCGGGACGCCACAATGCCGCTGACCACCCCCGCCATCCTGTCCGCCCTGACCGGCGCATGGCGGCTGGCCCGCTTCGACCGGACGGGGATGGAGTTCTTCGACCGCACGCCGGACGGCGCGCTGAACTCCTTCTACGCCGCGCTGGTGGTTCTGCCGGCCTATGCCTTGCTGCTGGCGATCCGGCTGTGGGACCAGCTGGACGGCACGCCGATCCTGCAGCTGGTGACGGTGGAGGGCATCGCCTACGTCGTCAGCTGGACCGCCTTCCCGCTGGCCCTGTTCCGCATCGCCTCGCTGATGGGCAAGGAACAGCTCTATCCCGGCGCGCTGACCGCCTACAACTGGTCGGCGGTTGTGCAGATGGCGATCTACCTGCCGACCATCGTGCTGTCCGCCACCGGCCTGCTGCCCTCGGGAGTGTCCGAAGCGCTGGTCTTCGGCGTGATGATGGCGATGCTGACCTACCAGTGGTTCGTCCTGCGCACCGCCCTGTCGCTGTCTGGGTTGGCCGCCGCGGCGCTGGTGATGCTGGACCTGTTCCTGTCGGCGGCGATCAGCGATCTGGCGGACGGGATGTTGTAAGGTTCTGCCGACTTGCCCCCACCCTAACCCTCCCCCGCTGGGCGGGGGAGGGGACAAGCACTTGTGCGGGAGAGCAGCGGCAGTCCCTCCCCCGCCCAGCTCTCGCACAAAGCTATGCTTTGTGCTGACGCGGCAGGCGGACCATAGGTCCGCCGAGAGCGGGGGAGGTCAGGTGGGGGTTTAACTTCCCACTCATCACCCCTGCGTGCTGACGCCCGCCTCGGCGAAGGTCGCCATGCCGGCGTGGCAGGCGACGGCGGACTTCACGATGTTGATCGCCAGCGCCGCGCCGGAGCCCTCGCCCAGGCGCATGCCGAGATCGAGCAGCGGCTCCTTGCCGATGGCCTGCATCAGGCGGGTGTGCCCCGGCTCGACCGAGCGGTGGGCGACCATGCAGTGGTCGAGCGCGCGGCGGTCGGCCTTGTAGAGCACGGCGGCGGCGGCGGTGCAGGCGAAGCCGTCGAGCAGAACCGGAACGCGGGCGACGCGGGCGGCCAGGATGGCGCCGGCGATGGCGGCGAACTCGTAACCGCCCAGGCAGCGCAGCGCCTCGAACGGGTCGTCCTTGGCCTGCGGGTTGGCGGCGACGCCGGCCTCCACCGCGGCGATCTTGCGGGCGAGGCCCTCGTCGTCGATGCCGGTGCCGCGGCCGGTCCAGTCGGCCGCCTCGCCGCCGAACAGGGCGAGGCAGAGGGCCGCCGCCGAGGTCGAGTTGGCAATGCCCATCTCGCCCAGCGACAGCAGCTGGACGCCCATCTCCACCGCCATCATGCCGTAGGCCATGGTGCGGCAGCATTCCTCCTCACCCATGGCCGGGCCCTGGGTGAAGTCGGCGGTCGGGTTGTCCAGGTCCAGTTCGTAGACGCGGAGGTCGGCGTCGGCCACCTCGCAGAGCTGGTTGACCGCGGCGCCGCCGTTCTGGAAGTTGGCGACCATCTGCACCGTCACCTCGGCCGGATAGGCCGAGACGCCGCGGGCGGCGACGCCGTGGTTGCCGGCGAAGACGGCGACGCGCGGACGGCGGGCCTCGGCCGGGTGCTGGCCCTGCCAGGTCGCCATCCACTGCGCGATCTCCTCCAGCCGGCCGAGCGAGCCTGCCGGCTTGGTCAGCTGCCGTTCGCGCTGGAGGGCCGCGGTGCCGGCCTCCAGGTCGGGGCCGGGCAGGTTGCGCACGAGCGCGCGGATTTCCTCGAAGGTGACGGCGGGCTGCTGGTTGCTCATGATCGGTCCTGAGGGGTGAGCGCCAAAAAACGGCGCGACCTTGCACCCATCCGGCCGTCAAGTCAAAGCGCCAGCGTAGGGCATTTTGACCCCACCCCGCCCGGCCCGCGGACTGGCCGCCCCGGTCACGCCGCCTTGGCGACCCCGTCGGTCCCGGCGGCGCCCGCGGTGGCGGAGGCGACCGGCGTCGCCGATTCGGACCCGACGATCCGGCCAAGCCCCAGCCCGAAGCCCACGGCGACGCCGTTGCCGGCGGTCTGGTCGGTCCGCACCGGCTCGTCACGCATGCGGCGATGCTCCTTGTCGCGCAGGCGGGCCGGACGGCCGCTGACGCTGTCGACCTCGTCCGGGGTCTCCAGCGCGTTCAGCGCCAGCACCTGATAGATCGACAGCGGCGTGCCGTTCAGCGACTTGGCCGGCGCCATCGGCACCTGGGTGGTGAAGCCGTCCGGCATGTCCTGCTTGCGCACCGCGTCGTTCGCCACCTGGGCCGGAGCGAAGTTGGCCAGCGGGTTCTCCGAGAACTTCGAGGCGAAGCGGTCGTAGATCTCCTTCAGCGACTTCGCCTTGCCGGTGGCCTTGTCGTAGAAGACGTTCTTGTTGGCCGCCGCCGCGTCGGGGAAGACGTCGCGGGCGGCGCGGCCGGGGTTCTCCTGCATCGCGTTCAGGAACTTCGACGCGCCGCCGGCCCCCAGGAAATGCGCCATGTACAGCTCGGTCGAGCCGATCTTGCCGTCCACCGTCTCCTCCAGATACTCCTTGTTGTCGCGGGTGTATTCCGCGGCCATCAGGGCCGACGCGGTCGGGTCCTTGCGCAGTTCCAGGATCTCCTTCTTCATCTCCGGATCGGCGACATAGGGCCGGCCGTCGCCGCGGGTCTGGATGGCGCTGGCGTATTTGCCATAGCCATGGTCGGCGCCATGCTCCTTCATCGTCTGCAGCCAGGTGCTGTCGATGAACTGGTAGAGCCCGGTCGCCGAGGAGGAGGAGGACTTTATGTCCGTGCGGTACCCGCTCTCCACGGCAGCTTTTTCCATGAGGTAGGAAAAATCGACCCCCGTCTTCGCGCTGGCATTGCGCACGGCGGCCTCCACATTGGCCGGGCCACGGGTGGCGCTGGCGGCCTGGGTGGCTGCGTTGCTGAGGTTGCCGAGGGCGGAAGCGTAGGTCATGGGTCGATCCCCGTATGATGGCCCCGATGGGAGGCAGCCCTACCTATGCAGACGCCGTGCCAGTCGGGTGGAGCCTTGATGCGATTGCTTCCGGAGCCTAGCCTCGAGATCCCCTCTCCCCCGGGGAGAGGGAGATATTCGACGAGGCATCCCGCCCTCTCGCCAAGCGCCATCCGATGCTGTATGTTGACCTATAGGTAAACCAAACAATCTTTCCCTGGGAGACTCGCCCCGCCATGACCTACACCGCTCCGGTCGACGATCTGCGCTTCGTCCTGAACGAGGTGGTGGGCCTCGACGCCATCGCCGCCCTGCCCCATTGCGACAGCGCCGCCCCCGATCTGGTCGACGCCATCCTGGAGGAGGCCGGCAAATTCGCCTCCGGCGTGCTCGCCCCGCTGAACCGGGTGGGCGACAAGGAAGGGGCGAAGCTGGAGAACGGCGTCGTCCGCACCGCCACCGGCTGGAAGGAGGCCTATGGCCAGTTCACCGAAGCCGGCTGGAACAGCCTGCCCTTCGAGCCGGAGTATGGCGGGCAGGGCCTGCCCTGGACCGTCGCCTTCGCGGTGAACGAGATGTGGCAGGCCGCCAACCTGTCCTTCGGCCTGTGCCCGCTGCTGACCCAGGGCGCGGTGGACCTGCTGACCGAGCATGCGAGCGCCGAGCAGAAGGCCGTCTATCTGTCGAAGATGATCTCCGGCGAATGGACCGGGACGATGAACCTGACCGAACCGCAGGCGGGCAGCGACCTCGCCGCGGTGCGGACCAGGGCGGTGCGGGCCGACGACGGCAGCTATCGCATCACCGGCCAGAAGATCTTCATCACCTATGGCGAGCATGACCTGACGGAGAACATCGTCCATCTGGTCCTGGCCCGCCTGCCCGACGCCCCGGCCGGCATCAAGGGCATCAGCCTGTTCATCGTGCCGAAGTTCCTGCCCAAGCCCGACGGAACGCCGGGCGAGCGCAACGACCTGCGCTGCGCCAGCCTGGAGCACAAGCTGGGCATCATGGCCAGCCCGACCGCAGTGATGGCCTATGGCGACGACGAGGGCGCCATCGGCTACCTCGTCGGCGAGGAGAACCGCGGCATCGAATATATGTTCACGATGATGAACAACGCCCGTCTCGGCGTCGGCATCCAGGGCGTGGCGATTGCCGAGCGCGCCTATCAGCAGGCCCGCGACTACGCCAAGACCCGCGTGCAGAGCAAGGATCTGGCCGATCCCAAGGGGGCCGGCGTCGCCATCATCAAGCATCCGGACGTGCGCCGCATGCTGCTGGACATGCGCGCCAAGACCGAGGCCGCGCGAGCGCTGGCGCTCTATGCCGGCACGCAGTTGGACATCTCCCGCCACCACGAGGACCCGGCGGTGCGCGCAGCCGCCACCGCGCGGGTCGACGTGCTGACCCCGATCGTCAAGGCGTGGTCGACCGACATCGGCTGCGAGGTGGCCTCCACCGGCGTGCAGATCCATGGCGGCATGGGCTTCATCGAGGAGACCGGCGCCGCCCAGCATTACCGCGACGCCCGCATCACCCCGATCTATGAGGGCACCAACGGCATCCACGGCAACGACCTGACCTTCCGCAAGACCGGCCGCGACAAGGGCGCGGCGGCGAGAGCCTTCGTCGCCGACATGCGGGCGACGGTGGAGGAGCTGGGGTCCGCCCCCGGCGACGACCTCGCGGTGATCCGCACCGAACTGTCGGCCGGGCTGGACGCGCTGGACAAGGCCATCGACTGGATGGTCGCGACCCAGGCGGAGGGCGACCTGCAAGGGGCCGCCGCCGGTGCGGTGGCGTACCTGAAGCTGTGGGGCATTGTGGCCGGCGGCTGGATGCTCGCCCGGTCGGCGATGAAGGCGATGGAGGGCATGCGCCAGCCCGGCGCCAACGCCTCCTTCCTGGAAACCAAGCTGATCGTCGCGCGCTTCTACGCCGAGCAGGTGCTGGCGACCGCGCCCGCCCTGCTGCCGACCATCGCCAGCGCCCGCAACACGGTGATGGCGCTGAGCGAGGAGCAGTTCTGACGTTTGCAGCCCTGTTTCGCGGGGGTGGATGGAACGTTTGAAACACCGTGAAACGGTTTTCCGGGGGCCGTTCAACTGTTCAACGCCGCTCGTGCTGTGGCAGAGGGAGATATTGACGGGGCGGGAAACCGGTTGACGGGGGGCATGGGGACTCCGCGCGGGTGTAGGTTGTTAATCCTATAACTGAGGGTTGGTCCGGGCAATGCTTCGCGGCAAATCCGGCTCTGACGCCTCCTTCAAGCCTTCCCATTAGCCAATCACGCGCTCTGCTCCCTCTCCCGCCCCAGGAGAGGGCTTGTGCAGGCGCGCCCGTCCGTACACAACGCGTCCAGCTTGTTGTTTCATTCAATCACATGGCACGATGCGCGCAATTCTAATCAAGATCGCGCGTTCTCATGATCGATACCCTCTCCACATCCGTCGAAACGATCTGGGCATGGCTCAATGCCGGGCAGAATGCGGGAGCGGTGTCCGCGCTGCTGGCTGTAATGGCGCTCGCGGGCAGCGCGGGTGGCTGGCTTTGGCAGCGCAAATCCAAGGCGCCCACACCGGACCAGACCGGCGGCACCTATGTCAGCGCCAGCACCGGCGGCGTCGGTACGGGCGGTCCGATGACCGGCAATACCATCACGACGAACCATGGCCTGACACCTGAACACATCACAGCCTTGTTCGCGGGCGTGCGCGACCTGTCTCCTGCCACCGAAGAGAAGGCCGCCACCGAACTCTACGGCTGCTTCAGCCGGGCGGCACTATCATCGTTTTTCACCATCTTACGCGAACAGGAGGTTCCCGCCGAACAGCTTCCGGCCAAGCTGACCGAGATCGCTCTACGTCACCGCGAAGCACTGGACCGCCTAGCCGCCCTGCAACGCGAGTCGCCTGACGACCCGCAACGCCTAGCCAATGCCCGCGTAGCCATCGAGAAAGGTCAGTATGAACACGCAGACAGCCTCCTCGCTGCTATTGAAGAGGAGCAAGCCGCCGCGCGCACCAAAGCGCAGGCCAACGCCGATGACCTTGCCCGCCGCCAATCTGCTACTCGCGCCGAACGTGCGCGCTTGAGCGAGTTGCGCTTCGATCATCGCGGTGCCGCTGACCATTTCCTCGCCGCCGCTAATCTTCTGCCTCCTGGGGACATGGAAGACCGCGGCCACTATCTCGCCTCCTCCGCCGATGCCTTTCGGCAATACGGCGTAGAACGAGGGGATAACAACGTCTTACGCGCTTCCATCACCCGGTACCATGAGGCTCTGCTACCGCGTGATGGCTACCCTACTCTGTGGGCACGCGTTCAGAATAATCTTGGAACCGCTCTTCAAACGCTCGGAGAGCGTGAGGGCGACATCGCACTACACCTAGAAGCTGTCAATTCCTTCAACAACGCGTTACTTGAATATACCCGCGACCGCAGGCCCCTCGATTGGGCAATGACACAGAACAATCTTGGAAATGCCTTGCGAACGCTCGGGGAGCGCGAGAGAGGTAGTACTCGGTTGCTGCAAGCCGTGGACGCATTCAACAATGCTTTGCTCGAATACACCCGTAGCCGTGCGCCCCTCGACTGGGCGATGACACAGAACAATCTTGGAGGTGCACTCCAAGCACTAGGGGACCGTTATCGTGACAGTGCACGGCTGCTGGAAGCTGTAGAAGCCTATAATAACGCATTGCTAGAATGGACGCGCGACCGAGCACCCCTCGATTGGGCAATGACACAGAACAATCTTGGAGCCGCCCTCTCAATACTTGGGAAAATCGAAAAAAATAATATACGACTGCAGCAGGCTGTAGACGCCTACAACAACGCATTACTCGAATGGACGCGCGACCGCGCTCCGTTCAATTGGGCGGGCACACAGACGAATATGGGGAACACTTTGAGTATGCTGGCAAAACTGACTTGCAATACCGACAGCGCTAAACAAGCCGTTGCCGCCCAGGAAGCGGCGCTGGCGATGTTCACCCACCTAAACACCCCCTATTACATCACCGTTGCAACCGACAACCTCGCCGCCGCCCGCGCCACCCTCGCAAAGCTCGAAAGCAGCGCGGCCCCCGCCCCTCACCAGTAACGCATCGCATCCGCGTACAGCCCGCGCAGGTCGTCTTCCGACACCGGGCGCGGGGCGATGGTCAGCAGGCGTTGCTGGGCCGCCGCTCCCTTGACCAAGCCCGGAATGTCGGCCTCGCCATAGCCGAGCGCCGACAATCCGTTCGGCAGGCCGGTCGCCCGCATCATCGAGATCAGCCGCGTCGCCAGCAGTTCGCCGCCATCCTCCGGCGAGGCGCCGCGCGTGTCGGCCCCCAGCGCCTCGGCGGCGCGCAGATGGGCCTCCGGGGCGGCGGGGCCGGTGAAGCGGAAGGCGGCGGGGGCGTTCAGCACCACCGAGATGCCGTGCGGCACCATCGGGTCCACCGTCTCGTAGCCCGTCGCGGTGAAGCTGTGGTTCATCCCGGCCACCGAATAGGACATGGCGTGCGGGATGTGGACGCCGGCATTGCCGAAGGCCAGACCGGCCAGGGTCGCCGCGAACATCAGGGCGTCGCGCGCTTCCGCACAGTCGGGATCGTTGACCGCACGTTCCAGCCATTGCCCGCCCAGCCGGATCGCCTGCAGGCTGCCGATGTCGGACCACGGGTTGGCGCCCTGGTAGGGCGGACGGGCGGTCGGCGACTCCGGTTTCGGGCGGGAGCGGAAGGGGCGCGCGGTGTGGCTCTCGATGGCGTGGGTCAGCACGTCGAAGCCGGTCGCGGCGATGGCGCCGGGCGGCAGGCTGTCGATGGTGCGCGGATCGACGACAGCGAGGCTCGGCCGCAAAAAGCGCGAGGAGATGCCGGTCTTCACCTGCTTTTCCACATGGTCGAAGATGGAGACGCCGGTGGTCTCGCTGCCGGTGCCGCAGGTGGTCGGACAGGCGATGTGCGGCTTGACCGGGCCGGGGACCGGGATGCCCTCCCCCAGCGGCTTGTTGACGTAGGCGAGGAAGTCGGCCGGATATGTGGCGTAGAGGTTCGCCGCCTTGGCGGTGTCGATCACCGATCCGCCGCCGATCGAGACATAGCCGTCGAACCCGCCCTCCCTTGCGAAATCGGCGGCGTCGAGGAAGGACGCGCTGGTCGGCTCCACCCGGCAGCGGTCGAAGACCACCGGATCGACGCCGGCCCGCTTCAGCGACTCCAGCGCCATGGCGAAGGGCGCGGTTCCGGCAACCCGCGGGTCGGTGAACAGCGCCACCCGCGTCATGCCCAGCGACAGCGCGTCGCCACCCAATTCGGCCAGCATGCCGGGGCCGAACTTCATCCGCGCCGCCTCGACGGTGAAGCCCTCCTCGCCGTCGGGCAGGATGGGATAGGCGTTGCCGTGCGTGTCGCTTGCCATGAGCGCTGCTCCTCCGGTTGCACGGGCCGGGTTTGCCCCGGCCCATCCTTGCCCGTATGGGAGCGTCCCGCGCCCGGCCTGTCAATGAGTCCGTTGGTCCAACAGATCGTCTGTGGGTGGAAGCGGCGGCTCCGACGGCGCACCATCGGGAGGTGGACGCAGCAGCCGCTGATAGAGCCAGCCGGTGCCGACCAGACTGAGTCCGAGGCCGAGGAAGGAGGCGACGCGGTACATGCCCTCCAGGTCCGACATATCGCTGAGGAACACCTTGGCGACCACCGCCAGCACGAGAATAAGCCCGGCATGGCGCATCCAGCCCCAACCGAAGCGGATGCCCACCACCAGCATCGCCACCGCGAACAGCAGGAAGCCGGCGGAATAGCTGTACCATTCGGCGTCCGACATCTCGTAGCCGGACAGGATCGGCCCCTGGAAGGCGCGGCGGATCTCCAGCGCCAGATTGGTGGCGATCAGCAGCAGCGGCAGAACCGGCGCCGCGCTGCGCAAGGACCGCGACGGCGGCGGGTCGTACCAGAGATAGACCAGCCCCAGCACGGCCGGCGCGCCATAGGCCAGCAGCAGCCGGTTCACCACCGGCCAGGTACCGACCCATTCGTCGTTCCACAGCGGGTTCAGCGCCATCAGATGCAGGAAGACCGCGCTCAGGGCGGCCAGCAGCACCAGCAGGCGCCGGCCCCACACCGCGACGGGCCGCGCGCTCCACCGCCGGTCGGCCGCCAGCAGCAGGGCGAGGCCGAGCCAGGACAGCGTGTGCAGCGCCACCTCCGCCAGGGTTGACGGTGCGTCCTCCAGGCTGCCGGACATCCAGCGGTGGATGCCCAGCGACAGCATCAGGGTGGTGAAGATCAGGGCGCCGGCCTCCAGCACCATCACCACCAGATCGTCGCCCTTCCCATCCGGCGCCGACCGCATCCAGCGCGCCGCCGCCAGGAAGCCCAGCGCCGGCAGGCCATAACCGTAGGCGATCCAGCCATAGCCTTCATAATCCAGCACATACGGATTGACCGCCAGCCGCACCAGCACCGCGACCGCAACCAGCAGGGTGACGCCGCGCAGCTCGCGCAGGTTCAGCTGCCGCTCCAGCCATGCCAGCACCGGCACCTGCATCGCCAGCGCCACGGTCAGCCACGCCTCCTGCAAGACCATGGTGGCGCCCAGCGCGATGGCGCCGGTGGCTCCGGCGGCGAAGGCGGCCAGCCCCAGCGAGGCGCCCGGCCGGTGGCGGTGGCGGGCCAGCGGCGTGGTGGCGCCGACCAGCAGGGCGGCAAGCCCCAGCGCCGCGGCCGGCCAGCCGATGGCGGTCTCCGGCGGCGCCACCACGGCATAGGCCAGCGTCAGCAGGGCCAGCGGCACCAACGCCGACAGCGACGCCCACAGGGCCGCCCGCCGCGCGTCCCACAGGGCAATGAAGCCGCCGATGCCGAACAGGCCGGCGAATCCGGCCGCCACCCACAGGAAATGTGCGACCGCCGCCGGGTAGCCGGCCGGATCGATGACGATCAGCGGCTGGCCCTCCGCGTTCAGCGGCGGCGGGCCGGCGGGGACATAGGGCAGGCTCCAGGGCGCCAGGGACAGCAGCACGCTCAGCGCGGCGATCCAGGCGACGCCGGCGATCCGCTCCGTCCGCCGGCCGGCGACCATCGCCAGCAGGGCGAACAGGCCGAGCGCAATCAGCGACACCGTGCCGTGGTCGTCGATCCAGGTGACGGCGGCGACCAGCAGGCCGAACACCCGCATCGCCATCATCGCCAGCCGGTCGGCGGGATGGCGCTGCTTGCGCCGGATCCAGTCGGGCAGCGCGCGGCGCCAGCCGGTGGCGGGTGCGGGCTCGGGCGGCGTCTGGTCCAGCACGCCCAGCACCGCCGGCACCAGGAACAGCGCCGAGGTCAGCAGCAGATAGAGACCGGTCGGCAGCGCGTCGCCGCTGCGCCAGGGGTCGATCAGCCAGAGCAGCGGCCATAGCGCGGCACCGGACAGCGCCCCCCAGCCGAGCCAGCGCCAGCCGCGATACAGCACCACCGCCATCCCGGCCCCGTTCAGCGCCAGCAGATAGGCGAACAGGCCCCAGGCGTCGGGATTGTCCGTCGACACCAGCAGGGGCGAGACATAACCGGCCAGCAGCCCCAGCGCCGCGATGAGCGGCCCCTGCAGCAGCGACAGCCCGATGCCGATCAGCGACAGGGCGGCCAGCAGCGCGAAGGCGACCAGCGGCGCGAACAGGCCGAACAGGGCGAAGCCGCCATAGACGCTGATGAAGGCGGTGAACAGGCCGGCGGCGGTCAGGGCCGGCGGCACGTAATCCGGCTGCAGGGCGGCGACGGCGCGCTGCATCGGCCGGCGGCGCAGCCACTCGCCCCCCACCATCAGCCCGAAGCCGGCAAGCAGCCCGAGCGCGACGCGGACGCTCGGCCCGAGCCAGCCATGGTCGACCGATAGTTTGATGAAGAAGGCCGCCGCCAGTGCCATGGTGCCGCCGCCGAGCCAGATCAGCCAGCGCGAGGCAAGCGATTCCTCCAACTCTCGCCAGCCCGTTCGCGCCCGGGCCGGTGCGGCGGGTGCCGGTGGCGGAGGGGCCGCCGGTTCTTCCGCTTCGGACGCGAAGACCGGCTCGCCGATTTCCTCTTCGGGAAGCGCTTCGACCTCCGGGACCGGCGCCTCGGCGGCTGCGGCCTCGGTGGCGGCGATCGGCAGGGCGCCTGCCAGCGCCTTGTCCAGCCTGCCGCGCAGCAACGCGATTTCAGCCGCCTGGACCTTCAACCGCCGGTCCAGCCGGTGGGTGATGAAGCCGAAGATCAGCAGTAGAACGACGAACTCCATGACCGCACCGCCTGCGCGACGTTGCCCCTCTATCGGGGGCGTTTTGCCGCAGCATAGCCTTGCAACAATGCACTGTCTCGGTCGTGCTGGAGGCTCATCCATTTGTGGATCAGGAGGAATTTTGAACCACTTCGCATCGGATCTCAATCATGGGCCTTCCTCGGCCGTCATTCCCGCGAAGGCGCACTGCTGTCCGGGATTTTCAGGGCTCGGCCAGTTTGAGGCTGAGTTGGCGGTCTGG
>NZ_VTTK01000033.1:0-76072 GCF_008365135.1 Azospirillum sp. Sh1 | reverse complement strand
CAGCCCGGTAGCTCGTCAGGCTCATAACCTGAAGGCCGCAGGTTCAAATCCTGCCCCCGCAACCACCGACACTTGACGCCCCGGTTCGAAAGAGCCGGGGCGTTCGTGCGTCTGGGCCTTGCCCATCCGGGCGGTGCTCTCGCAGACCGCCAGGACGCCGGTAAGCGTCGTCTGGCGACTGCAGCGTGAACGGGTTGCCGATCCGCGGCGGTTGGCGAGCAGGACCTCGATGCCCTTGCGGGCGAACTGGCCGGCGACGGCCGCGCCGATGGCGCCCGAGCCCAGGATGGCATAAGTGGTCATGACGATGGTCCTTTCAGAATGACAGGTTGCCCTCGCCGACGGTGGAGATCACCGGGCCGAAGCTGTCCAGGAAGACGAACGGGCCGACTGACCGGCGCATGGCCGACGGCAGGGCGCGGCGGACCTGGAACCCGTCGCCGATGTCGCGGACGGCAGGCAGCAGGATGTGGTCGATGCCGGCGGAGGGGGCAACATGCCCCTGCCGATGATCCAGGAGGATCTGGACACCGGATGGCTGGTGCGGCTGGACATGCCTGACTGCAAGGGCGGTCCCTATCGGCTGCAGGCCGTCCATCGCACCGACAGCCCGCCGGGGCCGGTCGCCTCCTTCCTGATTTCCCGCTTCGAAGGCCAGATGGCGGGATGAGGAACCGCCGTTGATTGTTCCTGATCGTGCAACGGATTTCTTCGATCTGCTTGGTTTATCGTGCGTGTAAGAACGTTTAGTGTCCTTGCATTGACCGGCACGGCAATCCGTTCGCGTCCGGCCTGATCCCGATCTCTCCCAAAGATCCAAGGACGCGGATCATGAGCCAATCCACCTCCCTCTGCGTCGCCGCCGGCGATGTCCTGTCGACCCTTTCCTGCAAACTGCACAGCGCCGGCTGCTCCGTCGTTCGCGGGGTGCTGGACCTGTTGATGATGCCGTCGGGAAATCAGCGCCTTCTCGGCTGGCTCGGCAATCACCTGCTGTCGATCGCCGGTCAACTCGGCGGCGGTGCGTCGGACCTGATCCCGCTCCATTCCGACCTCCATTTCGCTGCCGTCGGCTCGTTTCTGACAGCAATCGGCTGTGCCGCGATTCTGGCGCTGCGCTCGCTCGGCACCGCGGTCGTGCTGGCGATCATCATGCTGATCGGTGCGCATGTTCTGATCCTGCTGTTGCCGCCGGACCTCGCCGCGTCGGTCAAGGGCGTCGAATTCGTGATGATCGCCGGCTTGCTCGCGGTCAGCGCTGCAGTCCGCCACTCACCGCATTGACCGAATTGTCCGCCTTGACAGGTAACTTATAACTTATAAGATTGCTGCATCGGATGGTCCGGTGCGGTGGGACGTCGCCGGCCTTCCGGGTTCCAAACAAGGAGGGTCGGATGACGACGAGACGGGCAGGGCGCCTTTGCGCGCCCATAGTGTTCGCCATACTGATTGCGTCCGGGTCATCGCATGCGCGTGACCTGACCGTCGTCGGGTTCGGCGGATCGTTGCAGGACGCGATGCGGACGGCCTATTTCGAGCCCTTTTCCAAACGGTCGGGTGCGCCGCTGATCGAGGAGTCCTACACCGGCGGCATCGCCAAGCTGAAGGCGATGAACCAGTCGCGGACGGTCACGTGGGACGTCCTGCAGATGGACGAGAACGAGATGACGCTGGCCTGCGACGAGGGGCTTCTCGAACCCTTCGACTGGAAAAGCCAGCCGAACGCCGCCGACATCATCCCGCAGGTCAAGGCGCCCTGCGGCGTCGGTGCCTTCGTCTGGTCGAAGGTGCTGGCCTTCGATCCGGCCAAGACCCCCGGTGTGAAATCCTGGGCGGATTTCTGGGACCTCAAGCGCTGGCCGGGCGAACGCGGCTTGCGCAAGCAGGCGCGCATGACGCTGGAGATCGCCCTGCTGGCCGACGGCGTCGCACCCGACAAGCTCTATGAGACGCTGGGCACCAAGGCGGGGGTGGACCGCGCCTTCGCCAAGCTGGACCAGATCAAGCCGCACATCCGCTGGTGGGTCAGCGGCGCGCAGCCGGTCGAATGGCTCGCCGCCGGCAATGTCGTCATGACCTCCGCCTACAACGGGCGGGTCGCCGCCGCCAACAAGGACGGGCGGTCCTTCACCATGCTGTGGACACAGCAGCTCTATTCCGCCGATTACTGGACGATACCCAAGGGCACCGACAAGCTGGCGGCGGCCAGGGAGTTGGTCGCCTACATGACCAGCGCCGATGCGCAGAAGCGCTTTGCCGAGACGATCCCCTACGGCGTCACCAACGGCCGCGCCTCCGCCCTGATCGATCCGAAAATCCAGCCGGACCTGCCGACCGCCCCGCAGAACATGGCGGGCGCGCTGATGATCGACACGCCCTTCTGGGTGAACAACGAGGATGAGTTGCAGCAGCGCTTCGAGCGCTGGGTCGCCCAATAGATCCGGGTTCACCGGGCCGGGTGCAGAGCCGACCGCAA
Organism: Azospirillum sp. Sh1; assembly: GCF_008365135.1. Lineage (NCBI taxonomy): Bacteria > Pseudomonadati > Pseudomonadota > Alphaproteobacteria > Rhodospirillales > Azospirillaceae > Azospirillum > Azospirillum sp. Sh1. The sequence continues at coordinate 73,596 of NZ_VTTK01000033.1, read as the reverse complement.
CCAGTTTCCTGAACAGGTGAGAAACATGATGCTTCACGCGACGCGCATCGTCGGATGCGCGCTGGCCGCCGGGCTGTTGTCCGCGCCGGCCCTGGCGCAATCCCCACAAACCGAGCAATTGACCGTCGTCGGCGCCGGCGGTGTGCTGCAGGACGCCGAACGCGCGGTGTTCTTCCGCCCCTTTGCCGATGCCAACAAGGTGCAGCTGACCGAGGATTCCTATTCGGGTCAGATGGCGAAGGTCCGCGCCATGGTCGATACCGGCAGCGTCAGCTGGGATGTGCTGCAGGTCGAACAGAACAGCCTGCTGAGCGGGTGCGAGGAAGGGCTGTTCGAGAAGATCGACTGGACCGGGATCGGCGACCGCAGGGATTTCATCGACGGGGCCTACAGCGAATGCGGTGTCGGCGCCTTCGTCTGGTCGATGGTGATGACCTATGACCGCTCCCGCACCGCCGACGGACCGAAGAGCTGGGCCGATTTCTGGAACGTTCAGCGCTGGCCGGGAAAGCGCGGACTGCGCCAGACCGCCAAGATGACGCTGGAGATCGCCCTGCTGGCCGATGGCGTGCCGCGTGAGGAGGTGTACAAGGTGTTGGCGACCCCGGCCGGGGTGGAGCGTGCCTTCGCGTCGCTCGACAGGCTCAAGCCGAATATCCTGTGGTGGACTTCCGGCGCCGAGCCGATCGAGCGGCTGGCTTCCGGCGACGTGGTCATGTCGGCCGCCTTCAACGGTCGGGTGGCGGCGGCCAACCAGGGCGGGCGGTCCTTCGCGCTCGCCTGGGACGGGCAGGTGCTGGGCGTCGATTACTGGGCGATCCCGAAGGGGGCGAAGAACCGGGCCACGGCGGAGCGATTCATCGCCTTCGCCAGCCGGCCGGAGGTGCAGGCGCGTTTCCCCAGCCACATCGCCTATGGCGTGACCAATCGCAAGGCGAACCTTGCCGTCGATCCGAAGCTGGCCGCCGACCTGCCGACGAGCCCCGCGAATTTCGCCCTGGCGGTCCCGCTCGACACCGCCTTCTGGGCCGACCATGGCGAGGCGTTGGAAGCGCGTTTTGCCAACTGGCGCTCCCGATGAACGGTGGAAAGGAGCGATGACGCGCATGACAACCACCACAGAAGCAATGGATGGGGCTTCGGCGCTGGCGCCGCCGTCCCTGTCGTCGCGTGCGAAGGCCCGGATGGTCTCGACCCTGCTGATCGCGCCGCTCGTCCTGTTCCTCACCCTGGTCTTCGTGCTGCCGCTGGGCGGCATGCTGGTGCATGCGGTGGAGAATGGCGAAGTGGGCGCGGCGTTGCCCGGCGTCGCAGCGGAGATGCGAGGCTGGACCGGCGAGGGCCTGCCGCCGGAGAGCGCCTATGCCGCGCTGGCCCGCGACCTGAAGGCCGCCTATGGCGAACCCCGCCTGGGCGAGGCGAGCCGGCGCCTGAATTACGAACGCTCCGGCTACCGCGCGCTGCTGACCAGGACCGCGCGGTCCGTCCGCGCCGTCGACCGGCCGCAGGCGGGCTGGGCGGCGGAACTGACCGCCATCGATCCGCGCTGGGGCGAGCCTGCCACCTGGGCGGCGCTGCGGCGGGCCAGCCCGCCGCTGACGCCCTATTACCTGCTGACGGCGCTCGACCTGCGGATGGACGACAACGGTTCGATCGCACGGGCTCCGGCGGAGGAGCGCATCTACATCGACACGCTGGGCCGCACCCTGTGGATCGGCTTCGTCACCACGCTCCTGTGCCTCGTGCTGGGCTTCCCGCTGGCCCATGCGTTGGTCAGCCTGCCGCGCGGCTTCGCGTCGGTGCTGATGGTCTGCGTGCTGCTGCCCTTCTGGACCTCGCTGCTGGTGCGGACCAGCGCCTGGATCGTCGTGCTGCAGAAGGAAGGCGTGCTGAACGGGCTGCTGACCCGGCTCGGCATCGTCGATGCGCCGCTGGAACTGGTGTTCAACCGCTTCGGTCTCTATGTCGCGATGGTGCATATCCTGCTGCCGTTCATGATCCTGCCGATCCTCAGCGTGATGAAGGGCATCTCGCCGTCCTACATGCGGGCCTCGGCCTCGCTGGGCGCCCATCCGGCGGTCGGCTTCCTCAAGGTCTATCTGCCGATGACGCTGCCGGGGGTCGGGGCGGGGTGCCTGATGACCTTCATCATCGGCGTCGGCTATTACATCACGCCCAGCCTGGTCGGCGGCGCCCGCGACCAGATGACCAGCTATTTCATCGCCTACTACGCGAACACCACCATCAATTGGGGCCTGTCCTCGGCGCTGGGGGCGATCCTGCTCGCCTGCATCATGCTGCTCTACGCGACGGTCGGGCGCCTGATCGGCGTCGGCCGCATCGCCGGCATCCAGTGAGGTCCCCGCGTCCGGAAGAGAGGCCAAACCATGTCCAATCCCACCCGTGTTCTCCACTATGCCTTCTGCTGTGCGATGATGGTCTTCCTGGTGGGGCCGATCCTGGCGGTCGTCCCGATTTCCTTCAGCTCCGCCGGCTTCCTGTCCTACCCGATCCCCGGCCTGTCGCTGCAATGGTACGAGAAGGTGATGGCGGCGTCCGGCCCCTGGCTGCCGGCGCTGCGCAACAGCCTGATCGTCGGCACCGGCGCCATGGCGCTGGCGACGCTGCTCGGTACGCTGGCGGCGCTGGGGCTGGCGCGCAACGACCTGCCGGGGCGGTCCTTCCTGCTCGGCCTGCTGATCGCGCCGATAGTGGTGCCGGTGGTGATCAGCGGCGTCGCCATGTATTTCCTGTTCGCGCGGATCGGCCTGACCGCCTCCTATCTCGGGCTGATCCTGGCGCATGCGGCGCTGGGCGCGCCCTTCGTCGTCATCACGGTGACGGCGACCCTGCGCAACTTCGACACCACCCTGGTGCGGGCGGCCTACAGCCTGGGCGCCTCGCCGGTGCGGGCCTTCCTGACCGTGACGCTGCCGCTGATCCTGCCGGGCGTGCTGTCCGGCGGCCTGTTCGCCTTCATCTTTTCCTTCGACGAGGTGGTGGTGGCGCTGTTCATCGGCGGGCCGGAGCAGCGGACCCTGCCGCGCCAGATGTTCGACGGCATCCGCGACACCATCGATCCGTCCATCCTGGCGATGTCGACCCTTCTGGTTGGCGTCACCATCGTCTTCATGGTCCTCCTCGCCCGGCTGGGGCGGGGGACCGGTTCAAAGCCTGGGAGCAACGCATGATCATCGTTACCGGCGGCACGCACGGCATCGGCCGCGCCTGTGTGGAGCGCCTGACCGGCGAAGGGCAGGCCGTCCTCTTCACCGGCCGGGACGAAGCGGCGGGGGCGGACCTCGCCGGCCGCTGCCCGGGCGCCGTCTTCCAGCGCGGCGACGTCGCCTCGCCCGACGACTGTGCCCGGGCGGTCGGGCGCGCGATGGACCTTGGCGATGGCCGCATCGACGGGCTGGTCAACAATGCCGGCATGTCGCGCCGCGTCGCCTTCGCCGAGGCGCAGGTGGAGGATTGGGACCAGGTGATGGCGGTGAACGCCCGCAGCGCCTTCCTGTTCACCCGCCTCGCCCTTCCGGGGCTGCGGGCGGCGCGCGGCGCGGTGGTGAACGTCGCCTCCGTCGCCGGCAAGATCGGGGAGGAGGGGCTGGCGATCTACTGCGCGTCCAAGGCGGCGGTGATCGGCATGACCCAGGCGCTGGCGCTGGAGTTCGGCGACGAGGTCCGTTTCAACGCCGTCTGCCCGGGCCAGATCGACACCCGCATGATGCAGGGCATCAAAACGCAAGCGATCAAGCGCCGCCGTCTGGAGCAGCGCATTCCCGCCGGCCGCTTCGGCGCGCCGGAGGAAGTCGCCGACGCGGTCGCCTGGCTGCTGTCGGAGCGGTCGAGCTACGTCAACGGCACTGTCCTGACCATCGACGGCGGCGAGACCGCCGGGATGCGTACCCCGCGCGGTCTGGACGAGGAGTGAGAAAAGGACTGCGCCCTGGCGCCGGTCAGGCCGGCGTCAGGGACTGGCCGACCTTTTCGAGATAGGGGATCAGGCTCTCGCCGCCGCGGATGATGTCGCGTTCGATGGCGGCCCGCGCGGCGGGGCCGTCATGGGCGCGCAGCGCGGCGATCAGCGCCAGATGCTCGTCGGCGCCGGCGTAATCGTCGTGTTCGACCTCGTTGTAGAAGACGTTCAGGATCGGCCCCATCGACACCCACAGGCTTTCGATCTGGCCGACCAGCATCTCCATCCCGGACAAACGGTAGACCGCGAAGTGGAAGTCGCGGTTGTACTGCAGCGCCGCCTTGACGTCGCGCGCGCGCTCCGCCGCGTCGAACCGGGCATGCGCCTCGGTCAGGCGGGCGATATCCTCCGCCGTGGCATGGGCAGCGCCGAGTTCCGCCGCCAGACCTTCCAGCGCGATGCGGATGGTGCGGATTTCCAGATAGCGCGACAGGCTGAGCCCCGGCACGCAGACGAAGCGGCCCGATCTCAGTTCCAGCCCCTGTTCGCTGACCAGCCGCAGGCAGGCCTCACGCACCGGCGTTATGCTGGTGCCCAGCTCGTCCGCCAGATCCTGCATGACCAGCCGCTGGCCCGGCTTGAAGCTCCCGGCGATCAGCGCTTCGCGCACCGCCACATAGGACCGCGCCGACAGGTTTCCCGGTTCGATCGGCTGCATTCGCACGACATCATCTCCTCACACACGGACGAACGGCAGGGGCTGCGCCGCGGCGTCGCCTCCTGCCGTCCTATAAGCTATAACACAGAAAGTCAGGCGCCGACCCGCATCGCCGGACGCAGCGCATGCAGCGTCTCCGCGATGGCGTCCAGCGTGCGGTCGATCAGCGCCTCGTCATGGGCGGTCGACAGGTAGAGGCGCTTCAGCGGCAGGGGCTGGAAGATGAACCGCTGCTCCACCAGCCGCCGACGGAAGGCGAGGTCGGCGGCGTTGTCGTTGCGCAGCAGATCCTCGTACCGCTCGAAGGCGCCCTGGAAGAAATAGAGCAGCCAGACCGAGCCGTAGCCGGCCGGCTGCGCCGGAATCCCCAGCCGCTCGACGATGGCCGACAGTCCCGTCCGCATGCGGTCGCCCAGCGCGAACAGCCGCTCGTAGGTGCCAGGCCGCTCCAGCTCGCCGATGGTCGCCAGCAGGGCCGCCAGCGACGGCGGCGTGCCGTTGAAGGTGCCGCCCATGAAGACCGCGCCTTCGCCGGTCCGCCCCAGCCGTTCCATCAGGTCGGCGCGGCCGGCCAGGATCCCGACCGGATGGCCGGACGCCACCGCCTTGCCGAAGGTGGCGAGGTCGGGCGTCACCCCGACGATGGACTGGTAGCCGCCCAGCGCGTGACGGAAACCGGTGATGACCTCGTCGAAGATCAGCACGGTGCCGTGGTCGGCGGTCAGACGGCGCAGGTCGCGCAGGAAGGCGTCATGGGCGATCACCGACCCCATATTGTGGGCGATCGGCTCGATGATGACCGCGGCGACCTCGCCCGGATGGGCGGACAGGTAATCCTCCACCGCCTGGGTGTCGTTGTAGGGCAGGACCACAGTGTGCCGCGCGGCGTCGAGCAGGATGCCGTCGCACACCGGGTCGTACTGCCCGATTCGGTCGGCGGGCGACTGCACGTTCATGGCGACGTAATCATGCCAGCCGTGATAGCCGCCCTGGAACTTGATGACGGTGCGCCGCCCGGTGGCGGCGCGGGCCAGCCGCAGCGCGTGGTAGGTCGCCTCCGACCCGCTGCTGCAGAAGGCCACCTGATCGGCGCAGGGGATCAGGCGGACCAGCGTTTCCGCCGCCTCGATCTCCAGATCCAGCGCCGCGGCGCCGATCAGGTCGATACGCTCGGACACCGCCGTCACGCGGTTACGCACCGCCGCTGCGCAGTGGCCCAGCATGTTGGCGCCGAAGCCGCAGTGATAGTCGACATGCTCGTTGCCGTCTGCGTCGTACAGGTACGGCCCGGCGGCGCGCACGAACACATAGGGATGCGCCAGTTGGCGGCTGGGGCTGAGCAGCCCGCCGGGCATGACGGCCCGCGCCCGCGCGGTCAGCGCGGCGTTGTCGGTTTCGATTGGCATGGTTGGTCCTCGTCGGGGCTGCCGGGACGGGCGGTGGATCGGCCCGTCCCGGCCGGCGGTGTCAGGCCAGGATGTCGCGGACGACCGTCTCGATGCCGGCGGCGTCGAGCTGGTAGTGGCGGTAGAGGTGCGTCGGCGGGGCGATCAGGCTGTATTCGTCGCGGATGCCGTGGCGGATCAGCACCGCCTTGGTGCCGGCCTCCGCCATCACCTCCGCCACCGCGCCGCCGAGCCCGCCGAGGATGTTGTGCTCCTCCATCGTCAGGATGATGCGGGAGCGTTCGGCCGCCGCCAGCACCGCGTCGCGGTCCAGCGGCTTGATCGTGTGCATGTCGATCAGCCCGACCGACAGGCCGGACGCCCGCAGCGCCCGCACCGCTTCGCGGGAGGGGTGGACCATGGTGCCGCAGGCGATGATGGTCAGGTCGGTGCCCGTTTCGTGCTCGATGGCTTTGCCGAACCGGAAATCCGGGAGGTCGTCATAGACGTTCGGCTCCTGCCCGCGGCCAATGCGGAAATAGATCGGTTCCGGATGGTCGGCCGATGCCTTGATCGCGGCGGCCAGCTGCGGCCCGTCGGCCGGATTGACCACGGTCAGCCCGGCGATGGAGCGCATGATCGCCAGATCCTCGGTCGCATGGTGCGAGGTGCCGTAGAAGCCGAGAGCGATGCCGGCATGGTGCCCGATCAGCCGCACCGGCAGGGCGGAATAGGCGACGTCCATGCGGATCTGCTCGCAGCACAGCAGCCCGAGGAAGGAGGCGAAGGTCGCAACGAAGGGCATCACGCCGGTGGTGGCGATGCCGGCCGCCGCGGACACCATGTTCTGCTCCGAGATGCCGAACTGGATGAAGCGGTCGGGGTACCGGGCGGCGAAGCGGGCGAGCCCGTTGGAATATTGCAGGTCGGCGGTCCCGGCCATCACCGGGTGGCCGTCCTCCACCAGCGCCGACAGCGCATCCGACAGGTAGGACAGGCCGGGCGCGCGAGCATTGAGCTGCCGGTATTGCCAGCTGCCGGGATTGACCGGCCCGGCGAGGGTGTTGGTGGCGGTCATTGCGCGTCTCCGTGGGGGATGGCGGGGCCGGCGGGCTGCCCCATGATCTCGGCGATGGCGGCGGCCTCGTCCTCCGGCGCCAGATAGCCCAGGTGCCAGCCGGCCTCCCGCTCCATGTAGCCGACGCCCTTGCCCTTCAGCGTCCTGGCGATGACGCAGGCCGGCTTCCGGCGGGTCTTGTCCTGCTTCAGCCGGCGGAACAGGGTGGCGAGGGCGGCGACGTCGTGGCCGTCCACCTCATGCACCTCCCAGCCGAAGGCGCGCCATTTGTCGGCCAGCGGCTCGATCCCCATCACCTCGTCGACTTGGCCGTCAAGCTGATAGCCGTTGCGGTCGACGATGGCGATCAGGTTGCCGGCCTTCTGGTGGGCGGCGGCCATCGCCGCTTCCCACACCTGCCCCTCCTGCATCTCGCCGTCACCGAGCATCACATAGACGTCGAAGCGCCGGCCCATCATCCGGCCGCCCATCACCATGCCGAGGCCGGCGGACAGCGCGTGCCCGATGGAGCCGGAGCTGAAATCCACCCCCGGCACCTTGGTCATGTCCGGGTGGTCGCCCAGCGGGTTGCCGAGCCGGGTGTAACCGTCCAGCAGTTCCTTCGGGAAGAACCCCCAGTCGGCCAGCAGCGGGTAGAGCCCGACCGCCGCATGGCCCTTGCCCATCAGGAAGCGGTCGCGGTCCGGCCAGCGCGGCTCTCCGTGCCTCAGGCGCATGGCGTCGTAATAGAGCGTCGCGAACAGCTCCGCGCAGGAAAAGGTCGAGGAATAGTGGCCGACCTTGGCGATGGCGATCAGCCGGATCGTCTCCAGCCGGACATGCCGGGCGCGTTCCTCCAGATGGGCGATGGTTTCAGGAGTTGGGGTTTCGGGCGCCAGAAATTCGGGCGTCAGGGTTCGGCCGGCGCCCATGGGATCGGGCGCCGGTCCGGCGATGGCGGTCGTTGGCATGGTAATCCTGTCAGCGGATCGGCGCTGGATCGTAAGCGGCGGGGTACAAGGGCGCGCCGAATTGCCCTCGACATTTTATAACTTATAAGATACAAGTTGGGAATGGCAAGCGCGACGTTGCCGCCCGTTCCGCCGCGGTCCGCGGTCGAAGCGCAGTCCGTGCGCCTTACTCATTCCCCCGCAATCAGGAAGAGCCGTTCCCATGACCAACGCCCTTCGTGCCTTGGACATCGACCTGCATCTGCATTCGCAAACCAATGCCCGCGCCCATGAAGATCGCGGCCCGCTCACCCTGGTGCGGGGCGACGGCGTCCATGTCATGGACGAATCCGGCCGCCGCTATATCGAGGGGATGGCCGGGCTGTGGTGTGCGTCGCTCGGCTTCGAAGAGGCGCGGCTGGCAGAGGTCGCCGCCCGCCAGATGCGGACGCTGGCGACCTATCACACCTTCAACCACCGCACGAACGATGCCTGCGTGGCGCTGGCGGAGGCGATTTCGGCCATCTCGCCGATCAGGGGCGGCAGGATCTTCTTCGCCAATTCGGGGTCGGAGGCCAACGACACCATGGTGAAGCTGGCCTGGTACTACAACGCCGCGCGCGGCCGGCCGGAGAAGCGCAAGATCATCAGCCGCACCGGCGCCTTCCATGGCAGCACGGTTATGGGGGCGGCGCTCAGCGGCCTGCCGCACATGCACCGTGCCTTCAACCTGCCGGACCAGGGCGTGGTCTTCACCGCCTGTCCCAACCATGCCCGCCATGCCGAACCCGGCGAAAGCCAGGAGGATTATGCGACGCGGCTGGCGGCCGAACTGGAGGCGCTGATCCAGGCGGAAGGCGCCGACAGCATCGCGGCGATGATCGCCGAACCGGTGATGGGGGCGGGCGGGGTGATCCTGCCGCCGGAGACCTACTTCCCCAAAATCCAGGCGGTGCTGGCCCGTTATGACATCCTGCTGCTGGCCGACGAGGTGATCTGCGGGTTCGGCCGTACCGGCAACTGGTTCGGCAGCCAGACCTTCGGCTTCCTGCCGGACATGATGTCGATGGCGAAGGGGTTGTCGTCGGGCGCCATCCCCATCGCCGCGGTGGCGCTGAGCGACCGCATCTATCAGGCGATCGCCGACCAGAGCGCGGAGATCGGCGTCTTCGGCCACGGCTTTACCTATTCCGGCCATCCGGTGTCGGCGGCGGTCGCGACCGAGGCGATCCGCATCTATCACGAGATCGACGTGGTCGGCCGCGCCCGCCGGCTGGGCGCCCATCTGCGCGCCGCGCTGGACGAGGCGCTGGCCGGGCACCCGCTGGTCGGCGAGATCCGCAGCGTCGGCCTGCTGGCCGGCATCGGCCTGACCGCCGACCCGGCGACCGGCCGCGAGTTCGATCCTGCCCTGCGGGTCGGTGCGCAGGTGGAGCGGCGCTGCCTCGCCCATGGCGCGATCATCCGCAACATGGGCGACAACATCGCGCTCTGCCCGCCCTACGTCATCGAACCCGGCCAGATCGACGCACTGGTCGAGCGGCTGCGCGCCGCGCTGGACGATGTCGCCGACACGCTGTCCCGTGACAGCCTCGCCGCCTGAAGGGGACCATTATGACCTATCTCGATCTGCTTGATCAGGCCCGCCTGATCCGCGACGGCGAGGTCAGCGCCGCCGACCTGCTCGATGCCACCATCGCCCGCATCGAGGCGGTGAACCCGGTGCTGAACGCGGTGATCCTGCCGCTCTACGACCAGGCCCGCGCCGCGCTCGCGAACGGTGAGGCGTCCTCCGGTCCCTTCGCCGGCGCGCCGTTCCTGATCAAGGACCTCTACTGCCATGTCAGCGGCACGCCGACCACCGGCGCCTCCCGCCTGTTGGCCGGGGCCGTCGTCGACCATGACAGCGAACTGATGGCGCGCTACCGCCGCGCCGGTCTGCTGACGGTCGGCAAGACCAACCTGTGCGAATTCGGCACGCTCGGCACGACGGAGCCGGTGCTGTTCGGTCCGACCCGCAACCCGTGGGACCCGAGCCGCTCCAGCGGCGGGTCGAGCGGCGGTGCCGCGGCGGCGGTGGCGGGCGGCATGGTGCCGGCGGCCCATGGCGGCGACGGCGCCGGCTCCATCCGCATTCCCGCGTCCTGCTGCGGGTTGTTCGGCCTGAAGCCGACGCGGGGACGCATCACCATGGGTCCCGACCTGGGCGACAGCCTGGGCGGCATCGTCAACGAACATGTGGTGACGATGACCGTACGCGACAGCGCGGCCCTGCTCGACGCCACCCACGGGCCGATGGCCGGCGATCCCTACAGCGCGGCACCGCCGGCGGAGAGCTTCCTGTCGCAGGTCGGCCGCGAGCCGGGGCGATTGCGCATCGCGGTTACCGACCAGTCGCTGCTGGGCACCGATGTGGACCCGGACTGCGTGGCCGCGGTGCGCGACACCGCGCGTCTCTGCGCCGAGTTGGGGCATGACGTCGAAATCGCCGCCCCGGCCTTCGACGCGGAGCAGTACCAGTCGGCCTATCGCCGTTTCTGGTCAATGACGGCGACGCGCAGCCTGTGGAGTATCGGCCGCGCCACCAACCGCTCTCCCGCCGCCCTGGCGGAAGAGGTCGAGCCCTTCAACCGCTACCTGTTCGAGCGCGGCAGCCGCATCCTGGCGGCGGATTACGTGACCGATCTCGGCTGGTTCCACGGCTTCTCCCGCATCCTCGGGCGCTTTCTGGAACGCTACGATGTCTGGCTGACGCCGACGCTGGGCTCACCGCCGCCGAAGCTCGGCCATTTCGATGCCGGGCTGCATGGCGGGGAAGCCGTGATGGACCGCTTCATGCAGTTCCTGGCCTTCACCACCTTCGCCAACATGGCCGGCCTGCCGGCGATGAGCGTTCCGCTGTCCTGGAACGCCGAAGGACTGCCGGTCGGCTCGCAGTTCACCGGCCGCGCCGGAGACGAGGCGACGCTGTTCCGTCTCGCCGGCCAGTTGGAACGCGCCCGCCCCTGGCGGGACCGCCGCCCGCCCGTTCACGCCGCCTGACCCCGGAGGGATATGACCATGGAAAGCCAGGGATTTGTGGAGTTCGCCGGCGTCCAGAAAAGCTATGACGGGCGCACTCTGGTGATCGAAGGCCTGGACCTGTCGATCCCGAAGGGGGAGTTCCTGACGATGCTGGGGCCGTCCGGTTCCGGCAAGACCACCAGCCTGATGATGCTGGCGGGGTTCGAGGCGCCGTCGCGCGGCGAGATCCGCGTGGCCGGCAGGCCGATCCAGAATGTGCCCCCGCACCGCCGCAACATCGGGATGGTGTTCCAGAACTACGCGCTGTTCCCCCACATGACCATCGCCGAGAATCTGGCCTATCCGCTGAAGGTGCGGCGGATGGGCCGGGCGGAGACGGAGCGGCGGGTGGCCCGCGCGCTCGACATGGTGCAGATGGGGGCGCTGGCGCAGCGTCGGCCCTCCCAGCTTTCCGGCGGGCAGCAGCAACGGGTGGCGCTGGCGCGGGCGCTGGTGTTCGAGCCGGATCTGGTGCTGATGGACGAACCGCTGGGGGCGCTGGACAAGAACCTGCGGGAGCACTTGCAGTTCGAGATCAAGCATCTGCATCAACGTCTCGGCGTCACCATGGTCTATGTCACCCACGACCAGGCGGAGGCGCTGACCATGTCCGACCGCATCGCCGTCTTCAATCGCGGCCGGGTGGAGCAGCTGGCGACGCCGGAGGAACTGTACGAGGAGCCGGCCACCATCTTCGTCGCCGGTTTCATCGGCGAGAACAACCGGCTGTCCGGCGTGCTGGCCCACCGTCAAGGCGACAGCGGGACCGTCCGGTTGGAGGACGGTTCGGTGGTGCGGACCCGTGTTGCCGCGGGGCTGGAGGCCGGGGCTTCGGTCACCGTGTCGCTGCGGCCCGAGCGGGTCCGGCTGGTGCCGGCCGGTGAGGCCGGCGGAGAGCAGGGCCTGTTCGGCATTGTCTGCGAACTGATCTATCTCGGCGACCACATCCGCGTGCATCTGGCGGACGGCCCGGCCGCCGGGTTGGTTGCGAAGATTCCCAACAACGCCGACCATCAGCATGTGCGTCCGGGCGGCCGGTATCGGGTGGAATGGGGACCGGCCGACGCCATCGCGCTGCCGGTCGGTCACTGACCGGACCGAGGTCTGGCCGACTGTCGAAGCGGCTTCCGACCGAGTTGAATCGGATGCGCGCGGGGAATTCCCAAGGGAGGGCAAATCGGCGACTCCGGGCAAGTGACGGAACAGCCCGGAGCCGACCATGGCAGCGCCCTGTTCGCCGGACCTGAGAGATCGGGTGATCGCGACGGTGTCGAGCGGCACATCGGTCCCCGCTGCGGCGGCGCCCTGGGCCGTGGCGCTCCCTGGAACCCGTCGAGTTCGGCGCCCTGGAACGGGTGGACCGGTCCAATCGTCGGCGGTTGCTCGAACCCATCGGCAACATTCCTTCCGCCCGACCCGAATCGCGCTGCGGGCCGACACAGCTCGACATATAAAAAGCCCCGGCGGGACGGGTCCGGCCGGGGCGAAAAGGCAGTTGAGACGACGACGACTGCGGAAAGAAATGCGGCTACGGCACGGCGGTCACGACGCGTGGCGCAGGGGGGCGGAACCGGGGGAGTTCAGCCGCTTCTGCACCGTCGTCGCGGGGAAGGGCAGCACGGACGAGCGGCCATCGGACACCCGCAGGGCATCCGCAGGTTCCCGCCCATTCAGCAGCCACTGATAGGCTGCGGCGATGGCGACCCGATCACGGCCGTCGGTGGACAGCACGCGCAGGCCGTTTGCCGTTTCCCCGGTCGTGCCGCTGCGGCGAACCGCATCGCACAGCGCATGGCCGAGCCGGAGATCCGACACCAGAACCGCGCTGGACCCGGACTGGACGATCACCGAGGCGAGGGCTCCCAGGTGGGAGGACGGCAGGGGGGAATAGCCGACCTCCCGCAGATCCAGGAACAAGCCACGCCTGGTGCTGCCGCCGGGCAGCGCATTGCGCAACGTCCCGAGCCAGACTGAAGGAGGAACGTCACGAAGGCCGCTGCAGGCGACGGCGTGGAGACCCCAGTCGGTGGCTGCGACGGTGATGTCCTTCATGCTTTTCCCCTTCGGTGAAGCCCGGGTTCCTCATGCAGGTCGGCTCCCTTGAGTCCGCCGGCTGGGGGGCCGGATGACCGCGGTGGAGCGTCCCTGTCGAAAGAGTATAGGGGAAAATCCTAACAATCAGTAACGGAAACTAGTTTCGGGATTGAAATCCGCATTCCGGTTTCAGCATCCGATGGGCCGTCCCTCCGCCGCACATTGCAGAAGCAAAGCGGACGGTCGCCATTGCGGGCCGCCGATGTCGCGGTGGAAACGCTGGACCGCCTCGGCGATCCTGCCCACCCCCTCCTGATCGGCCCAGAACAGCAGGCCGCCGCGCCAGGACGGGAAGCCGTAGCCGTGCAGCCAGATGGCGTCGATGTCCACCGGACGGGCGGCGATGCCTTCCTCCAGGATCTTGGCCGCCTCGTTCACCATCGCATAGAGGCAGCGTTCGCGGACCTCCTCGTCGCTGACGGCGCGGGGGGTGATGCCGCGGCGCCGGCGATCCTCCTCGATCACCGCCGCCACCTCCGGATCGGGGATCGGGGTGCGGCTGCCGGGTTCGTAGCGGTAGACGCCGGCCGAGGTCTTCTGGCCGTAACGGCCGCGTTCCGCCAGCGTGTCGAGCCAGTTGGGCGCCTGCGCCTCCGGATCGCCGGCCTTGCGCCGCTCCTCGCGGATGCGCCAGCCGACATCGATCCCGGCAAGGTCGGTCATCGAAAAATGGCCGAGCGGGAAGCCGAACTCCGTCAGCACGCGGTCGACCTGTTCGGGGCTGGCCCCTTCCTCGACCAGCGCCATCGATTCCCGGCCGCGCTGGTGCAGGATGCGGTTGCCGACGAAGCCATAGCAGACGCCGACAGCCACGCCGACCTTGCCGATCCTGCGCGCCAGCCCCATCACCGTCGCCAGGACGCTGTCGGAGGTCTTGGCCCCGCGCACCACCTCCAGCAGGCGCATGACGTTGGCCGGGCTGAAGAAATGCATGCCCAGCACGTCCTGCGGCCGGCCGGTCGCCGCGGCGATGGCGTCGACATCCAGCGTCGAGGTGTTGGTGGCGAGGATCGCGCCCGGCCTGCAGGTCCGGTCCAGCGTCCGGAAGATCGCCTGCTTGACCTCCATGCTTTCGAACGCCGCCTCCACCACCAGATCGGCGTCGGCGAGGTCGGCGTAGGACAGGGTCGGGCGGATCAGCGCCATGCGCTCCTCCACCTGCGCCGCGGTCAGCCGGCCCTTGCGGGCGGTGGCCTCGTAGTTGCGGCGGATGGCGGCGACGCCACGGTCGAGCCCCTCCTGCGCTGTGTCGACCAGCACCGCCGGAATGCCGGCATTGGCGAAGCACATGGCGATGCCGCCGCCCATGGTGCCGGCGCCGATCACCCCGACCTTGCGGATGTCGCGTGTCGGCGTGTCGGCCGGCAGGCCGGGGACCTTCGCCACCTCGCGCTCCGCGAAGAAGGCATGGATCAGGCCGGCGCGCTGCGGCGAGGCCATGCAGGCCAGGAACAGCTCCCGCTCGCGCGCCGTGCCCTCGGCGAAGGGCAGGGTGACGGCGGCCTCCACCGCGTCGACGATGCGGTGCGGGGAGAACAGGTGCGGTTGGCGCTTGGCGAGTTCGGCCCGCTTCGCCGCGAACAGGGCGGGGTCGGTGTCGGCGATGCGGCCGGTGCGGGCGCTGACCGGCTGCGGGACATTCCCTTCGGCCAGCAGCCGTTCGGCGGCGCGCAGGCCGGCGTCCAGCGGCGAGGGGCCGTCCTCAACCGCATCGACGAGGCCGAGCGCCAGCGCCTCCTCCGCGCCGACCGGGTCGCCGGACAGGATCATGTCCAGCGCCTTGGCGGCACCGACCAGCCGCGGCAGACGCTGCGTGCCGCCGGCGCCCGGCAACAGGCCCAGCTTCACCTCCGGCAGGCCGAGCTTGGCCGATTTCAGCGCGACGCGCATATGGCAGGCCAGCGCCACCTCCAGCCCGCCGCCCAGC
Organism: Azospirillum sp. Sh1; assembly: GCF_008365135.1. NCBI lineage: Bacteria > Pseudomonadati > Pseudomonadota > Alphaproteobacteria > Rhodospirillales > Azospirillaceae > Azospirillum > Azospirillum sp. Sh1. The sequence continues at coordinate 58,483 of NZ_VTTK01000033.1, read as the reverse complement.
GCCGTGCCGTGGATGGCGGCGATCACCGGCTTGGTCGCGGCGTCGAGGCGCGCCACCACCTCCGGCAGGGTCGGCGGGGCGGAAGGCTTGCCGAATTCCCGGATGTCGGCGCCGGCCATGAAGGTGCGGCCGGCGCAGACGATCAGCAGCGCGTCCGCCCCATCGTCGGCCAGCCCGGCGTCGAGTGCGGCGACCAATCCGCTGCGCACGCCATGGCCGACGGCGTTGACCGGCGGATAATCGACGGTGATGACGCCGATGCGCCCCCAAACTCCTCCATCTGGGCGCGCATACTGGACAGGATTGGACGGAACCGCTTCAGTCTGGGCCGGCGACGGCATCGGCACTCTCCGGAAAGCCATGGGTCCGGGCCGATCCGATCGTAAACGATGTCGGAGATGATGGCCCGCGGATCGTCAGTCTAACAGACGATCCGGCCGAATCAAGTTTTCGGAATATCGTTCCATTATACGAAATTTGCGTTCGGCGGTGCGGCATCGGGAACCGATGGGCTCGGGCGAAGGTTGGCACTCGGGTCGACGGCTACCGCTGGAGTTGGGGTCATGGATTTGACGGGGAAGGTCGCGCTGGTCACCGGTGCGGGATCGGGCATCGGCAAGGCATCCGCGGTGCGCTTCGCCCAGGCCGGCGCCAGTGTCGGCGTGCTGAGCCACACCGCCGACGAGATCACGAAGGCCGCCGAGGAGATCAAGGCGGCCGGTGGCAAGGCGCTGGCCCTGACCGCGGATGTCGGCGACGACAAGGCGATGGGCCAGGCCATCGACCGGCTGGTGGGGGAGTTCGGGCGGCTCGACATCGTTTTCGCCAATGCCGGCATCAACGGCGTCTGGGCGCCCATCGACGAACTGACGCCGGAGGAATGGGACCGCACCATCAATACCAACCTGCGCGGCGCCTACCTGACGCTGCACCATTCGGTTCCACACCTGAAGAAGGCGGGCGGCGGATCGGTGATCGTCACCGCGTCGATCAACGGCACGCGGGTGTTCAGCAACACCGGCGCCACCGCCTATTCCTGCACCAAGGCGGCGCAGCTCGCCATGGTGAAGATGCTGGCGCTGGAACTGGCGCCGAGCCGCATCCGGGTCAACGCCATCTGTCCCGGCATCATCGATACGGAAATTCCCGACAACACCATGAAGCGGAACCTTGAATCGGTGCAGACCCCGATCGAATATCCGCAAGGCAAGGTGCCCCTGACCGGCGGCAAGTCCGGCGACAGCTTCGACGTGGCGGAGCTTGCGCTGTTCCTGGCGTCGGATCGGGCCAAGCACATCACAGGCACGCCGGTCTGGATCGACGGGGCGGAATCCCTGATGGTCGGCTGACGATCCGCAATCACCGAAGGCGAAGAAAACCATGAGCTTGCAAGACAAGGTGCGGAACAACGAGGAACTCGGCCGCTATGAGCTGACGGTGGCGGACTCGACCGCGCTGGTGACCTACGACATGCGCGAGGGCAAGATCGCCCTGACCCACACCGAGGTGCCGGGCGAGATGTCGGGCCAGGGGGTGGGGTCGGCGCTGGCCAAGGGCGCGCTGGACGACATCCGGGCAAAGGGGCTGAAGGTGCTGCCGATCTGCACCTTCATCGAGGCGTTCATCAAGCGCCACCCGGAGTATCAGGACCTCGTCGGCTAGAGTTCATCTGATGCTTATTGAAGCATCAGATGAACTCTAGCCGTTTGATTTTCCGTGCGATTCACGTTTCAGACGAGTCCGTCTGAAACGATCGCACTCTAGGCAGGGTTTCCGGCCTCGTCGAGGAAGATCAGCTCGCCGTCCAGCAGGAACAGGCAGATGCAGTCTTCCTCGCTGGCGCCCTGGGCGTGATGGTCGGTGTCGGCGACATACTGGGCGACATCCCCCAGCGCGTAGCTGCCATATTCGTCGCTGAACGCCCCCTGCAGGACCAGCAGCAACTCGTCGGCGGTGTGACGGTGTGCCGGGACCGGGGCGCCCGAGGCCATGCGGAGCAGGCAGATCGTCGTCCCGGACAGGGTGCGTTCCCAGCCCGACAGCCAGACGCCCTTGGAGATTTCCCGCCAGGACCCGTCGTCGGTCGGCGTGTCGATCGCCTCAGGCAGCCAGCCGCGCAGCGGTTCCGGCACCAGCCTGCCGCCTGCCGGGTCGATGCCGCTCTGGTTGGCGGCGACCGGTTGGGACGGCTTCGCCTCCGCCGGCGCCCGGGCGGCGGTGAGCAGGCCGTCCATCCGGTCGAGCAGGGCGTCCAGCCCGTCATGATCGTTGCAGGGCAGCTCCTCGAACCAGTTGCCGCACAGGGCTTCATAAGAGGCGACGCGCCGGCGGCAATCGGGACAATAGGCGAGGTGGGTCGCCACCAGCAGCGACTTGCCGGCCCGCTCCTGCCCGCTGGCATAGCCGATCAGGAACTGGTCGTCGGGATGGTGGAGCGGCAACGTCACGCCTTGTCCCCCAAGCTGCGTTTCAAATGGCCGAGCGCGAGGCGCAGCCGGGTCTTCACCGTGCCCAAGGGCACGTCGGTGTCTTCGGCGATCTCCTCGTGGGTCTGTTCAAGGAAATACGAACGGCGTAGCACTTCGGATTGGTTTGCCGTCAACGAACCGATCGCGTCCTGCAAATGCCGGCTGCTCTGGACCAGTTGGGCGGACTCCTCCGGCGTGGCGTGGGATTGCGGCGTCATCGCCGGATCCTCCGGGTCGGGAGCCGGGCGCATCTCCCTGCGCAGACGGTCGATGCGCCGGTTGCGGGCGATGGTGAAGACCCAGGTGCCGACGGTGGCCTGGGCGGGATCGAAGCTGTCGGCCTTCAGCCAGACCGTCAGCATCACGTCCTGCACCAACTCCTCCGCCGTGCTGCGGTCGGCGCCGAGCTTCAGGCAATAATGCAGGATCTTCGGGGCGAAATGGCGGAACAGGGCGGCGAAGGCCGTGCGGTCGCGATCCCGCGCCACCGCACCGACCAGCGTTTCCAGCCGGTCGGCATCCAGGCTCTGCGACGGCCGATCCTGGTCCGGATCCCGATCCGGCGGCATAGGCAAGAGAGGCTCCCGCGAAAACGGCATGCAACCACCAGCCAGCATTCCACCGCCGGGCAGCTTACCCCGAACTCCTTAACGGAGCCCTCCGAAAAACGTCAGTCCTCCGACGATGACTTCAGCGGGCCCATGGGATCGAGCGGAGAGACGGTGGGCGTCGTCTGCGGCAGCGGACGGAAGGCGGCCTGTTCCTCGGCCGGCAGCGGCGGACGGACGCGGGATCGCCACAGGCCATAGATTGTGGCGCACAGCGCGCCGCCGCCGATGAAGGCGAACAGGCCGGCCGGCCCCGTCGTGGTCATCAGGGTCGATGCCAACGGCGGCCCGATGATGGCGCCGACCGAGTTGGACAGGATGAGGCCGCCGCTGGCCGACACCATGTCTTCGCGGCGCACATAGTCGTTGGTGTGGGCGGCGCAGATCGGATAGATCGTGAAGGACAGGCCGCCGAACAGCGGCGCCACCAGCATCAGCGCCAGATGCTGGTTCATTCCGGCGGCGGCGATCATGCAGACGCTGATCAGCGACAGCGCGGCCGTCAGGCCGATGATGACACTGCGCCGGTCGAAGCGGTCGGACAGCCGGCCGAGCGGCCATTGCAGCGCCATCCCGCCGAGGATCAGCACCGACATGAACAGCGCCGTGCCCGACACCCCGAAATCGGAGGCGGCGCCGAACACCGGGGCCAGTCCGTAGATCGACCCGGTGATCGCCCCGCTGATGAAGACCCCGGCCACCCCCAGCGGCGAGCTTTGATAGAGCCTGCGGATGCCGAAGGACGAGACGTCCGGCAGCTGCGGCGGGGTGGTCCGCGTCAGTGCCACCGGAACCAGCGCCAGCGTCAGCAGGATCGACACGACCATGAAAAGGCGGATGCCGGACTCGTCATCCAACCGCAGCAGCTGCTGGCCGACGCCCGATGCGCCGTACAGCGTCACCATGTAGGCCGACAAGAGCTGTCCGCGGCTTTCGTTGGTGGCGGTGCCGTTCAGCCAGCTTTCGATGCACATATAGAGTCCCGCCATGCAGAAGCCCTGCGTCAGGCGAAGCACCGCCCACAGGGATGCATCGACGAACAGCGCATGCGACAGCGCCGCGACCGAAACGATCGAGGCGAAAGCGGCGAAGGACCGGATATGGCCGACGCGGGTGATGATCCGGTGCGCATAGAGAGACCCCAGGGTCAGCCCGGCATAATAGGCGGCGGTGATCATCCCGACCGCGGTCGTCCCGGAATCGGTCGCCGCGAGGCGAAGGCCGATCAGGGTCGACAGGGCGCCGTTCCCCAGCATCAGAAAGGCCACGCCCAGCAGAAGCGACGCGACCGAACGCACAACCATGGGCATGCCGTATCTCCGCCGCCGTCAGCGAGTCATGGCCGGTAAGCCGGTCAGGTTCCGTTGATGCATGGCGGGGACTCCGATCCTTTGTTGACGGGCGGCAGCTTGCACTGTCCGGGGACCAACAGCCAAGCCATGGATTCGCTCCGCCGCTGCAGGCCAGCACTTCGGCGGCCCTCCCTTACCATTGGGTCAACCGAACCATTGACAGATCATACCGTACGGTAACATACCTTCCATCAGGTAATGCCCAGCCCACCGATGTTCCTTCAGTTGATGCCAGGGGAGACGCCACGATGTCCGACACAGCTCCACCGGTCCTGGCCCCACCGGTCCTGGCCCCACCGGTCCTGGCCCCACCGGTCCTTGTCGTCCGCGAGGGGGCCGTCACCTGGATCCGGCTGAACCGGCCGGGCGTGCTGAATGCGCTGGACGAGCCGACCGCCGCCGCCTTCCTCAATGCTTGCCGCAGCGTGGCGGATGAGGGCGGGACGGGACCGACGCGGGTTCTGGTGATCGCCGGCAATGGGCGCGGCTTCATGGCCGGCGGCGATGTCGGCCGCTTCAACGACAATCCCGCCGCGGCGCCCGCCGTGGCCGGCGCGATCATCGCCCACCTGCACGAGGCGCTGCGCGTTCTCGACCGGCTGGACGTGCCGGTCCTGGCCTCCGTCCACGGGCCGGTGGCAGGGGCGGGGATGAGCCTCGCCAGCGCCGCCGACCTCTGCATCGCCGCCGACGACGCCAAGTTCACCATGGCCTATGCCCGCATCGGCGCGACGCCGGACGGGTCGGGCAGCTTCCATCTGCCGCGCCTGGTCGGGCTGCGCCGCGCCATGGAACTGGCGATGCTGTCCGACGTGATCGACACGGCGGAGGCCCTGCGGATCGGGCTGGTCAACCGGGTGGTGCCGGCCGCGTCGCTGGCCGAAGAAACCGCGAAGCTGGCCGCGCGGCTCGCCGCCGGGCCGACCGTCGCCTATGCCGGCGTCCGCCACCTGATGCGCCAGTCCTTCGACCGGACGTTGGAACAGCAGCTGGACGCCGAGCGCGACCGCTTCCTCACCACCGCCGCCACCACCGATTTTGCCGAGGGCGTCGGCGCCTTCATCGCCAAGCGCCGGCCGGACTTCACCGGCCGCTGATCCAACACCCTCTGACCGTCATCTCCGCCCGAGAAATGGACCCAACCATGCAGAACGACATCGTCATCGTCGGCACCGCCCGCACCGCCATCGGCGGCTTCGGCGGCAGCCTGAAGGATGTGCCGCTGACCAAACTCGCCACCGTGGCGGTCAAGGCGGCGCTGGAGCGCTCCGGCGCCGCGGCCGACGCCATCGGCCATGTGGTGATGGGCAACGTCATCCCGACCGAGACCAACGACGCCTATCTCAGCCGCGTCGCCGCCATCGACGCCGGCATTCCGATCGGCACCCCGGCCTTCAACGTCAACCGGCTGTGCGGCTCCGGCCTGCAGGCAATCGTTTCGGCGGCGCAGTCCATCGCGCTCGGCGATTGCGATGTTGCCATCGGCGGCGGCGCGGAGTCGATGAGCCGCGGCCCCTATTTCGTGCCGAGCGCCCGCTGGGGCACCCGGCTGGGCGACGGGGCGCTGGTCGATTACATGAACGGCATCCTGCACGACCCGTGGCAGAAGATTCACATGGGTGTGACGGCGGAGAACGTCGCTACCCGTTACGGCATCGACCGCGAGGCGCAGGATGCCCTGGCGTTGGAGAGCCAGCGTCGCGCCGCCCACGCCATCGCCGAGGGCCGCTTCAAGGATCAGATCGTCCCGGTGGAGATCGCGTCCCGCAAGGGCACCATCGTCTTCGACACCGACGAGCATGTGCGCGGCGACGTCACCCCGGAAGGGCTGGCGAAGATGAAGCCGGTCTTCAAGAAGGACGGGTCGGTGACCGCCGGCAACGCCTCCGGCCTGAATGACGGTGCCGCCGCGGTGGTGCTGGCAGATGCCCGCCGTGCCGCGGCGCTTGGGCTGAAGCCGCTTGCCCGCCTCGTCGGCTATGCCCATGCCGGCGTTGAGCCCGACCACATGGGCATCGGCCCGATCCCGGCGACCCGCAAGGTGCTGGAGCGGACCGGCCTGTCTGTCGCCGACCTCGACGTGATCGAATCCAACGAGGCTTTCGCCGCCCAGGCCTGCGCCGTGATCCGCGAGCTGGATTTCGACCCGGCCAAGGTGAACCCCAACGGCTCCGGCATCTCGCTCGGCCACCCGGTGGGGGCGACCGGCGCCATCATCACGGTGAAGGCGATCCACGAACTGCACCGCACCGGCGGGCGCTATGCCCTGGTGACCATGTGCATCGGCGGCGGCCAGGGCATCGCCGCGATTTTCGAGCGGGTTTGAGGTCAACAGAATCCCCCTCCCCCCCCGGGGGGAGGGGGATTCCTCCCGTGGGGAAAGATGCGCACCCCGGTTTTTCATTGAACGATCAATCAAAATAAAAGCGGTCTGCGTCTGCGGCCAATCCCGCACGAGTGCCGTCAAAATGCAGCTTTCGTGAACGCAGCTATCGACCGCGCCCCTCGTCTCGGGGCAATCTACGGCCCGATTGCCTTCACCCTGGTCTGTTGCGTTCCGGAAGCCTTGCCCATGACGATGATCCTGCCCACGCCCACCGGCTCGTCTTCGACGGGCGCTGCTCCGGTGCGTCTGGCGGTCCGCGGCCTGCGCAAGGTCTTCGCCGACGATCCGCGCCCGGCGCTGGAGATGCTGCGCAGCGGGGCGACCAAGGCGGAGGTCCTGCAGCGGCTGAACGTCAATGTCGGCGTGGCCGAGGCCAGCTTCGATATCCGGGCCGGCGAGATCTTCGTCATCATGGGCCTGTCGGGGTCGGGCAAATCCACCATCGTCCGGCTGCTGAACCGCCTGATCGAACCATCGGAGGGGGAAATCCGGCTGGACGGCCGCGACCTCACCGGCCTGTCCTATTCCAAACTTGTCGAGGTGCTGCGGCGGGACATGAGCATGGTGTTCCAGTCCTTCGCCCTGCTGCCCAACCGCACCGCTCTGGAGAACGCCGCCTTCGGGCTGGAGGTCGCCGGGGTGAAGCGGGGCGAGCGGCGCAGGGCGGCGTTGGCGGCGCTGGAACGGGTGGGGCTGGCGGACTATGCCGACCGCTATCCGAACGAACTGTCGGGCGGCATGCAGCAGCGGGTCGGGCTGGCCCGCGCGCTGGCCAAGAACCCGACGATCATGCTGATGGACGAGGCCTTCTCGGCGCTCGACCCGCTGATCCGCAGCGACATGCAGGACGAGCTTCTGCGGCTGCAGCGCGAGGATGCCCGCACCATCGTCTTCATCTCCCACGATGCGGAGGAGGCGATGCGGATCGCCGACCGCATCGCGGTGATGGAGGACGGGCGGATCGCCCAGATCGGCACCCCGGCGGAGATCCTGCGCGCGCCGGCCGACGAGTATGTCCGCGCCTTCTTCCGCGGCGTCGATGCCTCACGCGTGCTGCGCGCCCGCGACATCGCCCGGCCGCCCGACGACGGCTTGCCGCCGCCCGGGCTTGAGCCGGTGGCGGCCGACACGCCCATCCACGCGCTGCTCGGCCGGGTCGCCGCGGCGCCCGGTCCGCTGCCGGTCGTCGAGGCGGACGGCCGGCTCATCGGCGTGATCTCCCGCGCGGTGCTGCTGGAGGCGCTCGACCGTGGCGGGGACGCCGGGCGCGAGGTGCGCCATGGCTGACGCCTCGCTGATCGACGTCGAATGGCTGAGCGAGACCATCGGCGGCGGCATCGCCCGCGGCTCCGAATGGCTGGTGAACACGATCCTCGACCATGGGCAGCCGGCGCTGTCGGTCATCGCCGCGGCGGTGGACGGGCTTGGCGAGACGCTGGACGGCCTGCTGCTGGGGGTGCCGCCCTGGCTGCTGGCGCTGGTGCTGGCGGCCATCGCCCTGTGGCGGGTCGGGCGCGGCTTCGCCCTGTTCACCCTGCTGGCGCTGGGCGGCATCTTCGTGATGGGGCTGTGGGAACCGACGGTCTCCACCCTCGGGCTGGTGCTGGCCTCCACCGCGCTCAGCCTGATCGGCGGGGTGCCGCTGGGCATCTGGATGGCGCGCAGCAAGCTCGCCGACGGGCTGGGCAAGACCCTGCTCGACCTGATGCAGACGATGCCGGCCTTCGTCTATCTGATCCCGGCGGTGCTGTTCTTCGGGCTGGGCCGGGTGCCGGGAATCATCGCCACCGTGGTCTTCGCCATGCCGCCGGCGGTGCGCCTGACCGCGCTCGGCATCCGGCAGGTCCCGGTGGAACTGGTGGAGGCTGGCCGCGCCTTCGGCTGCCGCCAACACCAGCTTCTGTTCAAGGTGCAACTTCCCAACGCCCTGCCGTCGATCATGGCCGGCGTGAACCAGACCATGATGATGGCGCTGTCGATGATCGTCGTCGCCTCGATGATCGGCGCCGGCGGCCTGGGCAACGTGGTGCTGCAGGGCATCCAGCGCCTGGACATCGGGCTTGGCGTGCAGAGCGGGCTGAGCGTGGTGTTCCTGGCCGTCGTGCTCGACCGCATCACCCAGAGTTTCGGCCGGGGCTTTGGCCGTCCGGCTTCCGCCGGATCGGCCAAGCGGCGCTGGTGGCGGCGGTGAGGCCGGAAGAGGTTTTCGAGGCGATTATCGGCCGTCATCCCCGCGAAGGCGGGGATCCAGGAAGCTTCGCGTCCATCCTCCTGGTTCGGATGGATTCCCGCCTTCGCGGGAATGACGGCCGAGAGAAGGACTCGACGAGTTCCGATGGGAAGCGGCGCAAACGTGAAGCGGCTCTCGCCGGGACCAGCGAAAGCTCACAAACTCTGACGTCAGGCGTTCAGTTCGGAATCGAGGTAGCCCAGCGCCACGGCGCGCGCGGCGCTGCCGTCGATGGCGCCGGTCAGGGCGAAGCGCAGCCACAGCCCGTCGATCATCGCGGCAAGGCCGACCGCCACCCGCTCCGCCCGTTCCGGCGGCAGCAGCGGGCGCAGGGCGTGCAGCAGGTTGGAATGCAGCCGGCGGGCGTTGATCCGCTGCAGCCGGCTCAGCGCCGGGTTGTGCGGCGCCTGCGCCCAGAAGCCCAGCCATGCCGCGACCACCCGCGGTTCGAACTGGTCGGGGGCGAAGTTGCAGTCGACGATCGCCTCCAGCCGGGCGCGCGGCGAATCGGCCGCCGCCAGCCGCTGGGTCGCGTCGTCGCGCAGCTGTTGCAGCATGCTGCGCATGGTGGCGGCCAGCAGTTCGTCCTTGCCGCCGAAATAATGGTGGATGATGCCGGGCGACACGCCGGCCCCGCGACTGATCGTCTGCACCGTGGTGTCGGCCAGGCCATGCTTGCCCATCGAGGCGATGGTCGCGTCGATCAACTGGCGGCGGCGGATCGGTTCCATTCCGACTTTGGGCATGGGGCTGGCGGTCTCCTGTCCTTGTCCGCCAAGGCCGTCCGCAACCGGGACCTTGGCTTGCGCCGCAACAAATGCGCCATTTTCACCGCTCCGTCGATGACGAAAACGGCAAATGCCGCGGACTGGAACAACAAGAACGAGGAGTTGAGCACATGAACGGATGGAAGGCTCCGGCCAAATGGATTGCCGGCGTGGGCATCGCGGCGGTGATGGCGCTGGGCGCCGGCGGGGCGCTGGCCGCCGATCCGGCCACCTGCAAGACGGTGCGCTTCGGCGACGTCGGCTGGACCGACATCGCGGCGACGACGGCGCTCGCCTCCGTCACGCTTGACGCGCTGGGCTACAAGCCGACCACCACGATGACGTCGGTTCCGCTGGTCTATACGGGTCTGAAGACCAAGTCGCTGGACGTCTTCCTCGGCAACTGGATGCCGACGATGGAGCCCTTCCTGAAGCCGGTGCTTGAGGATGGTTCGGTCGAGGTGACGCGCGTCAACCTGGAAGGCGCCAAATACACGCTGGCGGTGCCGAAATACGCCGCCGATGCCGGACTGAAGAGCTTCGCCGACATCGCGAAGTTCAAGGACAAGCTGGGCGGCAAGATCTACGGCATCGAGGCCGGCAACGACGGCAACCTCATCATCGATAAGATGCTGAAGGCCGACGCCTTCGGTCTGAAGGACTTCAAGCTGGTGGAATCCAGCGAGGCCGGCATGCTGGCCGAGGTGAAGCGGGCGACCCGCAACAAGGGCTGGGTGGTCTTCCTGGGCTGGGAGCCGCACCCGATGAACAAGAGCTTCGAGCTGACCTATCTGGAAGGCGGCGACGACTGGTTCGGCCCCAACCTGGGCGGTGCCACCGTCGCCACCAACGTCCGCAAGGGTTATGCCGCCGAATGCCCGAACGTGGGCAAGCTGCTGTCCAACCTGTCCTTCACGCTGGACATGGAAAACGCCGTGATGGGCGACATCATGAACGACAACAAGAGGCCGGAAGCCGCCGCCAAGGCCTGGCTGAAGAAGAACCCCGACGTGCTGAAGGGCTGGCTCGGCGGCGTCACCACCATCGACGGCAAGGACGGGCTGGCGGCCGTGCAGGCCAAGCTGGGCGTGGCCGGCAAGTCCTGATCCGACGGCGACCGGAGCAGGGCGGTGTGGGGCAGGGCGGTGTGGGGCAGGGCGGGGCGACCCTATGCCCCGCCCGCTCTACTGCATTTTTTCTTGAAGCAATATCCCTTTGCCCCCGAACATTGCTCTGCTAAGGCCCTTTAGGTCCTGAATGCGGAGCGTTCGTGGCGGCTCGTCGATCACCCATTGCCCGATCCCTGCTCCTGTCCCGGCGGCCCGTCCGGGCAGCCTGCGTGCGTGACGGCACGGTGGGGCGCGGATGAGGATTCGGTCACGCATCGCCATGGTCGGCGGCGTGCCGGTGGCGGTCGCCGCGGTGATCGCGGTCGCCGGCGGGCTGCTGCTCGCCCGCAGCGAGCGGGTCTATGAATCGGCGGTGCTCGCCGGCTCCGTCTATCGCGACGTTCTGGCGGCGACGGCGGCCCGCATCGACTATCTCCAGGTGGCGCCGGCCGACCGTGCCGGCCGCGCCGACCGTTTTGAAAAACTGTCGCAGTCTGCGGCGTCCGAACTGCGGCAGCTGGACGAGGCCGGATCGGCCAGGACCCACCGGTCGGAGGTGGAGCGCGCGACCGGTGTGCTGGCGCGCTATGTCGACCAGATGCGCAGCTTCATCCAGGTGACCGCGGCGAACGATGCCGCCGTGGCCGACATGGGGCTCCATTCCGCCACCCTGATGGCTTTGACCGACCGCGCCCGCGAACGGCAGCATGCCGCCAACGTCGACTCCCTGGGGTCGCTGACGGAAGCCGACAAGCGCCTGCGCGACAGCCGCGAGGTGGTCGACGGCGCCCACGAACTGCGCGAGGCGATGCTGGACCTCCAGCGTGCCGAGGCGCAGCATGTCGCGGCGCTCGGCTTCGGCAGCGGCCTGCATGGCGGCGGGCAGCCCCTGACCGCCGGCGACTTCCGCATCGCCATCGACCGTCTGACGGTGACCGCCGACCGGCTGCAGGCGGTGCTGGGGCGGACGGACCCGCTGGTCGACCGCTATCCGGCGAAGCAGGCCGCCGCCCGCTATGCGGCCACCGTCGCCGGGCTGCAGGGCGCCGTCGCGGATCTGCGCGCGGCCGATGCGGAGCGCGACGTGGCGCTGAGCCGGTTCGAGGCGGCGGCACAGGCTGCGGCGGGGATCGCAGTGGACGGAGCCGATGTCGGACCTGCCGGCAGTCTGGGCGAGCGGATGCTGGGGGAACAGGTCCTCCGCACGCTGCCGGTGGTGCGGGCGCTGGTCCTGACCGGGACGCTCGGCCGTCAGCCCGACGTGACCTACCTGTCCTCTCTCCTGCCGGCGCTGCATCCGGCGCTCGACGGGTTGTATCAGGCGCAGGCCCGCACCGCGGAGGCCCAGCGGGCACTTGAGGCGGCCCAGCGCGCCGGCGCGGAGGCTGCTGCGGCCATCGAGGCGCTGACCGCCCGGATCCTGATGGTGAAGTCCACCGGCTACACCGCGATCCAGGACGAGGTGGTCCAGCTGATCGCCTATGCCATCCAGGCCAACGACACCGAGCAGGAGACACAGAACGTCGCCGTCGTCGCCCTCCGTCTGGGCCGGCGGGCGGCCGACGCCGTGGCCGTGCGCGACGCGGAGGAGGCCGACCGCATCGTCGCCGACGCCGGCGCCCTGCTGGCGACGGTGCGCGAGCTTCCCATGTCGCCGCTACTGCAGGACGAGGTGCTGGCGGCCATCCGCAATTGGCGCGACAGCCTGCGCCGTACGGCGGACGGGCTGCGCCGCCTGAATCAGCTTCTGATCGCCATGGACCGCGACGCCGGTGCCCTGGTCGAGACCGCCCGCCAGCTGGACGAGACCTTCCGGGAAGAGGCCGCGCGCATCGGCGAATTGCTGACCCGCATCCTGGTCATCGGCGCGACCATCGGCCTGCTGCTGGCCGCGGGCGCCGCGGCGGTCGTGGCGCGGTCGATCAGCCGGCCGGTTCTGCGACTGCAGCGGCAGATGACCCGTCTGGCCGAGGATCCGCTGGCCGGTCCGATCGACGGCACCCGCCGCCAGGACGAGTTCGGCGCCATGGCGCGCGCCGCCGCTTTCTTCATCCGCGAGATCGGCCTGCGCGAGCAGGCGGCCCGCCACGCGAAGGACCGCGCCGACCGTGCCCTGGAGGATCTGCGCCGGACCCAGGCCGACCTGATCCAGGCGGAGAAGATGGCGTCGCTGGGCGGGCTGGTCGCCGGGGTGGCGCACGAGATCAACACGCCGCTCGGCAACGCCCTGATGGGGGCGACCCATCTTCAGGACCGGCTGACGGCCATCGGGCGGCTGGCCGGCGAGGGCAACCTGCGCCGCAGCGACTTCGCCGAATTCCATGATACGGCGGACGAGCTGGCCCGGCTGATGGTGCTGAACCTGCGGCAGGCCGGCGAGCTGGTGCAGAGCTTCAAGCAGGTGGCGGCCGACCAGACCAGCGGCGAGGGGCGGCAATTCCTGCTGAAGCCCTATCTGGAGGATCTGGCGACCAGCCTCAGCCCGTCCTGGCGCCGCGCTGGCCACAGCCTGCGGGTGGAGTGTCCCGAAGACATCGAGATCGACGGCTATCCCGGCGTTCTGGCGCAGATCCTGACGAACCTCGTGATGAATTCCATCACCCACGCCTACCGGGAGGGGCAGCAGGGCCATCTGCTGATCCAGGTCGATGCGCCGGAGCCGGATATGGTGGATCTGGTCTACACCGACGATGGCCGGGGGATCGCCCAGCCCGATATCGCGCGGGTGTTCGATCCGTTCTTTACCACAAGACGCGGAAGCGGCAGCACAGGCCTTGGACTTCACATTGTATACAACCTCGTGGTGAACCGTCTGGGTGGCAGGGTTGCCGTCGACAGTCCTCCCGGCAGCGGTGTGCGCTTCACCATTCGCTTTCCACGGCGATTTGCTACTGATAACATATCGATGGCGCCCGCACTATCATCCCCGCAGGAGCAGTGAATGCCTTTGTCGCTGAAGACGTCGATGCGGAGTCTTGCGCAGGGGATTGCTGTTCTGATCGGGCTTGCCGGGCTGCCGGGCCCCGCATTCGCCGACAAGTCGCTGGTCTACTGCACGGAGGGAAATCCGCAGGGTTTCAATGCGCAGGTTTCCACCTCCGGCACGACCGTGAACGCCACGACGCCGCTGTTCAACAATCTGGTCGAATTCGGTCCGGCAGGGCAGATCATGAATTCCGGTCTGGCCGAATCCTACAGGATTTCGGACGACGGGCTGGTCTATGAATTCCATCTGCGCAGGAATGTCGCTTTCCATTCCAACGAGCTGTTCACGCCGAGCCGGCCGCTCAATGCGGATGACGTGCTGTTCACCATCGATCGTCAATGGCGGCCCGACCATCCCTATCACACTGTCGGAACGGCGAATTATGAATATTTCAGGGGCATGGGGCTGCCGACCCTGCTGAAATCGGTGGAGAAGCTGGACGACTACACGGTCCGCATCACCCTGACCCATTCGGAAGCTCCCTTCCTGGCCGATCTGGCCATGCCGTTCCTGTCGATCCAGTCCGCCGAATACGCCGATGTCCTGATGAAGGCCGGCAAACAGGATTTGTTCGACGACAAGCCCATCGGCACCGGGCCGTTCCGGCTGGTGTCCTTCCACAAGGATGTGGCGATCCGTTACAAGGCCTTCGACGGCTATTGGCGGGGTCGCCGGCCGCTGGACAACCTGATCTATTCGATCACGCCGAACATCGCGGTGCGCCTGAACAAGCTGCGATCCGGCGAATGCCATGTGATGATCTTCCCCAACCCGGCCGAATTGGGGGCGATAGAAAAAGATCCCAATCTGGTGATCGAGCAGCAGGACGGCCGGAATGTCGCCTATATGGCGTTCAATACGAGCAAGCCGCCGCTGAACGATGTGCGGGTGAGGCGGGCCGTCACCATGGCGATCGACAAGCGCACCCTGGTCGATGCGGTTTATCAGAATGGCGGATCGCCGGCGAAGAACCCGATTCCGCCCGGCATGTGGTCCTACGACGACGGCATCGAGGATTATCCGTTCGACCCGGCGGCGGCCCGCCGCCTGCTGGCCGAGGCGGGATATCCCGAAGGCTTTTCCCTCGATCTGTGGTACACGCCGGTCACGCGCCCCTACCTGCCGAACGGCAAGCGCGCCGCCGAAATGATTCGCGAGAATCTGGAGCGCGTCGGCATCCGGGTCGCCCTGAAGACGGACAGCTGGAGCAACTATCGCCAGCAGGTGACCCAGGGCGATCCGGACATGGTGATTTATGGCTGGACCGGCGATAACGGCGATCCGGACAATTTTCTTTATTTCCTGCTGAGCTGCGGTGCCGTGCGTCCGGGCGGCGCCAACCTTGCAAGATGGTGCAATCCGGATTTCGAAGACCGGATCACGAAGGCCAAGGTCACAACCGACGTCGAACGCCGCACCGCCGACTACAAGGAGGCGCAGCGCATCTTCCATCGGGAAGCCCCCTGGTTTCCCATCGCGAATTCCATCATTGCCGTCGCCCATCGCAAGGAGGTGAAGAACTACACCAACAACATCTTCAATCAGGATTTCTCCGGCGTAGACATCGAGCCCCAGTGAGCGACAGGCTTATGCAAACCTTGACTGGGCAGGTCCCGACCGTGGACGCGTCTCCCGATGATCTGATGTTCGAGGATGAAGACCCCGGCACGGTGCCGGAACGGCAGTCGGCGGCGGCTGTTCCCTGGCCGATCCTGGTGGTGGACGACGACGAGCAGGTGCACGCGATGACCCGCGTGCTGCTGAAGGATTTCGAGTTCGAAGGCCGGCGCTTCGCCATCGTCAGCGCCTTTTCGGCGGCGGAGGCGCGGGAGATCCTCGCCGAACGGTCGGACCTGCCGGTGGTGCTGCTCGACGTGGTGATGGAGACCCAGGATGCCGGGCTGCATCTGGTCCATCACATCCGGCGCGACCTGGGCAACCGCCACATCCGCATCATCCTGCGCACCGGCCAGCCCGGACAGGCGCCGGAGCGCGAGGCCATCGTCGCCTATGACATCAACGATTATAAGAGCAAGGCGGAGCTGACCGCCCAGAAGCTGTTCACCAGCCTGGTCGGCGCGGTGCGCAGCTGGCGCGATCTCGTCACCATCGAGACGCTGAACCAGTCGCTGGAGCGCCGCGTCGCCGAACGCACGGCGGAACTGGAGCGGCAGACCGCGCTGGCCGACGGGCAGCGCCGCTTCATCGAGAACCTTGTCGAGATGATGCCGAGCCCGGTCTGGTACAAGGACGCCGCCGGCCGGTACGCCCTGTGCAACTGTGCCTTCCGCGAGCTGTTTCCGAATGCCGCCGACGGGATCGAATGGTCCGCCGGCCGCCGGACCGCGTCCGAACCGATGCCGGCCGGCACCGGCGCCTTCTCCTTCGAGTCGAGCGTCGAGGGGCCGGACGGGCGGACGCGCGAACTGCTGGTGGTGAAGCGCCCGCTGACCGCCCCCGACGGTACGGAGACGGGGGTGATCGGCATCGCCACCGACATCACCGAGCGCCGGCGGATGGAGCACGAGTTGCACCGTCTCGCCACCACCGATCCGTTGAGCGGCGCCCACAACCGCCGGCAAATCCTGGAACTGCTGGATCGGATCGTGGACGGGCAGGGTGCCGGCACGGCCTGTCTCGTCATGCTCGACATCGACCATTTCAAGCGCATCAACGACGGGCTGGGCCATGCCGCCGGCGACGTCGCCATCCGCAGGGTGGTCGAGGAAATCCGCCGGCAATTGCGCGGCAGCGACCAGATCGGCCGCATCGGCGGGGAGGAGTTCGCCATCCTGCTGCCCGAGACCTCGCGCACCGGCGGCGCGGCGATCGCGGAGCGGCTGCGCAGCGGCCTTGCCGCGCTGGCGATCGAGCTTCCCGACGGCCGCTGTTTCCAGCTGACCGGAAGCTTCGGCCTGACCGAGGTGCGTCCGCTGGAGGATACGGTCGAAAGCGTGCTGGGCCGGGCCGATCAGGCGCTTTACCGGGCCAAGGCGCTTGGACGGAACCGGGTGGAGGCGGCCTGAGCGCCGGCACCCCCCTTGCGACATTTTGGACGATGACGGCTTGACCGCCGCCGCGGCAACGGGTATGCAGATCCCATGAACACCACCGATACCATGCGAATGCGAATTACCGGCCCGGCGCTCTGAAGCGTCGGAGAGTTGCCGCGTTCGTGTTCACTGGTCGTGTGGAGTGTGTGGCGTGTCGCTGCACCCTGTGGTCCCCGGAGCCCTCAATCCGGTTCATGAGAAGTCCCATCGTCTGACCGCTGCTGCGGCGTCGAACAACGGCGTCCGTTTCGGCGAGCGAATGTGTGGCTCGGCGCGAATTATTCACCCGGTCCGCTGAGGCGGTCCGGGGTACGCCCGTCCTACCCAAAAATTCGTTCGCCGAGGAATTTCGCGATGTTCACCGCGCATGCCGATGCCGCGCGCACCCTTTCTGTCTGCACGCCCGTCCATACGTCCGATCTTGAGGATCGTCCTCTTGAAGATCGTCTGCCGGCATGGCTGCCGCTGTCGGCGGTGACCGACGCCGCCCGGCGACTGTCCGGCCAGATCGTCCGTACGCCGCTGTTGCATGCCCCGACGCTCGACCGCGATCTGTGGCTGAAGGCGGAGGTGTTCCAGGCCACCGGCGCCTTCAAGGAGCGCGGCGCGCTGAACCGCCTGCTGCGGCTGACGGCGCCGGAGCGGGCCGGTGGCGTGGTGGCGATGTCGGCCGGCAACCATGCGCAGGGGGTGGCGCTGCACGCTGCCCGGCTGGGGGTGAAGGCCACCATCGTGATGCCGGAGACGGCCCCCCGCTGCAAGGTGGAGCGCACCGCGGAGCTGGGGGCGGAGGTGGTGCTGCACGGCGCCACGGTGGGCGAAGCGAAGGGCAAGGCGCTGGAGTTGGCGGCGGAGCGGCGTCTGACCTTCCTGCATCCCTATGACGATCCCGACGTGATCGCCGGTCAGGGGACGGTCGGGCTGGAGATCCTGGCCGACCGGCCGGACGTCGACACGGTGGTGGTGCCGGTCGGCGGCGGCGGGCTGCTGGCCGGTGTGGCCGCCGCGGTCAAGGCCCGGTGCCCGCGGGTGCGGGTGATCGGCGTGCGCCTTGCCCGCCGTGGCGGCCCGACGCTGGCCGACGGCATCAACGTCCATGCGCTGGGCAAGCTGCCCCAGGCCATCGTCGACACCCTTGTCGACCGGGTGGTCGAGGTGGAGGAGGCGGAGATCGCCGCGGCGATGCGCGCCCTGCACCGGTCCTTCGGCGTGGTGGCGGAAGGGGCCGGCGCCGCCGGAGTGGCCGCGGTGCTGGGCGGCCGGCTTGGGCGAACCGGGCGGACGGTGGCGGTGCTGTCCGGGCGGAATGTGGACGGCGACACGCTGGCGCGGACGTTGGCGGCGTGATTCCCGACTTGCGATTGCTGCGACCTCTTGCCCCCTCCCCAACCCTCCCCCGCTTTGCGGGAGAGGGAGCACGCGTCGAATCGGCGGCAGTCCCCTCTCCCGCGTTAGCGGGGGAGGGTTGGGGAGGGGGCAAAGCGGCTGGCACCAAAGGACCGCATCCCCGCCGCTCTCCCCCGCAAATCGCATAGCTCCCCCCTTTGCCGAAGCGAAGTCTGGATAGGTCAGCAGAAATGACCTATATTGGCGTTCGCGTGTAAACACACAGGCGACACCGAGGGGTAGCTGGCATGACGAACAATTCCGCCTCGACTATTTCGTCATCCCATGCATCGGTCACTTACGAGCGTCCGCGCGCGGCGCACAGTGTCTTTGACAATTTGCAAGGGCAACTGTTCGGCATCGTCATGACGTCATTCGGGATTGCCATTCTCCATGCCGCCGGACTGGTCACCGGGCAGGCGGCGGGGTTGGCCTTCGTGATTTCCTACGCGACGGGCGTGGATTTCGGACCTCTGTTCTTCCTGGTCAATCTGCCTTTCTACTTCCTTGCGCTGGCCCGCATCGGCGTCGGCTTCACCATCAGGTCGCTGGTCGCGGTGACCGGCATTGCCCTGCTGTCCGGCCTGCTGCCGACGATGATGAGTTTCAGCGCCATCAACCCCTATGTGGCGGCGGTGCTGGCCGGCTTCTGCGTCGGGATCGGCGTCATCGCACTGTTCCGCCACGGCGCCAGCGGCGGCGGTGTCGGCATCCTCGCCTATTACCTGCAGGAGAAGACCGGATTCCGTGCCGGCTGGCTGCAGGCGCTGTTCGATCTGGCGGTGTTCTCGGCCGCCGCCTTCGTGCTGGAGTGGCCGGCGCTGCTGGCGTCGATCCTGGGGGCGGCGGTGCTGAACGCCTTCGTCGCCTTCAACCACCGCGCCGACTGGTACGTTGCCCGGTAACGTGAAAGGGCCGCGTTATTCGCGGCCCAGCACCCGGTCGACCACGGCGTCGGCCCATTCGCGCGACCGGAAGCTCGCCTTGGCCTCCACCGGGTCATAGACGCGCTCGACCCAATCCCAGAAGGCGATCGGGCGCTTCTGGTTGTAGGCGGCGTACAGTTCGAAGAAGTAGTCGAGGATGCCGGTCTTCGCCTGCTTGAAATGGCCGTATTTCCAGGACAACTGCTTCATTGCCTGGTCGAGCGGCTGGCCTTCATGGGCGAACAAGTACAGCGTCGCCATGAAGCCGGCGCGGTCGGCGCCCGACTTGCAGTGCATCAGAGCCGGATAGGTCATGCTCTTGAACAGCTCGCGCGCCTTCAGAAGGGTTTCCTTCTTGGGCATGTCGCGGGAGTTCACCGGGAAATCGACCAGTTCCAGCCCATGGGCGCGGCAGGCCTCCGCCTCCAGGATGTAGGAGGCGCAATCGCGCGAACCGCGCAGGTTCAGGATCGTCTTCACCCCATTGCGTGCCGCCGCCGCGATGTGGGACGGCGAGGGCTGGCTCGCCCGGTACATGGTGGGGGAGATGCGGTAGGTGTTGGAATAGATCAGCCGGAAACAGGCATGGTCGATGAACACGCTTTCCAGGTGGCCGAGCGCCCGCTGCCACGGCGTCGCCATGCGGCTGCGGCTGCGCTTGATCGCGTCGGCCAGCGCGGTGGTGGTGACCGCCCGCAGGGTGCTTTTCTTCGCCAACTCAAACCTTCCGATTCTGACGGAACGCCAACATAGGCATGGTCGGCGTTCCGTCAAGCGCTGAGGATTGCGCCGATTCTCCCTCTCCCCCCCGGGGAGAGGGTCGGGGTGAGGGGGACGCGTCGCGTGCCGCCCCCAAGAATCCTGCCGCGTATCCCCCTCACCCTAACCCTCTCCCCGGGGGGGAGAGGGGATAAGAGAAGCATTTTTCTCCTGCAGCCGCACATACATGTCGTACTGGGCCGCCAGCGTCAGCACGATTTCCATGTAAAGATTGATCAGGCCGTTGGCATAGAAGGCCGGGCAGCCGGTGTAATGACGCTCCCCCGCCATCGCGGTCGGCTCTATCAGGTCGGTGTTCAGGACTATCAGATCCTTGTCCGGATCATAGAGGAAGGCCGACTGGTCGGGACGCAGCGGGTGGATGGCCTGATGGTCGTCGGCCTCGATCTTTCCCGCCGCCATGAACTGGCACAGCATGCCCAGGCTGCCCATGGCGAGCGGCAGCACCTGTTTCAGGCTGCGGCGGGCAAGGTCGTCATAGGCCGCGGCCTCCAGCCCCGGACGCAGCAGCGGCGCCGCCTCCACCAGATTCCAGCAGACATGCAGGGCGGTGTGGCTGCCGGTCTTGGTGATCGACAGCATGTCGTAGCCGGACGGCCCGTGCAGGACCGACTTCTGCAACTCACGCCCCAGCACATAGCCGGCGGCGGCCATGTCGGTAATCGTCCCCTCCGTCCGGCAGCGGTCCTCCTCCACCATCACCTTGATCGCCCAATCCTTGATGATGGCGTCCAGCAGATGGCAGACGGAATCGCGCAGGAAGCCGACCATGCGGTCGGGATCGGCGGCAGCCATGCCGTCGGGGTCGTGGAAGTCCAGCCCGTGCGGCGAGTCCGGCGGGGTCGACAGCAGCAGATGTCCGGACTCGTCGAGCGGCATGCGGGCGATGATGTGCTCCCGCAGGTCGACATAGAGGAATCCCAGCAGGGTGTTGATCGCGACCTTCTCGAAATCCTCCTTGCGGGTGTCGGCATGGGCCGGGCAATGGCCGGCCAGCGCCAGCAACTCCTCGCTGAGCAGATACGCCGGCTCCTCGGCGATCCGATGCAGGATCGGCGCGAGGTTGATCCGGGTCATCCCGGCCTCCTCATGCGCGCCGGCATAGGTCAGGGCGAAGTCGTTGGTGCGGGCCATCGGGCTCAGCCCTCCTGCAGGCGGTCGTAGACGCCGTAGTCGAGCGCCAGCCCGGCGACGATGTCGAGATACAGCTTGATGAGGTTGGTGGTGTAGAAGGCCGGGCAGCCGGTGTAATAGCGCTCGCCCGGCTTGGCGAAGGTGACGATGGGATCGGCGTTCAGCCGGATCAGCCCGTTGGCGTCCAGCACGAAAGCCGTCTGGTTCTTGGGCAGGCGGTGGACGGCCAGCCCGTCGGCCGGCTCGATCCCGCTTTCCTCCATGTAATGGACCAGCATGCCCAGGCTGGCCATCGACAGCGGCACGATCTGCTTCAGGCTGCGGCGGACGAGGTCGTCGTAGAAGGCGGCGTCGCGCCCCGGCACCAGCAGCGGCGCGGCCTCCACCAGCGCCCAGCAGATGTGGATCGCGGTGTGGCTGCCGGTCTTGGTGATCGACAGCATGTCGTAGCCGGCGCGCTGGTAGAGCGGCGAATGCTCCAGCAGCGTGCGCAGGACGAAGGTCGCCGCCGCTTCCAGCGAAATCGCGCCGGAGCCCTGGGAGCGGAAATACTCCTCCTCATGCACCAGATCGACGGCCCAGCCGGTGATTAGGCCGTCCAGCAGATGGCAGGTGGCGTCGCGCAGGACGGAGCAGAAGACGTCCGGCTCCGCCGCCGCCATGGCGGCACGGTCGGCCGGGTCCAGCCCGTGCGGCGAGCGCGGCGGGATCGGCAGCATCGGCCGGCCGTCCGCATCGAAGGGCAGCTTTTCCGCGATGTGGTCGCGCAGGCGATTGAACAGCAGGGCCAGCAGGCTGTTGACCGCGACCTTGTCGGCGTCGTCCTGGGGGATCGGGGCCTGAGGAATGGGCGCCGCTCCGTCCGTGGCGCCCTCGCTTTTCCCGGCATGGAACGGGCATTGCCCGGCGCCCTTGCGGAAGTCGTCGCTGAACAGGAAATTCGGGTCGGACTGGATACGCTGCAGGATATGGGCGATCGACACCCGGCCCAGCCCCGCCTCGCCATGGGCGGTGTTGAAGGTCTGGGCGAAGTCGTTGGAACGGGCGGTCAGGGTGTCGGACATGCGTGCGGCCTTCGGCGCGGATGTAGAGCGGACGGGTTACCCTAAAGGCAACTGCCGGCCGCGCGCAACGGAGTGTCGCCTCCCGGCTCTATAATGTCCCGGCCGCTGCGTTATTTTGCCACGATCCGCCCGTCCACCGTGGGCGCGACCGTTTTCTTGGATTCGACGTAATTCATCACGATGGTCGCCAGCAACACCGCGCCCGAGGCATCGACGATGACTTTGGCCCGTGGGAAGGCGGCATAGCCGTCGCCGCCCTTCAGCATGTAATCGTTGGTGGCGACGCGGTAGGTCGCCTGAGGGTCCAGCGGTTTGCCGCCCACGGTCACCGACATCACCCGCCGTCCGGCCGGCGCCTTGGGGTCGTAGGTCATGGTCAGGCCGGAGACCTGCGGGAAACGCCCGGCCTTCTCCTCCACCTTGCCGACGCCATGTTCGAGGGTGGAGATCAGATCCTGCCCCGACATCTCCACCAGCACGCCGACATTGCCGAAGGGCAGCTCGGCGAAGATGTCCTTGCGGGTCAGCGTGGAGCCGGCGGGGTGCAGCGCATCGGCGCGGATGCCGCCGCCGTTGGTGATGGCGACATCGGCCTTCAACGCGTCGCGCAAGGCGTCGGCGATCAGGTTGCCCATGCTGGCTTCGCGGCTGCGCACCACGTCCTTGCGGCTGTCCAGTTCGGTCGCCGTGGTGCCGATCACCGCGGCCAGATCGCTGTCGAGCCGCTTGGTGTAGCCCTCCACCACCGTCTCGACCGCCGGATCGGGGGCGACGCCGGCGGTGGTGACGAAGCGCCATTCGGTCGGCACGGTGGTGGTCGCCGGACCCTTGCCCGATTCTTTGGTCTCGCCCTTGGTTTCCACGGCCAGCTTCACGACGCCGAGATACTGCGCATCGTGCCCGGCCTTCAGGATCAGGGTGGAGCCCTCATAGAAGCTGATCGGGTCGTGGTCGTGGCCGCCCAGGATCAGGTCGATGCCCTTGACCTTGGATGCCAGTTCCCGGTCCTCCGCGATGGTCAGGTGGGTCAGCGCGACGACGACTGCAGCCCCCTTCGCCCGTAACTCCTTCACCGCCGCATCCGCCGTTTCCAGGACCGGAGAGAAGCTCAGGCTCGGCCCGGCGCTGGACAGGCGGGCGGTGTCGGGGGTGATCAGGCCGATGAAACCGACGGTGATGCCGTCGGTGGTCCGGGTCCAACTCGGCACCGTGCCGGCGAAGGCGGAGCCGTCGGCCGACCGCACATTGCTGCCGATCCAGGGGAATTTCGATTCGGCCATGCGCTGTTTCAGCGTGTCGGGACCGAAGTCGAATTCATGATTGCCGAAGGTCACCGCATCGACGCCGATGGCGTTGAACAGCGCGATCATCTGCTCGCCCCGCGTGGTGCCCGACAGCAGCGACGGCGACAGGAAGTCGCCGCCGACCGTTGTGATCGCATCGGGGGCCGCGGCGCGTTCGCGCTTCAGCAGCGTCATCAGCGGCCCGAACCCGCCCTGGCCCTTCACCGGCGCGATCTCGTACACGTCGTTGACATGCAGGAAGGTCAGCGTGCCGTTCTGCGCCCAGCTGGGCAGGGCGGCTCCCAGGATGACGGCAAACAGTGGAGCGGCGATCAGGCGGAAACGGAACAGCATGGAGAGCGGACCTCCGGTGGCATACTTGCGTATTCTAGACCAGCTTTGCCCCGCCGCGCATAGCGGCTTTGCGGCGAGGAGCATGCGATCGGGCGCGGCTGCGGCTTGAACTCCGCCTGCGACGGTCTCACAACTTGATGACAAGATTGCCAACGACGCGAGCCGAGCAGACCCATGCGCATCCTGGTCGTTCAGAACAGCCGCACCGCTCCCATCGGTCTGGTGGGCGACGCGCTGACCGACAACGGCGCCACCCTCCACACCATTGCGGCCAACGAGGGGGAAACGATCCCCGACAAGGACGGCTATGCCGGTCTCGTCGTGCTGGGCGGCCCGCAGGATGCCTGGAACGACGATAAGGGGCCGCATTTCGGCCAGGTGATGGAGACGATCCGCGACTTCACCGACGCCGACCGGCCGGTGATGGGCATCTGCCTGGGGGCGCAGCTGGCGGCCCGCGCCTATGGCGCCAAGGTCTACCGCCACACCACGCCGGAACTGGGCATCCACCGCGTCAGCCTGACCGACGGCGCGCAGGGCGATCCGCTGCTGGAAGGGTTCGGTCCGGAGCTGAACCTCGCCCAGTGGCACTACGACACCTTCGAGTTTCCCGACGGCGCGGTGCCGCTGGCCACCAGCGAAGCCTGCGACCGTCAGGCCTTCCGCCTCGGCCGCGCCACCTACGCCTTCCAGTTCCACCCGGAGGCCACCGGCGACATCCTGCGCGGCTGGGCGTCGCGCATCCGGGAGGAGGCGCGGGAAAGCAACGCCGAGATGCTGCACGGTCTGGAGGACTCCATCGCCACCCACCTGCCGGTGGCGGAGCGCTTTACCCGCGCGATGACCCGGCGCTGGCTGGATCTGGCGCGATAATCTTTCTACCGTCGGCCGCTTCGGTGAAACGCGCCAGCAGGTCGGGGGTATCGACGTCGTAGAGGATGCCGGCGTCATCGACCGGCACCTCGCACAGCCGGTCGGCATGCTGGCCGATCAGCCGCTTGGCACCGGCGTCCCCCGTCAGCGCCGCCATCTCCGTGAAGAAGGCGCGATCCCACAGCACCGGGTTGCCCTGCTTGCCGTGGGTGGTGGGGATGCAGATGGCGCGCCCCTCCACCGGGCTGTAGGCGGCGATCAGCCGGTCGATCACGGCGGACGCCACCCGCGGCATGTCGCCCAAACACACCACCACCGCATCGGATTCGCTGGGCACCGCCGCGAGACCGGCGCGCAGCGAGCTGCTCAGCCCGTCGGCGAAGGCAGGATTGTGGACGAAGGTGACCGGCCGGTCGGCCAGCGCCCGCGCCACGCTTTCCCCCTGGTGGCCGGTGACCACGATGACGCTTGAGGCTTGCGAAGCCAGCGCCGCGTCGACGGCGCGGGCGACCAGCGGCGTGCCGTTGACCTCCGCCAGCAGCTTGTTGGTCGGCCCCATGCGGCTGGAGCGGCCGGCGGCCAGCACCAGGGCGGTGACGCGCGGCGCGCGGGGCGCTTCCGTCGCGACGCCGGCACGCGGCAGCGGCCGCGTCGGAATCTCGGCCAGCAGCCCGCCGACGCCCATCCGCATCACGTCCGCCCGGTTCGGCGGAATGCCGGCGGCGATGCGCTGCAGCACCCAGTCGAAGCCGTTGAGCTTGGGCGAGCGCGCACAGCCCGGCAGTCCCAGCACCGGTTTGCCCTGGCGACGGGCCAGCAGAAGCAGGTTGCCGGGATCGACCGGCATGCCGAAATGCTCCACCACGCCGCCGGCCCGCTCGATGGCCGCCGGCAGCACGTCGCGGCGGTCGGTGATGGCCGACGCGCCGGCAATCAGCAGCAGGTCGGCCGGCGGCGCCTCTGCGATTTCAGCCGCCAGCGCCGCCTCGTCATGGTTGCAGCGCGATTCATGGATCAGCGTGCCGCCGAGCGACTCGACCCGCTCCCGCGTCACGGTGACGGTCTTGTCGAGCACGCTGTCCTTCATCCCCGGCAGCCGCGTCTGGATCAGCGCCACCGACAGCGGGCGATAGGGCAGGACGCCCAGCGGCGGCGGCCCGTCGGCGGCGATTAGCTCCGCCTTCTCCACTGCGGCGGTGGGGGCGGCGAAGGGGATGATCTTGACGGTGGCCAACATCTGACCGGGCGCGACGGGAGCGAAGTCGGGCAGGGTGGCGATGGTGACGCTCTCGTCGATTTCATTGATGGCGTCGATGCGGGCGGGGTCGAGGCGCAGAAGCCCATGTGCTTCGGCGAACAGGTTGACGCGCCCGGTGAAGGCCGCGGCGATCTGGACGGAGCCGCCCGCCACGGCGGCGGCGATGCGGGTGGCGGCGGCGTTCTCGGCGATGTCGCTGTCGGACAGCTTGGCGGCGATCACGTCCGAAATGCCGGCTTCGCGCAACGCAGTGACGTCTTCGGCCGAAAGCCGGCGACCCTTCTTGAAGGCGATGGAACCCAGGCGCAGCGAATGGGCGAGGATCACGCCCTCGGCATCGGACAGGGGTAGCGGGCCGAAGAACATGGGGGGCTCCGGATGGGCACGGACGATGTATGCCCACGGATATGGCGAGCGGGCCGGAGCCGGGCAATGGGCGGAAGGTGTGGGGTATCTTGGGGGAGGGTTAGGGTGTCGGCTGACGATGCCCCCTCCCTAACCCTCCCCCGCTAACGCGGGAGAGGGGACTGCCGCCGCTTTGGCATTTCATTCATGCCGACAAGCATCCTGCCCCCTCTCCCGCGAAGCGGGGGAGGGATGGGGAGGGGGCATCAGGGGCAACCACTCACCCCCTCAGCAGGGATGGTTCTCCCCGCGCCGCACGCAGGTGATCTGCCCCATGATCGCAATCGCGATTTCCGCCGGGGTGACGGCGCCGATCGACAGGCCGACCGGGCCGCGGATGCACTTCACTTCGGCCTCGCTCAGCCCCTCGTCGCGCAGGCGGTCCAGGCGCAGGGCGTGGGTGCGCTTGCTGCCCAGCGCGCCGACATAGAAGGCGGGAGAGCGCAGCGCCACCACCAGCGCCGGGTCGTCCAGCTTGGGGTCGTGCGTCAGGGTGACCACGGCGGTGCGGGCGTCGGGCTTCAGCTCCGCCAGCGCCTCGTCCGGCCACAGGTGGTTCAGCTTCACGCCCGGGAAGCGCGCCTCGGTCGCGAAGGCGCCGCGCGGGTCGATCACCGTCACGTCATAGCCGGTCAGCGCCGCCACCGGGGCCAGCGCCTGGGCGATGTGCACGGCGCCGACGATCAGCAGCCGCATCGCCGGATTGTGGACATGCACGAACAGGCGGAAGCCGTCCTCGTCCTGCGGATCGACCAGCAGGCCGGAACGGTCCTGGCGGATGCGCCGGCGCACCTCGTCCAGCAGGTCGGGCTCAAGCCCGAAGCCGCCATGGACGGTGTCCTCGTAAACCAGGGTCTGGAGGCCGGTGTTGAGATCGGTCACCAGGGCGGCCGGGATCGCCGCGGCCTTTGCCGCGAGCAGCCGGTCCAGAATATCGCGTTTCATTCCACGGCCTCGACATAGACCTGTACCTGTCCGCCGCAGGCCAGCCCGACTTCCCAGGCCATTTCGTTGGTGATGCCGAAGGACAGCAGGCGCGGTTCGCCGTCCTCCATCGACTTGGCGGCCTCGTGCGCCACGGCGCTTTCGATGCAGCCGCCGGACACGGAGCCGGCCATCGACCCGCGGTCGTCGACCGCCATCTGGCTGCCGACCGGCCGGGGCGAGGAGCCCCAGGTCGCGACGACGGTCGCCAGGGCCACCCTGCGGCCGGCGGCCCGCCATGCGGCCGCTTGCTCCACGATGTTGTCCGCCATCAGGGTGTCGTTCATCCCGCCGCCTCCTTCAACCAGCGGCGCAAGCCCGGGCTACGACGTGGATGGTCGGCCGACAGGACACCGGCCAGATCCGCGAGGCTGTTCAGGCTGTGGGCCGCAAGAAAATCGTCCACATGCGGCAGCAGCGCCCGGATGCCCGAGGATTTCGGCGCGAAGCCTTCCCAGCGCAACAAAGGATTCAGCCAGACGAGCCGCCGACAGCTTTTGTGCAACCGATCGGCCTCTGCCGCAAGCCCTTCCCCTGCATCCCTGTCCAGCCCGTCGGTAATGAGAAGCACGACCGCGCCCTGGCCCAGCACCCGCCTCGCCCAGGTCCGGTTGAAGGCGTGCAGCGCGGTGCCGATCCGCGTGCCGCCCGACCAGTCGGCCACCGCCCCGGATACCGCGTCCAGCGCCACGTCGACGTCCTTGTGCCGCAGATGGCGGGTGATGTTGGTCAGCCGCGTGCCGAAGACGAAGCTGTAAACCCGGTCGCGGTCGTTGGTCACCGCATGCATGAAATGCAGCAGCATCCGCGAATAGCGGGTCATCGAGCCGGAGATGTCGCACAGCACCACCAGCGGCGGCGGCCGGGTGCGGCGGCGCTTGCGGGCAAGGTCCGACAGGTCGCCGCCGGTGCGCAGCATCCGCCGCAATGTGGCGCGCGGATCGACGCGCGGCCCCATCGGGTCGGACCGGTAACGCCGCGTCGTGACCTCCGCCAGCGGCAAGGCGAGACGGGTCAGCAGGCGTTTGGCCTGCGCCATCTCCTCCCCCGTCATCTTCTCGAAATCCTTGTCCTGCAGGCGTTCGGTGGCGGACACGGTGAAGGAGGCGTCGATTTCGATCTCGGTCTTTTCCGGTTCCTCCTGTTCGGCGCCGCTGCCGTGCAGGGCCTCGGCAAGGCGCTGGGCCATCTCCGGCTGGTCGGGCGGAGCCTCCGTCCGCACCTTCGGCAGCATCAGCGACATCATCTTCTTGAGGATGTCGGGATTGCGCCAGAAGACGTGGAAGGCCTGGTCGAACAGCTCGCTCTGGTCGTGGCGGTTCACGAAAATGGCGTGCAGCGCCCAATAGAAGTCGGTGCGGTTGGACAGGCCGACGGCCTCCACCGCCTCCACCGCCTGCAACAGCTTGCCCGGCCCGACCGGCAGGCCGGCGGCGCGCAGCACGCGGGCGAAATGCATCAGGTTGAGGGTGAGGCGGCCGGCCGGCGCGTCGTCCGTCATGGCGGCCTCAGCGCGCGGTGGTGGCGGCCAGCTCGGTCTTGACCTGGGTCAGGATGCGCGCCGCCTCGCTGCCCTGGATGCGGGCGATGTCGTCCTGGTATTTCAGCAGCGTGCCCAGCGTGTCGTTGATGACGGAGGGTTCCAGCTCCAGCTGGTTCAACTCCACCAGGGCCTGCGCCCAATCCAGCGTCTCCGCCACGCCCGGCGCCTTGTAGAGGTCGAGGCCGCGCAAGTTCTGGACGAAGCCGACCACCTGGGCGGCCAGCCTTGCATCGGCCTGCGGCGCCTTGACCGCGACGATCTCCCGCTCCCGCGCGGCGCTGGGGTAATCGACCCAATGGTAGAAGCAGCGTCGTTTCAGCGCGTCGTGAATCTCGCGCGTGCGGTTGGAGGTGAGGATGACGATGGGCGGCTCCGGCGCATGGACGGTACCGAATTCCGGGATCGAGACCTGATAGTCGGACAGGATCTCCAGCAGATAGGCTTCGAACGGCTCGTCGGTGCGGTCCAGTTCGTCGATCAGCAGCACCGGCGGCCCGGCGAGATCCGGTTCCAATGCCTGCAGCAGCGGGCGCTTGACCAGGAAGCGTTCGGAAAACAGGTCGGAGGCCAAGGATTCACGGTCCTGCCCGCCCGACGCCTCGGCCAGCCGGATTTCCATCATCTGGCGGGCATAGTTCCACTCATAGACGGCGGAGGAGGCGTCCAGCCCCTCATAGCATTGCAGCCGCAGCAGCTTGCGGCCGAGCGTCGCCGACAGGACCTTGGCGATCTCCGTCTTGCCGACGCCCGCCTCGCCCTCCAGGAACAGCGGGCGCTTCAGCTTCAGCGCCAGGAACAGCGCGGTCGCCAGCGAGCGGTCCGCGACGTAGGAACCGCGGGTGAGAAGCGCCAGTGTGTCGTCGACGGAGGCGGGGAGAGGGGTGGTCATGAAGGGCCTTGATGGATTGAATGAATGCGCGGCATCAGGCGGCGGCGCACCGTTGGTCCTGTGCACGCTGCCACAGCCGATCTGCCGGATAATCGATGTCCGGGTCCTCCGCGTCGCCCCAGCCGATGGCCCAGCCCCAGGCTGCGACCTTCACCTTGGCGAATAGGGCCGGATCCGCAAGTGGACGCAACATGGTGAAGCGACGGATCGGTTCGGACAGGTCGACCACGTCCCGGGTGCCGTCGATCCA
This sequence comes from Azospirillum sp. Sh1, assembly GCF_008365135.1. Classification (NCBI taxonomy): domain Bacteria; kingdom Pseudomonadati; phylum Pseudomonadota; class Alphaproteobacteria; order Rhodospirillales; family Azospirillaceae; genus Azospirillum; species Azospirillum sp. Sh1. The sequence goes on along the minus strand of NZ_VTTK01000033.1, from coordinate 28,395 downwards.
GGTCACGGCCACCGACAGCGTACCGGTAAGGGCTTCGACGGCGGCGACGCGGGGTTGGTCCATCGACTTACTCCTCGCCATTGATCTCGATCCAGCGCAATGCCAGCAACGGCCGGTTTTCTCCCGCCCATTCCAGCACCTTACGCATCGTATCAGGCGGCGCGGTGCCTTTCAGCAAGACCAGATCATTGATCCGGACCAGTGCGTTGAAGTCCGGTCCGACGATATGGAAATGCGGTGGATTGTGGTCGTCGGCATAGATGTAAACGCGGGCGTTTCCTATTCGGACGATGATCGGCATGGAGAAAGTCTGACTGCCCTTGTCCCGCAGCGTCAAGCACCCTCGCCACGACACAGATGGCCGTGGCGAGGGTGTATCGACCGTCTTAGCCCGCGGCTTCGACCGCGCGCTTCGCCATCACGGTGACGAGGTGGGCGCGGTAGTCGGCGCTGGCGTGGATGTCGGCATTCAGGCCGTCGGAGCCTACCGACAGGCCGTTCAGCGCCTCCGCCCGGAAGTCGGCGGCGAGCGCCGTCTCGAACGCCTCGGCGCGGAAGACCGAGCCTGCGGCGCCGGTCACCGCCACCCGCACTTCGGCGCCGAACTTGGCGACGAAGACGCCGACGATGGCATAGCGGCTGGCCGGATTGCGGAACTTGGCGTAGGCCGCCTTGTCGGGACGGGAGAAGCGCACCGACTTGATGATCTCGCCCGGCTCCAGCGCGGTTTCGAACATGCCGGTGAAGAAATCGTCGCCGGCGATGCTGCGGCGGTCGGTGGTGACCGTGGCTTTCAGCGCCACCACCGCCGACGGATAGTCGGCCGACGGATCGGCGTTGGCGATGGAACCGCCCATCGTGCCCATGTTGCGGACCTGCCGGTCGCCGATGCCCTCGGCGAGGCTGGCCAGCGCCGGGATCACCCGTTTGATGAGGTCGGAGTGGGCGACCTCCGCATGGCGGGTGAAGGCGCCGATCTCCAGCCCGCCATCCGCCTCGCGGATGCCCTTCAGCTCCGGAATGGCGCCGAGGTCGATCAGGTCGGTCGGGCGGGCGAGGCGCTGCTTCAGCGTCGGCAGCAGGGTCTGGCCGCCGCCCATCAGCTTGGCCTCTTCCGCCTGAATGGCAGCCGCCGCATCGGCGAGCGTTGTCGGCCGTTGGTACGTGAACGCGTACATTCTCTAGCCTCCTTCTTCTTCGGCCGTCTTATTCCGCCGCCATGGCAGGAGTGGGGGCGGGCGTGGCGTCGCGGATGGTGCGCCAGACCTTTTCCGGCGTCGCCGGCATGTCCATGTGGGTGACGCCGTACTCCGACAGCGCGTCCACCACCGCGTTCATCACGGCGGCGGCGGCGCCGATGGTCCCGGCCTCGCCGCAGCCCTTCACGCCCAGCGGGTTGTGGGTGCAGGGCTGGTCCTCGTGATAGCGCACGGTGAAGGATGGGACATCGTCCGCCCGCGGCATGCAATAGTCCATGTAGGATCCGGTGACGAGCTGGCCCGACTCCTCGTCATAGACGCAGTTCTCGTACAGCGCCTGCCCGATGCCCTGGACAAGGCCGCCATGCACCTGCCCCTCGACGATCAGCGGGTTGATGACGTTGCCGAAATCGTCCACCGCGGCGAAGCTGACGATGGTGGTGACGCCGGTGTCGGGGTCGATCTCCAACTCGCAGACATGGCAGCCGTTGGGGTAGGTGAAGTTCTTGGGATCGTAGAAGGCCTGCTCGTCCAGTCCCGGCTCCAGTTCGTCCAGCGGGAAGTTGTGCGGGACATAGGCTTGCAGGGCGATCTCGCCGATACCCAGGCTCTTGTCGGTGCCGGCGACGGTGAAGCGGCCGTCCTTCACCTCGATGTCGGTCTCGGCGGCCTCCAGCATGTGGGCGGCGATCTTCTTCGCCTTGCGCTCCACCTTGTCCATCGCCTTCACCAGGGCCGAACCGCCGACCGCGAGCGAGCGGGAGCCGTAGGTGCCCATGCCGAAGGGGATCTTGTTGGTGTCGCCGTGGACGATCTCGACATTCTCGATCGGGATGCCGAACCGCTCCGCCACGATCTGGGCGAAGGTGGTCTCATGGCCCTGGCCGTGGCTGTGAGATCCGGTGAAGACCGTCACCGAACCCGTTGGATGGAAACGGACTTCCGCGCATTCATAAAGTCCTGCGCGAGCGCCGAGCGCACCGGCGACATTGCTGGGGGCGATGCCGCAGGCTTCGATGTATGTCGCAAATCCGATGCCGCGCAGCTTGCCGCGCGCCTTCGATTCGGCCCGGCGCTGCTGGAAGCCGGGGTAGTCGACCAGCGGCAGGGCGATGTCCAGGTTCTTGGCGAAATCGCCGGTGTCGTATTGCAATGCTACCGGCGTCTGGTAGGGCATCGCCTCCTTCGGCACGAAGTTGCGGCGGCGGATCTCGGTCTTGTCCATGCCCATCACGCCGGCCGCGACATCCACCAGCCGTTCGATCAGATAGCAGGCTTCCGGCCGGCCGGCGCCGCGATAGGCATCGACGGGGGCGGTGTTGGTGAAGACGGCCTTTACCTCGGCATAGATCGCCGGGGTCTTGTACTGGCCGGCCAGCAGGGTGGCGTAGAGGTAGGTCGGGATCGACGGCGCGAAGGTCGACAGATAGGCGCCGAGATTGGCCAGAGTCGAGACGCGCAGCGCCAGGAAATTGCCGTCGGCATCCATCGCCAGTTCGGCATGGCTGACATGGTCGCGGCCATGGGCGTCGGTCAGGAAGCTTTCGGAGCGGTCGGCAGTCCATTTCACCGGCCGGCCGACCTTGCGCGCCGCCCAGGTGACGACGGCCTCCTCGCCGTAATGGAAGATCTTCGACCCGAATCCGCCGCCGACGTCGGGCGCCACCACCCGCAGCTTGTGCTCCGGAATGCCCAGCACGAAGGCGCCCATCAGCAGGCGGGTGACGTGCGGGTTCTGGCTGGTGGTGGTCAGCGTGTATTCGCCGCTGGACTGGTCGTATTCGCCCATCGCCGCCCGCGGCTCCATGGCGTTCGGGACCAGCCGCTGGTTGACCAGATCGATCTTGGCGACATGGGCGGCATTGGCGAAGGCCGCGTCCACCGCCGCCCGGTCGCCCAGATGCCAGTCGTAGCAGACATTGTCCGGCGCATCGTCATGGACCAGCGGAGCACCGCCGGCGATGGCGCGGGTGGAGGACCCAACCGCCGGCAGTTCCTCGTAATCGACCACCACCATCTCGGCGGCGTCGCGCGCCTGCTCGCGGGTTTCGGCGATGACCACCGCCACCGCGTCGCCGACATAGCGCACGCGGTCGCGCGCCAGCGGATAGTGCGGCGGCTCCTTCATCGGCGAGCCGTCCTTGGAGTGGATCTGCCAGCCGCAGGGCAGGCTGCCGACCTTGTCGGCCTCCATGTCGGCCCCGGTCAGCACGGCGACCACGCCCGGCATCGCCAGAGCGTCCGTGAAGTCGATGCCCAGGATGCGGGCATGGGCGTAGGGGGAGCGCACATGCACCGCATGGGTCATGTTCGGGCGCTTGAAATCGTCGGTGTAGTTGCCGCGGCCGGTCAGAAAGCGCTGGTCTTCGCGCCGGCGCACCGAGGCGCCGATGCCATTGGGGTTCGCCATCTCGTGTTTCCTCCCACAGGAACGCTGAAGATGCGGAAATGCCTGCTTCTTGCTGGACTTTTTGCCCTTATTCGGCGGCCACCGGCGTTGCCTGCGTCCCCGCCATCGCCTCGGCACCCGCCTTCACCGCCTTGACGATGTTGTGATAGCCGGTGCAGCGGCAGATGTTGCCCTCCAGCCCCTCGCGGATCTCGGCCTCGGTCGGGTTCGGGTTCTCGCGGACCAGATCGACCGCGCTCATCACCATGCCCGGCGTGCAGAAGCCGCACTGCAGGCCATGATGCTCGCGGAAGGCGGCCTGCATCGGGTGCAGCGTGCCGTCGGCCGCCGCCAGCCCTTCGATCGTCGTCACCGCCGCCCCGTCGGCCTGGACGGCCAGCGTGGTGCAGGACTTCACCGACCGGCCGTCGACAAGGACGACGCAGGCGCCGCACTGGCTGGTGTCGCAGCCGACATGGGTGCCCGTCAGGCCGAGATGCTCGCGCAGGAAGGCGACGAGCAGGGTGCGCTCCTCCACCTCGCGCGAGACCGTCTTGCCATTGACGGTCATCGAAACGGTACAGGACATCGGTTTTCCTCCCGCTGGCTGAAGTCTGGCTTGCAGTCGTTTGGCGTGCAGTTGGGACTTATGACTGTCGTATGACGCGCCTTGATCCGGAGCCGTGGTGGTGTCCGCTTCGGCCGGCGGTCTTCCGCCACAAGGATAGGGGGTGTCGGCCCGTCGAGGTCAAGGAGCCTGTGCATGCCTTGGCCGAAAGAATGGCCTGTCAACGGTCGATATGTCGGATTGTACGTACTGGCGCGCAATTTTGTGGCGCGTTACAGTGGGTTGGGGCTGCCCATGGCTTTGGGCATGCAAACGAATCCGCCCGGCAACGATCCGGGTGCAGCAACGATAATGGGGAGAGCCGCTATGAATCGCCCATCCGTGAAGCGTCACCTTCTGGCCCTGTACACGGCCGCCGGCCTTGGCGTCAGCCTTGGCCTGGCCGCCCTGCCGGCCAAGGCGGAGACCTTCATCACCGTTCTGACCGGCGGCACCAGCGGGGTCTATTATCCGCTCGGCGTGGCGCTGTCGAACGTGTACGGCAAGGCGCTGCCGGGGGCCAAGGTGACGGCGCAGGCGACGAAGGCGTCGGTGGAGAACCTGAACCTGCTGCAGGCCGGCCGCGGCGAGATCGGCTTCACGCTGGGCGATTCGCTGAGCGACGCCTGGAAGGGCAACGAGGAGGTCGGCTTCAAGCAGAAGCTGGACAAGCTGCGAACCATCGCCGCCATCTATCCCAACTATATCCAGGTCGTCGCTGCCAAGGAATCGGGCATCAAGACGCTGGCCGACCTCAAAGGCAAGCGGGTGTCGGTCGGCGCGCCGAAGTCGGGGACGGAACTGAACGCGCGCGCCATCTTCAACGCCGCCGGTCTGGCCTACAAGGACTTCGCCAAGACTGAATATCTGCCCTTCGGCGAATCGGTCGATCTCATCAAGAACCGCCAGCTGGACGCGACGCTGATCTCCGCCGGTCTCGGCGTGGCGGCGATCAAGGATCTGTCGTCGTCGCAGGAGATCACCGTCGTCAGCATCCCGGCCGACGTGGTGCAGAAGGTCGGCGACGCCGCCTACATCACCGAGACGATCCCGGCCGGCACCTATCCCGGCCAGGACGCCGCGGTGCCGACCGCCGCGGTCCGCAACCTGCTGGTCAGCCATTCCGGGGTGTCGGACGACGCCGCCTATGCGATGACCAAGACGCTGTTCGAGAATCTGGACGCGCTGGCCGCCGCCCATGTCGCCGCCAAGCAGATCAAGCTCGACAAGTCGGCCACCCAGTCGCCGGTGCCGTTCCACCCCGGCGCCGTCAAGTACTACAAGGAAAAGGGGCTGATGTAAGGGACGGGCCTTATTTAAGAAAGGAAATGGCGGAGAAGCCGTAGTGAGCGCACAGAAAAATCAGGCGGAAGCCGAGATCCGCCAAGCCATCGACCGGGAAAATCCGTCCACGGTCGCCGCTTTCGAAGGGTTCGACGGGCGGGCGGTCTTCGCCATCGCGGTCGCCTTCTCCGCCTTCCAGATCTGGACCGCCGCGTTCAATCCCGTGTCCACCATGGTGGTGCGGGCGGTCCATGTCGGATTCCTGCTGCTGATGACCTTCACCCTGTTCGGCTTTCGCCAGACGGCGGAACGCAGGCGGGTTCCCTGGTACGACTGGCTGCTGGGCCTGACCGCCTTCGGCGTCGGCCTCTACCATTATGTGTTCGAGGTCGACCTGATCCAGCGGGCGGGGGACCCCAACACCACCGACCTGATCGTCGGCACCATCGCGGTGGCGCTGGTGTTCGAAGCGGCGCGGCGCATCATGGGGCTGGCGTTGCCGATCATGTGCGGCGTCTTCATTCCTTACGCCCTGTTCGGCCGTCATCTTCCCTTCGGTCTTGCCCACCGCGGCTATGACATCGATCAGGTGATCGACAACCTGTATTTGTCGACGGAGGGTATCTACGGCACGCCGACCTTCGTGTCGGCCAGCTACATCTTCCTGTTCATCCTGTTCGGCGCCTTCCTGGAGCGCGCCGGCATGATCAAGCTGTTCAACGACGTGTCGCTCGGTCTCGTCGGTCATGCCAAGGGTGGGCCGGCGAAGGTGGCGGTGATCTCCTCCGGCCTGATGGGCACCATCAACGGGTCGGGCGTCGCCAATGTGCTGACCACCGGGCAGTTCACCATTCCGCTGATGATGCGGTTCGGCTATCGCCCGGCCTTCGCCGGCGCGGTGGAGGCCACCGCCAGCATGGGCGGGCAGCTGATGCCGCCGGTGATGGGGGCCGCCGCCTTCATCATGGCGGAAACCATCGGCGTGCCTTACAGCGAGGTGGCTGTAGCCGCGGCGATTCCCGCGATCCTTTATTTCGGCAGCGCCTTCTGGATGGTCCATCTGGAGGCGGGCATGCACAACCTCGTCGGCCTGCCGAAGGACCAGTGCCCGAGCGCGCTTCGTGCCGTGGTGGAGGGCTGGTACCTGATCATGCCGTTGGCGGCACTGGTCTATCTGCTGTTTTCGGGTTTCACGCCCCTGTTTGCCGGCGTGATCGGCATTGCGGCCACGGCGGCGTTGATCCTGGGCACGGCCATCGTCGGCAAAATCGGTCCCATGGCCCTGCGGGTGGCCTTCTGGGTAGCGGTCGGGCTGGTGGCGGCCGGCCTGTGGAAGCTGGGCTTCCGGACCGAGCATCTGGCCTTCACCATGGTCGTGCTGCTCATCATCCCGTGCCTGATGTTCAAGGGCGGCAGGGAGACGCTCACGCTGGTGGTGAACAGCATCGCCGATGGCGCCAAGAACGCCGTCGGGGTCGGCGTCGCCTGCGCGCTCGTCGGTGTGCTGATCGGCATGATGACGCTGACCGGCCTCGCCTCCAGCTTCGCCTCCACCATCGTCGACTGGTCGGGCGGCAATTTGCTGGCGGCGCTGGTGCTGACCATGATCGCCTGCATCGTTCTGGGAACCGGCCTGCCGACCACCGCCAATTACATCATCACCGCGTCGATCGCCGCGCCGGCTCTGCTCACCATGGGCGTGCCGCTGATGGTCAGCCACATGTTCGTCTTCTATTTCGGCATCATGGCCGACCTGACCCCGCCGGTGGCCCTGGCGGCCCTGGCGGCCTCGTCGATCTGCAAGGCCGATCACATGAAGATCGGCTGGATCGCGACGCGGGTGGCGATGGCGGGCTATGTCGTTCCCTTCATGGCGGTCTACGACCCGGCTCTGGTTCTGCAGACCGGGGACTGGCTGGCGGTGGCTTATGTGTTCGTCAAGGCCTGCCTCGCCATCGCCCTGTGGGGAGCCGCAACCATCGGCTTTTTCTGGACATCGCTGCCGCTGGTCGCCCGGGCCTATGCCGCTTTGACAGCCTTCCTGTACGTGGTCGCCTTGCCGCTGACGGACGAGGCCGCCTTCGTCATGACCGGCATGTTCCTGCTGTGGCAACACCGGCGCCGCAGCATGCCGACCGCGGCGGCCGTCTCGTAGTCCGTGGCCGGTCTCTGCCTGTTCGCCCTCGGCGGCGCGCTGCTGGCGTCGCTGCCGGGGACGCAGTTCACCCTGTCCTGGACCCACTCCATCGAGAAGACGGAGTGGCGGGAAAGCTGGACTGTCGAAGCCGGCCGGCTGCACCCGACCGAGGCCCGCATCCGCGGCACCGGCGCCGGGATGGAGCCCGGCCCCGACGCCCGGCTGACCGCCGACGGCTGGATGGCGTGGACGCCCGATCTGCCGCCGCAGGACGGCGTCACGCTGGCGGCGTCGGGCTTTACCGGGGAGCACCGGCTGTGCGCCGGGGCGGACTGCCGGCCGCTCTCGGGCTGGACCGGGGTGAAGGATCAACCCGTGGCGATGCGGGCCTGCCCATAGGCTGTGCCCGCCCCCCGCCTACGAAAGTTCGTGCAGCCGGAGCCCCTTCCGGCTTGGCTTACGCTGCGTCAATCCGCATACTCCCGTTCCTTTCGTCAGCCTACCATCCGGACCGATGATCAATTCCCCCACGCACCAACGCCGTTCATCCCTCCTTCCGGCCGTCCTCGGCGCGGCGCTCGCCGTCGGCGGCGTGCTGCTGGGCACACATGGGGTTCAAGCGGCGGAGGTGGCGGCGGAGGTTGCCCATGGCGGTGTGCCGCATCTGGACGGACGGCTGCTGAGTGCCGGATGGGTCGTTCCCTTCGCCGGGATCCTGCTGTCGATCGCGCTGTTCCCGCTGCTGGCGCCGATGGTCTGGCACCATCACTTCGGCAAGATCTCGGCCATCTGGGCGCTGGCTTTCCTGGTGCCCTTCGCCGCGACCTTCGGGGTCGATCTCGCGACCTACGAACTGCTGCACACGGTCCTGCTGGAATACATCCCCTTCATTGTGCTGCTGACCGCGCTGTTCACGGTGGCGGGCGGCGTGCGGCTGACCGGGTCGCTGGTGGGAACGCCGGCGGCCAACACCGTCGGGCTGGCGCTGGGCACGGTGCTGGCGAGCCTGATGGGCACCACCGGCGCCTCGATGCTGCTGATCCGCCCGCTGCTTCGGGCGAACGAACACCGGCGCCACAAGGTCCACACCATCGTCTTCTTCATCTTCCTGGTGTCGAATGTCGGCGGCTCGCTGACCCCGCTCGGCGACCCGCCGCTGTTTCTCGGCTTCCTGAAGGGCGTCGATTTCTTCTGGCCGACGGTCCATCTGCTGGCGCCGATGTCCTTCCTGGCCGGTCTGCTGCTGGTGATCTATTTCGTGCTCGACCTCGTCCTGCACACCCGCGACCCCGGCAAGCATCCGCTGATCGAGGGCGTTCACGAGCGCGAGCCGATCCGCATCGAGGGCAGCGTCAACCTGCTGCTGCTGGTCGCCATCATCGGGGCGGTGCTGCTGAGCGGCGTCTGGCATCCCGGCGTCGGCGTCACGCTGTACCATGTGACGGTGTCGCTGGAGACCATCGTGTCGAACCTGCTGCTGCTGGGCATCACCGGTCTGTCGCTGACCCTGACCAGCAAGCAGAGCCGCCGCCTGAACGGTTTCAGCTGGGGCCCGATCCTGGAGGTGGCAAAGCTGTTCGCCGCCATCTTCCTGACCATCATCCCGGCCATCGCCATCCTGAAGGCCGGCACCGACGGCGCGCTGGGCGCCATCATCTCCGCGGTGAACGAGGGTGGGAAGCCCAACCCCGCCGCCTATTTCTGGGCGACCGGCATCCTGTCCAGCTTCCTGGACAATGCCCCCACCTACCTGATCTTCTTCAACACCGCCGGCGGCGACGCGAAGATGCTGATGGGCGACCTGTCGCTGACGCTGACCGCCATTTCCGCCGGCGCGGTGTTCATGGGTGCCAACAGCTATATCGGCAACGCCCCCAACTTCATGGTCAAGGCGATCGCGGAGGAGCGGGGCGTCGCCATGCCCAGCTTCTTCGGCTATATGGCCTGGTCCTGCGGCATCCTGGTGCCGCTGCTGGGCCTGACCACGCTGGTCTTCTTCCTGTGACGGTCCCAATTCTGTAACAGCCCGCAACGAAACCAATCGTCACCTTCCACCGTTAACCCGCGATGGGGCCGCCTTTCCGTCCGCAATCGGACGGGTGTGTGCGGCGTAACGGCTGGAGGGTGACGTGGTTTCGAAGGATCTCGGCTGGAACACGGGTGCGGGCTTCAAGGCGGGGCAGCCGATGGCTGCGCGCAGGCAAATCCCATCGGGGCAGGTACCATCGGTCTGAGCGGCCGGAGCCTGCGCCATGAGAACGCAGACCAACCCCGGCCACCTCCATTCCCTGACCCCGCTACGCGGCATCGCGGCCTTGTGGGTGGTGCTGTACCATTACAGTTTCCAGTATTTCCCCAACCTGCACCCCGACAGCTACACGCATCTGGTGCAGAAGGGCTATCTGGCCGTCGACCTGTTCTTCATGCTCAGCGGCTTCGTGCTGACGCATGTCTATCACGACACCTTCAGCCGGTCGGTCGGCGACAAATACTGGAGCTTCCTCAGGGCGCGCGTCGCCCGGCTTTACCCGCTGCATCTGGCGGTCCTGCTGCTGTTCGTGGCGACGGCGCTGGCCGTCCGCACGGTGGAATATGCCGCCACCGGCAGCTTCCCGGCGATCCCGCTGAAAGGGGCGGAATCGGTCGGTGCGCTGGTCGCCAACCTGTTCATGCTCCAGGGCCTGTATGCCAGCATGCTGAGCTGGAATTACCCGGCCTGGTCGATCAGCCTGGAGTTCATGGCCTATCTGGTCTTCCCCTTCGCGCTGCCATTGGTCTGGCGGGCCAGCGGGCGGACGCAGGCGCTGATGGCGGCCGGTGCGCTGGCGACGCTCTGCCTGCTGGCCTGGGCGACGCAGGACAATCTGAACCAGTGGGACGGGCCGCAGACCCTGCTGCGCTGCCTGCCGGAGTTCCTGCTGGGCACGCTGCTCTACAGCGCCTTCCGCAGCGGGCTTGCCGCGTCGCTGCTGTCCAGCGACCTGACGATGGCCGGCGTCGTTCTGGCGATCCTGGTGCTTCTGCACGCCGGCGGTCCGGACCTGCTGGCGGTGCCGCTGTTCGCCCTGCTGATCCTGGCGGCGGTCGCCAACCGGGGTCGGGCCGCGGGTGCCTTGAATGTCCGGCCATTGGTGTGGTTGGGCGACGTGTCCTATTCGCTCTACCTGATCCACGGCTTCGTCGAATATGCCACCACAAGGGTGCTGGGGCTGGGGCTCGGCATCTACGACCGCAAGGCGCTGCCGGGCGGTTGGTCGATGGCGCTGCTGGTGGCGATGGTGACCGCCTGCCTGCTGATGGCCGGCCCGGCCTATCGCCGGATCGAGGTGGGCGGCCGGCGCCTTCTGCGGGAGGGGCCGAGCGTCGGCCGGCTGACGCTGGCAGCGGCGGGGCGGCGGGCGGATTGACGCGGAACTTTGCTAAAAAAATGCGCCCGGGGCAGATGCCGCCGGGCGCAAAGGCACAGTACGAAAGAGGATCATCAGCAATTGATGATGCAATCGGGAGATCGATTGTGGCGTCACCCTGTCATGGGTCGTTCGAGCGTCCCTTGACCGTGGTCAAGCTTGAGCGTCAAGTCGAAACAATGTTGTTGGTCGCGCGAATGGGCTGTGCGATTGGATAGAGTTGTTCCCCAAATGGGAACGCTGTAAGCTTGAGGGCATGAACGTCATCAAGCGCGCCACTCTGACCAGCTTCTGGGAACGGCATCCGGAAGCGGAACAGGCCCTCAAGGAGTGGTTCCGGACGGTAAAATCATCCGGGTGGACCTGCATGGATGACGTGATGAAGAGCTATCCGAGGGCGAAGGTTCTGAACGGCGAGCGCGTCCGGTTCGAGATCTGTGGCGGCAACCATCGCCTGATCGTCGCGTTCAAGTTCACCGTCAACATCGCGTTCGTGAAGTTCATCGGAACACATGCGGAGTATGACCGCGTCGATGCTCTTACAGTCGACCGGTATTGAGGAGACCTGGAATGTCCCACCTGAAGCCCATTCATTCGGACGCCGATCACGCGGCATCGGTTGAGGAGATCGAACGGCTTTGGGATGCCGAACCGGGAACTCCGGAGCATGACCGGCTAGAGATTCTCGGCACGCTGGTCGATGCCTATGAATCCTCCCGCTGGCCCATCGATACCCCCGACCCTGTCGAGGCGATCAAGGCCCGGATGGATGCGGCCGGCTACACGCAGTCGGATCTCGGGCGTCTTCTCGGGTCGCGGCCACGGGCGAGCGAGGTGTTGAACCGACAGCGCCGCTTGACCGTCGAGATGGCGTGGAAGCTTCATACGGCCTGGGCGATCCCGGCGGAGAGCCTTATCAAGCCCTACGCTCTCCGTACGGGAGAGATGCCGAAGTAACCCGGCACCTCTCCCGATCCGTCAATCCCCCAATGCCGGCCTGGGCAGTGCCCCGTTCATCCCGTCGTCCTCCACCTCCTCCGTCTCCGGCCGGGGCACGCGGAACCATGCCGCGTAGAGCGCCGGCAGGAAGAAGATCGTCAATACCGTGGCGCCGGCCAGACCGCCCATGATGGCGACCGCCATCGGGCCCCAGAAGACGCTCTGGGTCAGCGGGATCATAGCCAGGATGGCGGCGGCGGCGGTGAGCGCGATGGGGCGGGCGCGGCGGACCGTCGCCTCGACGATGCTGTCCCAGCGCGAACGGCCGCCGCGGATGTCCTGTTCGATCTGATCGACCAGGATGACCGAGTTGCGCATGATGATGCCGGCCAGCGCGATGACGCCCAGCATGGCGACGAAGCCGAAGGGCAGGTTGAACAGCAGAAGCGAGGCGGTGACGCCGATCAGACCCAGCGGCGCCGTCAGCAGCACCAGGAACACGCGCGAGAAGCTCTGCAGCTGCAGCATCAGCGTGGTGACCATGATCAGCAGCATCACCGGCATCATGGCGTTGATCGAATCCTGGCCCTTGGCGCTCTCCTCGATGGCACCGCCCATGGTGATGGCGTAGCCATCGGGCAGGGTGGTGCGCAGCGCGTTCAACTGGGCGTTCAGCTGGGTGCTGACTACCGGAGCCTGCAGGCCGCCGGTGACGTCGCCCTTGACCGTCATCGTCGTCTCACGCGCCCGGCGCCACAGGACGGGCTCCTCAAGCTCGTAGCGGACGCTGGCGACCTGGCTGAGCGGGACGGTGGTGCCGCGGCTGGTGCGGATGTTCAACTCGCCCAGGCGGGACAGATCCATCCGCTCTTCCGGCGTGGTGCGCAGCAGGACGCCGATCAGCTCCGTGCCCTCGCGGTACTGGGTGACGGACATGCCGTTCAGCAGCAGTTGCAGGGCGTTGGACAGATCCTGCTTCGACACGCCCAGCGCGCGCGCCTTGGCGGTGTCCACCTCCAGCCGGACGCGCTTCGACAGCTCGTCCCAATCCAGATGGACGTTGGCGGTGTTGGGATGGGCGCGCATGGTGTCGCGCACCTGATAGGCGATCTTGCGGATGGTGGCCGGGTCCTCGCCGGTGACGCGGAACTGCACCGGGTAGCCGACCGGCGGCCCGTTCTCCAGCCGGCTGATGCGGACGCGGGCGGCGGGGTAGTCGGCCTCCAGCGTCGGCTCCAGCCGCTGCATGAAATGTTCGCGCTCCTCCAACCCCTTGGTCATTACCATGAACTGGGCGAAGTTGGCGGTTTCCAGCTGCTGGTCGAGCGGCAGGTAGAAGCGCGGCGAGCCGCCGCCGGTATAGGCGACCCAATAATCGACATCCGGGTCCTTGGCCAGCACCGCCTCCATCCGCTTCACCTCGGCGGCGGTCGCCTCGAAGGAGGAGCCTTCGGCGAGACGGATGTCGATCAGCAGTTCCGGCCGGCTGGCCGACGGGAAGAACTGCTGCTGGACATGGCCGAAGCCGATCAGCGCGGTGACGAAGGCAGCCACCGTCACGCCGATGGTGATCCAGCGCGCCCGCACGCAGGCCTCGATCATGCCGCGCAGGATCCGGTAGGCGCGGGTGTCGTAGATGTCCAGCTCGTGCCCGTCCGGCACCACATGCTTGGGCTTGGGCAACAGCAGCCAGCCGAGATAGGGGGTGAAGATCACCGCCACCACCCAGGACAGCAGCAGCGACAGCGCCACCACCCAGAAGATCGAGTTGGTGTATTCGCCGGCGGCCGACGCGGCGAAGCCGACGGGCACGAAGCCGGCGGCGGTGACGACGGTGCCGCTCAGCATCGGGAAGGCGGTGGAGGTGTAGGCGAAGGCGCCGGCCTTCAGCCGGTCCCACCCCTGTTCCATCTTCACCACCATCATCTCCACCGCGATGATGGCGTCGTCGACCAGCAGGCCGAGCGCGATGATGAGTGCGCCCAGCGAGATGCGCTGCAGATCGATGTGCAGAAGCTGCATCGCCACCAGCGTCATCGCCAGCACCAGCGGTACCGCCAGCGCCACGACGATGCCGGTGCGCCAGCCCAGGCTGACGAGGCTGACCAGGATGACGATGCCCAGCGCCTCGGCCAGCGATTCCATGAACTCGCCGACCGAATGCTCCACCACCTTCGGCTGGTCGGCGACCTGCGCCACCTCCAGCCCCGCCGGCAGTTCGGCGCGGACCTTCTCCATTGCCGCGTCGAGCTGTTCGCCCAGCTTCAGGACGTTGCCGCCCTTCGCCATCACCACGCCGATGCCGATGGCGTCGCGACCGTTGTAGCGCAGGGTGTAGCGCCGCGGCTCGACATAGCCGCGCTTGACCTCCGCCACGTCGCCGATGGTCAGCAGCCGGCCGCCGCTTTCCACCGGGATCGCGCGCACCGCCGCCGCGGTATCGAGGCCGAGATCGAGCCGGACATAGACGCGCTGCGATCCGGTATCGACGTCGCCCGATGCTGCGATGGCGTTCTCGCGCTGGAGCGCCTGGATCACCGACTCCACCGGCAGGCCGAAGCTGGCGAGCCGCTGGCTGGAGATCTCGACATAGACGCGCTCCTCCTGCGGGGCGATCAGGTCGATCTTCTCGACGCCCGGCAGCTTCAACAGGCGGGCGCGCGCCTGCTCGGCCACCTTCTTCAGCTGGGCCGGAGTGAAATCCTCGCCCATGAAGGCGTAGATGCCGGAATAGACGTCGCCGAACTCGTCATTGAAGAAGGGGCCGACCACGCCGTCGGGCAGGGTGTAGCGGATGTCGCCGATCTTCTTGCGCACCTGATACCACAGGTCCGGCACCATCTTCGGCGGGGTGTAGTCCTTCAGCTGGACGAAGACCACCGACTCGCCGGGCTTGGAATAGCTGCGGGCGACGTCGTAATAGGGGACCTCCTCCAGCTTCTTCTCGATGCGGTCGGTGACGAACTGTTCGACCTCTCGCGCGGTTGCGCCCGGCCATTGGGTGCGCACCACCATCACCTTGAAGGTGAAGGACGGATCCTCCGCCCGGCCCAGGGTCTTGTAGGCCAGCGCGCCGGCCAGCACGCTGGCGAGCATCATGAACAGAACCAGCGTGCGGTGGGCCAGCGCCCAGGCCGACAGGTTGAGGCGGGAGTGGTTCATCGCGCCGGCTCCGTCCAGACGCGGACCTTCTGGCCGGCGTCGAGCTTGTGCACACCGGCGGTGACGACGCGCTCGCCGTCCTTCAGCCCGCCGCCGATCAGGGCGAGGTCGCCGGCATAGGCCGCGACGGTGACCGGGCGCAGCTCCAGCCGGTCATCCGGCGCCGACAGCACCCAGACCGCCGGCGTTTGCTCGCGCTGGGTCAGCGCGCTGAGCGGCAGGCGGGCGACCGGGGCGCCATGGTCGGCGGCGGCGGTGACCGTGGCGGTCATGCCGAGCTGGACCGTCGGCGGCGGATCGGTCAGCGCGATCTTCGCCTGGAAGGTGCGGGTCGCGGCGTCGGCGCTGGGCGAGACCTCACGCAGGGTGCCGGCGATGCTCTGGCCGGAATGGGACCACAGCTCGACCGACAGTTTCTGGCGGGGCAGGGCGGCGACGCTCTGTTCGGGGATGTTCGCCACCGCTTCCATCGCGCCCAGCCGGGCGACGCGCAGGGCGGTCTGGCCGGCTGCCACCACCTGTCCCGGCTCGATCAGCGTCGCGGTGACGATGCCGGCCTCGTCCGCCACCAGCGTGGCATATTGGGCGGAGTTGTTGAGGACGCGCAGCTGCGCCTCCTGCTCCCGCACCTTGGAGTCGGCCTTGTCCAGCGTGGTCTTGCGGCGGTCGTATTCCTGGCGCGTCGTCCATTCGCCCTGGCGCAGGCTGGCGTAGCGCTGGAAATCGCTGCGGGCGTTGGCCGCGTCGGCCTGGGCGGAGGCGAGCTGCGCCTGGGCGGCGCGAATCTGCAGCTGCAGGTCGGTCGGGTCCAGGCGGGCGAGAGGCATTCCGGGTTCGATGCGGGTCCCGACCTCCACCAGCCGGGCGGTCACCTTGCCGCCGACGCGGAAACCGACATCGGCCTCCACCCGCGGACGGATCACCGCCGGATAGCGCACGCTGTCGACCAGCGGTTCCAGTGCCACGGTGGCGACGCGGACCGGCCGCACCTCTCCCTCCGCCGGGGTCGAAGCGGACTGCGTTTCATTGCAGCCGGCGAGCAATCCCGCCACCGCCAGCAGCGCCGTTGTCGCCATGACGGCGGACGCAAGCCGCCTTTCGCGGAAT
This sequence comes from Azospirillum sp. Sh1, assembly GCF_008365135.1. Classification (NCBI taxonomy): domain Bacteria; kingdom Pseudomonadati; phylum Pseudomonadota; class Alphaproteobacteria; order Rhodospirillales; family Azospirillaceae; genus Azospirillum; species Azospirillum sp. Sh1. The sequence continues at coordinate 12,164 of NZ_VTTK01000033.1, read as the reverse complement.
TGGGCCATACCACGTCTCCCCACTGGACTGGACTGTATCGTACTGCTACCGTCCTACTCCGGCACCCATCCCACGTCAAGAGTGAACGGTACAGTTCAGTGCAGTCATCGGAGCAAAAAGCGTCTCATCCGCCCGCGTCCCATGATGCGAAGGCGGAACAGATCGTCGCCGCCGCGCGGGAGGTGTTTCTGGAGCTTGGCTATGCCGCCACGTCGATGGATCAGGTGGCGCAGCAGGCGCGGGTGTCCAAGACCACCCTCTACACCCGCTTTCCGTCGAAGGAGGAGCTTTACACCGCGGTGATCTCCGCCGAATGCGAACGGCGCGGCCTGCGCTTTGCGCCGGAGATGTTCGATCGCATGCCGTTGCGCGACGTCCTGGTCCAGGTCGGCCGCCGCTTCACCGACCTGCTCTGGTCGGATGCGGCGATCCGCGTCCATCAGGCGGTGGTGGGGGAGGCGACGCGGATGCCGGTCGCCGCCCAGCTCTATTTCCAGGCGGGGCCGGAGCAGGGCATCGCCAATTTCGTCGCCCTGTTCACTCGGCTGGCCGAGCGCGGGGTGATCGCCACCGACGACCCGGCCTTCGTCGCCCGCCAGTTCCTGGCCGCCATGCAGGGCGGCGCCTATTGCCAGCTGGTGCTCGGCCTCTGCCCCGCACCGACGGAGGAGGAGCGCCACGCCTTCGTCGACAAGGCGGTGGACCTGTTCCTGCGCGGCCTCAGCGCTTGAGCCGCCTCAGGCCAGCTTGAAATAGCGCATCACCAGCCCGCGCAGCTCGTCCCGCACCCCGTCGTCGCCCATCTCGGTCAGCTGCTCGTGAAGATCGGCGGCGATGGCGGTGAAGCGGGCGAGCACCACCGGGTCGAAATGCTTGCCGGCGCCGTCGGCGAGGATGCCCATGGTGGTGGCGTAGGACATCGGCTCCTTGTAGGGCCGGCGGGAGGTGAGGGCGTCGAACACGTCGGCAACGGCGAAGATGCGGGCGGAAATCGGGATCGCCTCTCCCCGCAGCCCGCGCGGATAGCCCGATCCGTCGAACTTCTCGTGATGGCCGCCGACCACGTCGGCCGCATCGGCCAGCCAGTCGGACGAGCCGACGATGTCCAGTCCATGGACGACATGGGTCTTCATCACCGCGAACTCCTCGGCATCCAGCTTGCCGGGTTTCAGCAGGATGCTGTCGGGAATCGCGATCTTGCCGACATCGTGCAGGAAGGCGCCCTTCACCAGCTGCCGGATCGCCGCATCCTCCAGCCCCAGCGCCTCGGCCAGCCGGATGGCGAGGACCGTCACCCGGTAATTGTGGGCGTTGGTGTCGCTGTCGCGCTTGGCGATGGCGCTGCCCAGCGCCGTCAGCATGCCGATGTTGGCGTCGAGCAGGCCGCGCGACAGCCGCAGGATGCCCCGGTTGTAGGCCCCGAAAATCGGCAGCAGGACGAGCGCCGTCCCCAGCACCGACAGCGACGACACGGCGACCACGGTGGCGGTGTCGCGCAGGATCTCGTGCGACCGGCGGGCCGAGAGCTGGAAGACGCTTTCGAAATAGCCGAGTGGCCGGCCATCGGAATCGAGCAGCGGCTCCATCGTCTGGATGAAGATATGCCCGTCGAGCGTGAAGCGGTCGTAGATCGCCTCGCCGTCCGTGGGAAAGCCATGCCGGGTGGAGGATAGGCGCTGCTCTGCCCACTCCGCGCCGGGGGCGACATATTCGGCCGTCTTCCGCTGATCCGGTGCATAAAGCTCCGCGACGATGAAATGGCCGTCGCCATGGTTCAGGCGCAACCCGTTGCGGCTTGCCATGAAGCGCTGGAGCGACGCCTCCAAATCCGAATCGGCGGCCCCGGCGGCGAGCGACGAGCGGGCTTCGGTCAGGAAAGCCGCCGATTCCTCACGCGCCAATTCAACGACCCGGCCGTCGGCGATCTCGACCTCGACCAGAAAGGCGATGCCGCCGACCGCCAGCGCCAGGAACAGGGCGGCGCCGGCCAGACGCAGCAGCACGGCGCGGGCGGTGGGCAGCCGCATCGTCGCCACATCGGCATGGCGGCCGGACAGGGACCTGAAAAGCAGGCTGAGCCGCCGCCGCTCGCTCGTCGCCGTCATCGTGCTGCCGACCACCTTGCTGCCGATCACCTTGCTGCTGATCTGCGCGCTCATCGCCACACCCCGTTTGCGCCATACCCCGTTTGCAGGGCTGGCCGATCTAGACGATGCCCACGCCAAGCGTCAATATCGCCGGCCCGGGTCACAGGATCCGGCGGGAAATGTTGAGACGGCGTTAAGTTTTGGCAGGCACCGTGCCGCCGGCCGTTACTCGATGCTCATGGAAGGAATTGTATCGTGAAGTCCGCCTGCCCCTGCGGTTCGGGTGTCGAATTCGACCGCTGCTGCGGCCCGATCCTGGCCGGGCGGCCCGCGCCCTCGGCCGAAGCGCTGATGCGGTCGCGCTACACCGCCTTCGTCCGCCACGACATCGACCATATCGAGCGAAGCTGCGCCCCGGAAACCCACGCCGCCTTCAGCCGGGCCGACGCCGAACGGGTGGCGGAGGAATGCGAGTGGGGGCCGCTGACCGTCATGAAGGCGGAGGAGACCGGCGACGACGGCATGGTCGAGTTCTTCCTGACCTTCCGCCGCGACGGGGAGGAATGGCCGCTGCACGAACGGTCGCGCTTCCGCCGGATCGACGGGCGCTGGCTCTATGTCGACAGCGTCCTGAACCCGAAGGACCCGCCGCGCCGGGTGGTGAAGGTCGGCCGCAACGATCCCTGCCCCTGCGGCTCGGGGCGCAAGCACAAGGCCTGCTGCGGGCGTTGAGAGATCTCAGTTACGTTAAGAACCTTTCTCGGCCGTCATTCCCGCGAAGGCGGGAATCCAGCTTTCCCAATGGCTTCATTCCGGAAAAGCCTGGATCCCCGCCTTCGCGGGGATGACGGCCGATAAGAGTGCGCGTGTTCAATCCAACACCCGCAGCTGACGACCCATCAACTGATGCCGAGATAGCGCCCCGGCTTGTGGTTGATCGCCAGCGTGATGTTGACGATGACGGCCCCCAGGATCGACAGCAGCAGCCGGTCCGGCGCCAGCACGAAGAAGGCGCCGCCCAGGATGGCGAGGTCGACGCCGAGCTGGAAATAGCCGGCGCGGATGCCGTAGCGCTCCTGCAGGTAGATCGCCAGGATGTTGACGCCGCCCAGCCCGGTGCGGTGGCGGAACAGCATCAAGAGGCCGGTGCCGCACAGGCCGCTGCCCACCACCGTGGCATAGACCGGGTCCAGATGGGTGAAGCCCACCCACTGGTCGGTCAGGCGGGAGAACAGGGTCACCAGCGCCACGGCGATGAAGGTGCGCGCCGTGAACTGCCAGCCCAGCCGCTTCCAGGCCAGCCAATAAAAAGGCAGGTTGATCGCGAAGAAGATGATGCCGAACTGAACCTTGGTGACGTAGCTCAGCAGCAGCGCCAGACCGGCGGTGCTGCCCGTCAGCAGCATCGTCTTGGAATAGATCAGCATGCCCAGCGCGATGAACAGCGTGCCCATCAGCATGGCGAGCGCGTCTTCATACAGCTGGTGGCGCTCCACCGCGGCGGGCGGGGCCTGGAGGGTCGCGGCCATGGTCGTTTGCTCCCCTTAACGAAGAGCGACGAACTTCGCCACCACGTCGTCCACCTCGGCCGTCTTCAGGCCGGCGATGTTGATGCGGCCGGAGGTCGGCATGTAGATGGCATGGTCGGCGCGCAGGCGCAGCACCTCCGCCTCGGTCAGCGGCAGCAGCGAGAACATGCCCTCCTGCTCCGCCACCGCCGTCAGGGCGGGGAAGGCGCCGGCCAGCCCGGCGGCCAGCTTGCGGCGGATGCCGGTGATGCGGGCGCGCATGCCATCCAGCTCGGCGGTCCAGTCGGCGGTCAGGGCGGCATCGCTCAGGATGGTGCGGACCACGGCGGCGCCATGGTCGGGCGGCATCGAATAGCTGGTGCGGGCCAGCGCCATCAGGTTGGACTTGGCGAGATCGGCGGCGGCCGGCTCCGCGGCGACGGCGAAGATGGCGCCGGTGCGCTCGCGGTAGAGGCCGAAGGACTTGGACGACGACACGGCGACCAGCGTTTCCGGCACGGCCCCGATCAGGTAACGCAGCCCCTCCGCATCCTCGTCCAGCCCGCGGCCGAAGCCCTGATAGGCGAGGTCGACCAGCGGCAGGACGCCGCGCGTCTCCAGCACCGCCGCGATCGTCTTCCACTGGTCGAGCGACAGCGGCGCGCCGGTCGGGTTGTGGCAGCTGCCGTGCAGCAGGGCGACGTCGCCGGGCTGCGCCGCCTCGAACGCCGCGACCATGCGGTCGAACAGCACGGTCTGGCCGGCGGTGTCGAAGAAGGGATGGCTCACCACCTCCAGCCCGGCGGCGGCGAAGATGCCGACATGGTTGGGCCAGGTCGGCTGGCCGACCAGCACGCGCTTCGACCCGCCGCGCAGGACGAGGTCGGCAGCCAGACGCAGCGCGCCCGACCCGCCGGGGGTCTGCACGCCGGCGGCGGTGACCTTCGTCCCGGCCTCGGCGCCGACCAGCGACCACAGCCGCTCCAGATAGCCCGCGTCGCCTTCCAGCCCCAGGTAGGATTTGCTGTCCTGCCCGTCGAGCAGCAGCCGTTCCGCCGCCTTGACCGCGCGGAAGACCGGGGTGCGCCCCTCCTCGTCACGGTAGACCCCGACGCCGAGATCGACCTTGCCCGGCCGCGGGTCCTGCTTGTACAGCCCGATCAGGGCGAGCAGGGCGTCGTCGGGCTGGCGGGAAAGCGCATTGAACATGGCGGTTCGTCCGGTCCTTGGTGAGGGTAGAGGCGATGATGGCGGCCGTGAAGCCCGGCCGGTGCGATCCTCCACTTTCGCGGTCTCCGGGACAATGGAGAATTCATATCGTCTGATACGCTTAAGCATCGCGACAATTTGCAATGCCAGCGATTGCCGGGCATCCTTCACCGGGAAGGAGCAGTCAGATCGATGACCGATTTTCAGAAGACCCGCGCCCGCTTCCGCATTCCGGAGGGCGTGATCTATCTCGACGGCAACTCGCTGGGACCGCTGCCGATCGCTGCCGGGGAGCGGGTGGCCCGCACCCTGGCCGATGAATGGGGCGGCCAGCTGATCCGCGGCTGGAACAGCGCCGGCTGGATGGTGCAGCCACGAAAACTCGGCGACCGCATCGCCCGGCTGATCGGCGCGCCGGAGGGCAGCGTCGTGGTCGGCGACACCCTGTCGATCAAGGTCTATCAGGCGCTGGCCGCCGCGCTGGCGATGCGGCCGGATCGCAGGGTCATCCTGTCCGACAGCGGCAATTTCCCCACCGACCTCTACATGGCGGAAGGGCTGATCGAAACGCTGGGCCGCGGCCATGTCCTGAAGCTGGTGGCGCCGGAGGAGGTGGAGGGCGCCATCGGCGAGGATGTCGCCGTGCTGATGCTGACCCAGGTCGATTACCGGACCGGGCGCCTGCACGACATGGCGACGCTGACCGCCAAGGCCCATGCGGCGGGGGTGGTGACGGTGTGGGACCTCGCCCATTCCGCCGGCGCGCTGCCGGTCGATCTGGCCGGCGCCGGGGCGGATTTCGCCGTCGGCTGCACCTACAAGTATCTGAACGGTGGGCCGGGCGCCCCGGCCTTCATCTATGTCGCCCCACAGCATGCGGAGACGGCGCTGCCGGCCTTGTCCGGCTGGATGGGGCACGAGGCGCCCTTCGCCTTCGATCCCTCCTACCGGCCCGGTGCGGGGGTGGAGCGCATGCGCGTCGGCACCCCGCCGGTGATCGCGCTGGCCGCGCTCGACGCCGCGCTGGACGTCTGGGACGATGTCGACATGGCCGACATCCGCCGCGCCTCCGTTGCGCTGTGCGACCTGTTCATCGAACTGGTCGAGGCGCAATGCCCGATGCTGGAGTTGGCCTCCCCGCGCGACGGCAGCCGGCGCGGCAGTCAGGTGTCGTTCCGCCATCCCCAGGGCTACGCCATCATGCAGGCGCTGATCGACCGCGGCGTGATCGGCGACTTCCGCGCGCCGGACGTGCTGCGCTTCGGTTTCACCCCGCTCTACATCGGCGAGGCTGAGGTGCGGGGCGCCGTCGCGATTCTGAAACAGGTTATGGACGGCGGGCTTTGGGACCGGCCCGAATACCACAAGAAGGCGATCGTAACATGAGCGGGCGGGATGAGAGGGGGCCTTACGATCCGGCGGACGAGGGCGCCCAGATGGCCTTCGACGGGCGGATGTCCTACGGCGACTATCTGCAACTGGACCGCATCCTGGGGGCGCAGGTCCCGCGTTCCACCGCCCATGACGAGATGCTGTTCATCATCCAGCATCAGACGTCGGAACTGTGGATGCGGCTGGCCGTCTACGAGATCCGCGCCGCCCGCGAGGCGATCCGCGAGGACCGGTTGTCCCCCGCCTTCAAGATGCTGGCCCGCGTCGCCCGCATCTTCGAACAACTGAACTCCGCCTGGGACGTGCTGCGCACGATGACGCCCAGCGAATACACCCGCTTCCGCGACGATCTCGGCCAGTCCTCCGGTTTCCAGTCCTACCAGTACCGGGAGATCGAATTCCTGCTGGGCAACCGCAATCCGGCGATGCTGCGGCCCCACGCCCACCGTCCGGAAATTCATGCCATGCTGGAACAGGAACTGTCGCGTCCCAGCCTGTATGACGAGGCGCTGCGCCTGCTCGCCCGCAACGGCATTCCGGTTCCGGCGGAGGTGCTGGAGCGCGACGTGTCGAAGACCCACCAGCCCCATGACGGCGTGACCGAGGCGTGGCGGGTCATCTACCAGTCGCCCGAGGAACATTGGCCGCTCTACGAACTGGCCGAGAAGCTGGTGGATTTCGAGGATTACTTCCGCCGCTGGCGCTTCAACCACGTCACGACGGTGGAACGGGTGATCGGCTTCAAGCGCGGCACCGGCGGCACCGGCGGCGTGTCTTACCTGCGCAACATGCTGGCGGTGGAGCTTTTCCCGGAACTCTGGCGGGTGAGGACGGTGCTTTGACGGGTTTGCACAGGATCGCGGATTGGGACGACGCCTACAGCAACAGCGCCTACATCCCCGGCGGCGACGCCTATCCCGCCCGCTGGGCCGAACGGGCCGCCGCCTTCCGGGCGGAGCTTGCCGGCACCGGCCGGGCGGAACTGGACCTGCCCTATGGCGAGGGGGAGCGGGAACGCTACGACCTGTTCCGGCCGGAGGGAGCAGCCAAGGGGACGGTGGTCTTCGTCCATGGCGGCTATTGGATGGCTTTCGACAAGGGGTGCTGGTCGCATCTGGCGGCCGGGCCGCTCGCACGCGGCTGGGCGGTCGCCATGCCAAGCTACACGCTCTGTCCGGAAAACCGCATCGCCGGCATCACCCGACAGGTGGCGCGGGCGGTGGAAGCCATCGCGGTGACGAATGACGGGCCGCTGCGCCTGACCGGTCATTCCGCCGGCGGCCATCTGGTCAGCCGGCTCGCCTGCGCCGACGCCCCGCTGTCGGAAGCGGTGCGGGCACGGGTGGAGCATGTCGTCTCCATCAGCGGCCTGCACGACCTGCGCCCGCTGCGGAACACCCACATGAACGCCACGCTGCGGCTGGACGAGGTGGAGGCCGCGGCGGAAAGCCCGGCCCTGCTGTATCCCCGGCCGGGCATCGGCGTCACCTGCTGGGTCGGGGCCGACGAGCGGCCGGAGTTCGTCCGACAGTCGGAGCTTCTTGCCAACATCTGGCTTGGGCTGGGGGTGGCGACCGGGTTGCGGCTGGCCGAGGGGCGCCACCACTTCGACGTCATCGACGATCTGGCGGACCCGGAGTCAGAACTGGTGGGGAGGCTGTTGACTGCGTGAGGGGGATTACTGGGTGAAGAACATTGCGGCAAAAACGGCGGCAGTGGCGGCGATCACCGTCACCAGCCCGCTGCGCCCCAATGCGCGCTGGCGGTGCAACGCCACCGCCACCACGATGACGGCTATGCTGGTCAGGATCAGGCCCAACTTGGCTTCGGTCATGTCGAATTATCCTTGATGTCGGTGTCAGTGCGGGCCGATCCAGCCCAGCGCGCCGGCGGCGGTGACCAGCAGGATTGCGCCGCACAGCAGCACCAGCCAGCCGGTCATCGCCAGCCGCCAGCCCGGTCCGGCCTGGTCCAATTCCAGGTAATGCAGGAGGATTTCCCGTCCCTTCGCCACGGCCAGCGCCAGCAGCAGAGCCGCCCCGGCGATGCCGACGCTGCCGCCCGCATCGCCATGGCGGGCGAACAGCAGGGTGACGGCGGTCAGGCCGATCAGTACCAGCCAGGACAGCGTCAGCCGGTCGATCTTCTTGAAATGCGTCATGGCCGGTCTCCTCAGCGGATCAGATAGACGAGCGGATAGAGGATCACCCAGACCAGATCCACCATGTGCCAGAAGGCCGCCCCGGTCTCCAAATTCTCAATCAGCGTTTCGGGCACCGTCTCGGGGCCGGACCGGCTGACCAGCAGCAGGATGACGATGCCCAGCATCACATGCAGGGCGTGGAAGCCGGTCAGCAGGAAATAGAGGGTGAAGAAGCTATCGGTGTCGATGGTCAGGCCGGCGCCCAGCGTCGCCGAATATTCCATCGCTTTCACCGCCAGGAACACCGATCCGACCGCCGCCGCCATCACCATCGCCCGGCGCGCCTGCGCCACCGCGCCGCGCCGGCCGGCGGCGACGCCGCGGGCGGCCAGATAGCCGCTGGTCACCAGCACCATGGTGTTCAGCGCCCCCGCCGTGCCGTTCAGATGGGCCTGTCCCGCGGCGAAGGTCGCCGGATCCAGCACGCGGGCGACGGCGAAGCCGATGAAGGCGGCGCCGAACACCGCGAGTTCGCTGAAGATCAGGATCCACATCATCAGGTTGCCGGGCAGGGCGGCGAGGCCGCCCGCCCGTTCTTCAGGTCCCGGCAGTTCCAGGCCCGTCATCTCCAGGCCCCTCATCTCGATGTCGGCCATATCCAATTCCCGCTGTCCAAAGCTTGTCATCACGTATGCGAATGATATGTCACCGGCCCCGCCATCGGCTTGACCACGGTCAAGGAATGACCTTCCGCCACGGTCAATTATTCGTCCGACCCGTGGCGGTAAGACGCTGCGACGCCCGTCTTCCGGCCCCTGCTTCCAGACTGCGGCTTCGCGCAACCAACGCCTCCCGAACCGACCCCCACTCGACCGACAGATCGAGATTTCCAGGGATCCCGAGCGATGACCGAACGCTTTACTAAGGCGGCCGCGCGAAACATCTTCTATGGCGGATCGCTGTTCTTCTTCGCGACATTCGTCACGATGACCGCGCTCAGCCACAATTACATCGTCAATACCAGCACAGACAAGAAGGGGCTGACCGAGGCGGTCACCCGTGGCAAGCATGTGTGGGAAAAGAACTCCTGCATCAACTGCCACACGCTGCTGGGCGAGGGCGCCTATTTCGCCCCCGAGCTGGGCAATGTCTGGCTGCGCTACGGCGGCGACAAGGACCCCGAGGGCGCCGTGATGGCGCTGAAGGGCTGGATGGCGGCCCAGCCCTCCGGGATCGAGGGCCGGCGCCAGATGCCGCAGTTCAACCTGACCGATCGGGAAGTCGAGGACCTCGCCGCCTTCCTGGAATGGACCAGCCGCATCAACACCCAGAACTGGCCGCCCAAGCTGTCGGGCTGAGGAGATTTCCGTCATGAAGTACGAATCGCAAAAAGTCGCCCTCTATTACTTCGCGGCGGCCATGGGACTGTTCGGTGTGCAGATCCTGGTGGGTCTCCTGGCCGGCACCGTCTATGTGCTGCCCAATACGATGTCGGAGCTGCTGCCCTTCAACATCATCCGGATGATCCACACCAACGCGCTGATCGTCTGGCTGCTGATCGGCTTCTTCGGCGCCGCCTATTATCTGATCCCGGAAGAGGCTGAAACCGAACTGCACAGCCCGAAGCTGGCGCTGATCCAGCTCGGCCTGTTCGTCTTCGGCGCGCTGGCCGCCGTCGTCGGCTATGTCTTCCGCATCCATGAGGGGCGCGAGTTCCTGGAACAGCCCCTGTGGATCAAGGCCGCCATCGTCGTCGTCGCGCTGATGTTCCTCTACAACGTCACGCTGACGGTGCTGAAGGGCCGCCGCACGGTCATCACCAACATCCTGCTGGTGGGCATGTGGGGCATCGCCATCTTCTTCCTGTTCTCCTTCTACAACCCGGGCAACCTGGCGCTGGACAAGATGTACTGGTGGTACGTCGTCCATCTGTGGGTCGAGGGCGTGTGGGAACTGGTCCTGGCCTCCATCCTCGCCTTCCTGATGATCAAGATGACCGGCGTCGACCGTGAAGTGGTCGAGAAGTGGCTGTACGCCATGGTCGGCCTGGCCCTGTTCAGCGGCATCCTCGGCACCGGCCACCATTATTATTGGATCGGCACGCCCGGTTACTGGCAGTGGATCGGCTCGCTGTTCTCCACGCTGGAAGTCGCCCCCTTCTTCACCATGGTCGTCTTCGCCTTCATGATGGTGTGGAAGAGCGGCCGTCGTCATCCGAACAAGGCGGCGATGCTGTGGTCGCTGGGCTGCGCGGTCTTCGCCTTCTTCGGCGCCGGGCTGTGGGGCTTCCTGCACACGCTGGCCCCGATCAACTACTACACCCACGGCACCCAGGTGACCGCGGCGCACGGGCACCTCGCCTTCTACGGCGCCTATGCGATGATCAACCTCGCCATCATCACCTACGCGATGCCCTACCTGCGCGGCCGGGCGCCCTACAACCAGACCCTCAACATCTGGAGCTTCTGGCTGATGAGCGGCGGCATGGCCTTCATGACCTTCGCCCTGACCGCCGCCGGCATCGTGCAGACCCACCTGCAGCGCGTGATGGGCATGGGCTACATGGAGGTCCAGGAACAGATCGCCATGTTCTACTGGCTGCGTCTGGGCGGCGGCGTCGCCGTCGGGATCGGCGTGCTGGTCTACCTCTACGCCATCTTCGGCCCGGCCCGTGAAGAGCGTCCGGCGGCCGTCGCCGGCAACCTGCAGGCGGCCGAGTAAGCCTCGAACCTCCGGCCCCCGTTCGCATCCGCGACGGGGGCCGTCCGTTTTCCAAGAGTCCTTCCCATGATCCGCAGCGCCGCCACCCTTGCCGCCGTCCCCGGTACCGCCGATGCCGCCAACAGCGCCGATCTGCCCTACTATCAGCCGACGGGCGACGAGTGCGCGCTGTTCGAGCATGCCTACAACCACCGCCTGCCTCTTCTGCTGAAGGGGCCGACCGGCTGCGGCAAGACCCGCTTCGTCGCCCATATGGCCGCCAAGCTCGGCCGGCCGCTCTACACCGTGTCCTGCCACGACGACCTGACCGCCGCCGACCTGACCGGCCGCTATCTGTTGAAAGGTGGCGACACCGTCTGGGCCGATGGGCCGCTGACCCGTGCCGTGCGCGAGGGGGCGATCTGCTATCTCGACGAGGTGGTGGAGGCGCGCAAGGACGTCACCGTCGTGCTGCACCCGCTGACCGACGACCGCCGCATCCTGCCGCTGGACCGCACCGGCGAAACGCTGGAGGCACCCGCGGGCTTCATGCTGGTGGTGTCCTACAACCCCGGCTACCAGAATGTGCTGAAGGCGCTGAAGCCCAGCACGCGCCAGCGCTTCCTGGCCGTCGAGTTCGATTTCCCGTCGCCCGAGCGCGAGATCCCCATCGTCGCCACCGAAAGCGGCCTGCCCGAAAACCGCGTCGCTCCGCTGGTCCGCCTCGCCAACGCGCTGCGCGCACTGAAGGGGCAGGATCTGGAGGAAGGCGTGTCGACCCGCCTGCTGATCTACTGCGCCACGCTGATCCGCTCCGGCATGAAGCCGGAACGCGCCATCCGCGCCGCCCTGATCGAGCCGCTGACCGACGATCCGGACATCCGCGCCGCCCTGCTGCGCGTGGCCGAGGTCACGCTGGGGTAGGGGCTGCCGGCAGATTACGGAACCGGATCTCCACCTTTGCGGCCGTCATCCCCGCGAAGGCGCTACGGGATGCACACATCTCAGCGTCACGTAAGACGTTGGAACAAAGCAATTTTGTCGGTCGTCATTCCCGCGAAGGCGGGAATCCAGGCACATCCGCCGCTGATCTGCGGAGTTTCCTGGATCCCCGCCTTCGCGGGG
>NZ_VTTK01000032.1:6932-78897 GCF_008365135.1 Azospirillum sp. Sh1 | reverse complement strand
GGTGCCCGCGGGTAGGCATCCCCCCCGACCGGGGCCTCTTTTTCCAGCAAACTCCCAGCCAACTGGGGAACCCCCCCTCCCCGCTCCCTTCCCCCAACCCCCCCCGGGGCGCCCGCCGCGGCGGTCGTCCTCGTCGAACAGTTCGGCCAGCTTGTTCATCATCGTGCCGCCCAGCTGCTCCGCATCGACGATGGTCACGGCGCGGCGGTAGTAGCGGGTCACGTCGTGGCCGATGCCGATCGCCACCAGTTCCACCGGCGACCGCGTCTCAATCTGCTCGATGGTCTGGCGCAGGTGGCGTTCCAGATAGTTGCCGGCATTCACCGACAGAGTGGAGTCGTCCACCGGCGCGCCGTCGGAGATCACCATCAGGATGCGGCGTTGTTCCGGCCGGCCGAGCAGCCGGTTGTGCGCCCATTGCAGCGCCTCGCCGTCGATGTTCTCCTTCAGGATGCCTTCGCGCAGCATCAGACCCAGATTCTTGCGGGCCCGGCGCCACGGCATGTCGGCCGCCTTGTAGACGATGTGGCGCAGGTCGTTCAGGCGGCCGGGATGCGCCGGCTTGCCGGCGGCGACCCAAGCCTCGCGCGCCTGTCCGCCCTTCCAGGCGCGGGTGGTGAAGCCCAGCACCTCCACCTTCACCGCGCAGCGTTCCAGCGTGCGGGCGAGGATGTCGGCGCTCATCGCGGCGATGGAGATCGGCCGGCCGCGCATCGAGCCGGAATTGTCGATCAGCAGCGACACCACCGTGTCGCGGAAATCCATCTCCTTCTCCGCCTTGAAGGAGAGCGGCAGCACCGGGTTGGCGACGACGCGGGCCAGCCGGGCGGCGTCGAGGATGCCCTCCTCAAGATCGAAGTTCCAGGAGCGCTGCTGCTTGGCCATCAGCCGGCGCTGCAGCCGGTTCGCCAGCTTGGAGATCACGCCCTGCAGATTCTGCAATTGCTGGTCCAGCAGGTGGCGCAGCCGCTCCAGCTCCGCCGGGTCGCAGAGGTCGGCGGCATCGACCACCTCGTCATACTGGGTGGTGAAGGCCTTGTAGGCGTTGGGATCGGGCTCGTTGCGGCGGTTGACGTCGTTGCGCCAGGGCTGGCCGGGGCCGGCGGGCTCTTCCGCCCCCTCGCCCTCGCCCATCTCCATGTCGCCTTCCTCGCCGGCGCCCTCCTCGGCGCTCTCGCCGGCTTCCGACGAATCCTGCATGTCCGACGAGGCCATGGATTCGGAGTCGGACTGGTCCTCGTCCTGGCCGCGGGTCTGGCCGTGCTGGGGCGACTCCTCATCCTCGGAGGACTGGGTCTGCTGGTCCTCCTCCTCTTCCTGGTCGGCTTCCTGGCCGACTTCCATGTCGAGATCGGCCAGCAGGCGGCGGACGGCCTTGGCGTAGGCCTCCTGGTCGCCGGCATAGTTGGCCAACCCCTTCATGTCCCGGCCCAGCCGCTCCTCGATCCAGGGGCGCCAGAGGTCGACGGCATGGGCGGCGGCGGGCGGCGGCGGGGCGCCGGTCATCGCCTCGCGCGCCATCAGCCGCAACGCTTCGGACAGCGGCACCTGCCCGCGGTCCTCGAAGCGGTCGAAGCCCTGGCGGGCGTAGCGGTCTTCCAGCGCCGCTTCCAGGTTATGGGCGACGCCGGCCATGTCGCGGCTGCCCAGTGCCTCGCAGCGCGCCTGCTCCAACGCGTCGTAGGCCTGGCGCGCCGCATCGCCCAGCGGCATGCGGTGGGCATGAACGGTGGCATCGTGATAGCGCAGCCGCAGCGCCACGGCATCGGCCGCCCCGCGCAGCTTGGCGACCTCGACGGGGTTGAGGTCGCGCGCCGGCAGCGGCACCCGCACCCGCTGGCCCGACAGGCCCGGCGGATCGGACGAAAAGCCCACCTGCACCTCCGCCCGCCGGGACATGGCGCGCACCGTGGCGGTGGTGGACCGCTTGAAGGCCTCGACGGGGGAGTCGTTCTGGGTGGTCATTTCATCAAGCCGGATGTTGGAATTCGGGCAGGCGCGCGGCCTTCCGGTCGAAAGTCAACGTGCAGGCGCAGCCGGAGACCCGGTTGCCCACGGCGATCAGCCCGTCGGCGAAACCGGCCGGGCCGGCACGGTAACGCTCCAAGGCCTCAAGCGCCACCTCGCGGTCTTCGACGATCAGGTCCACAGTGTTCAGAAGCCGGTCGAGGATCGAGCAGATCTCTGCGCGCGGGCGTTTGTAGGCCCGCTCCATCACCCAGACGACCTCCGCCAGCACGACCCTGTTCACGAACAGCCGCTTGCCGTCCGCCACCGCGCGGCTGACGGCGCTGCGGGCGCGGGCGGCCTGTTCCTGGTCATCGTCGACGATCAGGCGGACGAGGGTGTTCGTGTCCAGTCCGATCATGTCCGCCGGAATCTCTCGGCGGCGGCATCCTGGATGGCCTCATCCATCTCCTCGACCGACACCGGCCGGTGGGATCGGCCGGCGATGCCGAACAGATCCTCGATCCGGTATCCCGGGATCCGGCGTTCCGGGCCGGGATGAGCAATGGTTGCCGCAACCTCGGGCAAAGCCAGCGGCGTACCGGCGAACGGGTCGGCGGAGACCGCCTTTCCTCCCTCGCAGGCCCGGCGATAGTAGCCAGTGATGTAGACCCGTAGCGCCGACGCCAGGGTCTGTGGCCCATCGTCCGGTGCCCGGTCGCCGCGGCGGGCGATGGCGGCGACCCGCTCCCGCACCAGATCGCACAGCTCCTCGACGGAACGTCCTTCCCGCTTCGCGATGTCCGCCAGGGCATCCCACAGGAAAGGTTCCAGAGGCGGTGAGGCCGGGGAAAGGGCGAGGCCGTGGTCGTCGTCGGTCACCTCGACCCGCAGGGAGTCGCCGGGACCGAGCCGAAGCCGGTCACGCACGCTTTGCGGAAGCGTGAGTTTTCCGTCCGGTCCGATCCATGCGTATCCCATCACTCTCCTCCGCCCGGTCTACCGGCCGCCTCTCACACGAGGTTCGCCTGGACCCCCGTCTCCGGCAGTTCTACGCCGAAGCAGCGCTGGTAGTATTCGGCAACCGTCGGCCGCTCCACCTCGTCGCACTTGTTGAGGAAGGTGATGCGGAAGGCGAAGGCGACGTCGTTGAAGATCTGCGCGTTCTCGGCCCAGGTGATGACCGTGCGCGGGCTCATGACGGTGGAGATGTCGCCGTTGATGAAGCCGGCGCGGGTCAGGTCGGCCAGCCGCACCATCGACGCCACCGTGTCGCGGCCCCTGGCGTCGTCGTACGACTTCACCTTGGCCTGGACGATCTTCATTTCGGCGTCGACCGGCAGGTAGTTCAGGGTCGCCACGATGTTCCAGCGGTCCATCTGGCCCTGGTTGATCTGCTGCGTGCCGTGATACAGGCCGGTGGTGTCGCCGAGGCCGACGGTGTTCGCGGTGGCGAACAGGCGGAAGGCCGGGTGGGGGCGGATGACGCGGTTCTGGTCGAGCAGCGTCAGCTTGCCTTCCACCTCCAGCACGCGTTGGATCACGAACATCACGTCGGGTCGGCCGGCGTCATATTCGTCGAACACCAGGGCGCAGGCATGCTGCAAGGCCCAGGGCAGGATGCCCTCGCGGTATTCGGTGACCTGCACGCCGTCGCGCAGCACGATGGCGTCCTTGCCCATCAGGTCGATGCGGCTGATGTGGCTGTCCAGGTTGACGCGGATGCAGGGCCAGTTCAGCCGCGCCGCCACCTGTTCGATGTGGGTCGACTTGCCGGTGCCGTGATAGCCCTGGACCATGACGCGGCGGTTGTAGGCGAAGCCGGCGAGGATGGCCAGCGTCGTGTCCCGGTCGAACCGGTAGGCGCTGTCGAGGTCGGGGACATGCTCCGAGCGCTGGCTGAAGGCCGGCACCTGCATGTCGCTGTCGATGCCGAAGACCTCGCGCACCGAGACCGTCGTGTCGGGTTTGTGGTCGAACAGGGCCGAGCTGGCCTGGGTCGCTCCTTGGGAAGCCATGGGTGGTTTCTTACGTTCCAGCGAGTGTCGGTTGTCCGGCGGCCGCGGGATCGACCCGGCCCGCCATCGGGGTTTCAGGCAGCATAACAGGCTTTCAGCGTATTGTAGGCCTGATTGATTTCTTTCAGGCGTTCTTCCGCAGCCTTGTCGCCGCCATTGGCATCGGGATGATGCTTTTTCGCAAGCTCCCGATAGCGTGCCTTGATGCGTGTGAAGTCCACGGGCGGCGTCAATTCCAGGACCGCCAGCGCCTTTTCCTCGTCGGTGCGGGCGTGGTGGCGCCGATGCGCCTTTTCCTCATCCTTCGTCTTGCCGGCCTCGTGACCGAATTCGAAACTGAAGCCGTTGACCACGCGCTCGCGGATGAAGCGCTCCTGCGTCGCCCATTTGCCGAGAGGCCAGCTCGGCCGCTGCCAGGTGGTGTCGCGCCGCACCTCCGCCTCGATCTGGTCGGTCGACATGCCGGCGTAATAGTCCCAGGCGCGGTTGTATTCCCGGACATGGTCCAGGCAGAACCACCAGTACTCGTTGAGACTGCTGCGGCTTTTCGGCGCACGGTATTCGCCCGCGGCGACGCACTCGGGGTGGTCGCACACACGGGTGGCCGCACGCGGAGCGGCGTAGCTGTCGTAACTGGAGCGGGTGCGGTTCCTGGTCATCGGGCAAGTATGGGAAGAGCCGATGCCTCTGGCAAGCGCGCCGAATCAGGCTTCCGTCATCCGCAATCCGCAGGGCGTTGCGCTTGACAGGCGCTTGACAGAAGCGGGGCTCGCACCCTCTCCTGGCTGCCGGCGCGGCCGACGGGAATCGCTTGCCCGGCGCCGCCCGTCCCACGCCTTCCCGACCAGCGCCCAGACATCAGGACCCGCCATGGAATACGCCACCCGCATCCGCGAAAAGCTGACCGCCGGACTGGCCCCGGACCGGCTCGAGGTCGTCGACGACAGCGCCCGCCATGCCGGCCATGCCGGGGCGGACGCCGCGGGGGAAACCCATTTCCACGTCACCGTCGTCTCCGCCGCCTTCGCCGGCAAGTCGCGGGTGGAGCGCCAGCGGATGGTCTACGCCCTGCTGGCCGACGAACTGCGCGAGCGCGTGCATGCGCTGGGCCTGGCCACTCATGCCCCCGGCGAAGCCGGGGCCTGACCGGACTCAACGGATCGGGCGCCGTCACGGATCGACCGTTCGCACGCTCCAAATAACGGGCGGATGGGCGCCGGAAATAGCATACATATGGATGCAACCAAGAGTCGATTTTAGAAAATCTTGTAAGAATGAAAGACGCTAGCGTGGTTGCAATTCCCGCCGCGTTTAGTAGAGTGCGATATATGCAACCATTTATCGCGCCGTGGCGGACACAAACTTCGCATGTCCGCCGGCGGCTTCGTGGAAGGGGCTGCGGATGGCGAAGCGTGGGCCGAAGAAGAAGCGGGTGAACACTCCCCAGACGGGGGTGGAACCGTTGAGGAGCCAGAACATCATGATCGGCGGGCACCGCACGAGCATGCGGCTGGAGCCGTCGATGTGGGATGCTCTGGAGGATATCGGCCGTCGGGAAGGTCTGACCGTCAACCGCCTCTGCACCCAGATCAAGGAGCGGATCGAGGAGCAGGCGCGCCGCCGGGGCATCAACCCGGAGGATGCGGATGTCACCCTGACATCCGCGGTGCGGGTCTTCATCGCCTCCTATTACCGCCGGGCCTGCACCGAGGACGGCCATCAGCGCGCCGGGCACGGCGGCAGCGATCCGTTCGTGGGCACGCCGTTCGACCTGCCGCCGTCCGACGAGGCCGAAGGCATCAAGGCCGCGGTGGCCGTCGGCGGCAATTTTCCGTCACCCGGACCGGTTCTGGCCGGTTCCGCCCATTCCCATCTGGACGCCTGAGCGGAATCGCGGCCTATTCCGCCGCCTCTTCGCGGGCATCGTCGTTTTCCGCGCCGGTGTAGTGCGCAGGCCAGTGCTTGCGCACCACCTCGCCATTGCTGTCGAAGATGTGGCACATGTTCAGCAGGGCCGGGCGCTTGCCGTCGTCCTGGGCCGGCTTGCCGGCTGCCTTGGCGCGTTCCGCCGCTTCGCGCGCCAGGATCGGGTAGACGGTCTGGAAGGCGGTGGTCGCCAACGGCCCCAGCAGTTCCACCAGATGGGTGCAGCCCTTCGGCCCGCCCAGCCGCTCCTTCACCGCGCGGGTCCAGCCTGGACCGACGCGCAGGCCGACCAGTTGCTGGAACCGCGGCGTGATGCTGCCGCAAGCCTTGTAGGGGCTGTGTTCGGTCACCGCCTCCACCGCCTGGACGGTCAGCTTGTCGTCCACCGTCAGGCGCATCCACATCTGGTGGATCGGCGTTCCCGGCTCCAGATGTCCGCGCTCCTCGGTGTGGAAGCCATAGCTCTTGACGTCGGTCAGGTGGCCTTCGATGTCCCACAGCCCGTCCGTGCGCCGGAATCCCTGGCAGGTGACGCGGCGGGTGTGGATCGGCTCGCGCGCGGCGGGGGCGGACAGCGAGGGCGCGGACATCGGGCGTTCCAGTTCAGCAGTGAGGATGGCTCACCCTCGACTATCGGCGGGGCCGGGCGCCCGGTCAACCCGACCCCGCCGCAATGCAGCGTTACCTATAGGTCAACCTTGCGGTCATCCCAGAGTGGCTTCCGCCGAATAACCGGTGCCGAACATGTAGGCTTCGCGGCTGCGCAGTTCGTCCTCCAGATGGGTGCGCACCACGGCGAAGAGGTCGCGGATCGACACCATGCCGACGACCTCGCCGCCCACCGCGATGGGCAGGTGGCGGTAATGGTGCCGTTCCATCAGTTCCAGCGCCGCCAGCGCGGTCGCCGACGGCTCCAGCGTATCCGGATCGGCGGTCATCACCGCGGACAGCCGGGTGGTGTCGGGGTCGAGTCCGGCCGCGACCACGCGGGCGGTCATGTCGCGCTCGGTGACGATGCCCTTCAGCGTGCGCCCTTCGGTGACCAGCACCGCGGCGATGCGCTTTTCAGCCATCAGCGTGGCGGCATCGCGCACGGTGGCGCCCGGCGGCAGGCAGGACAGCTCCTGGTTCTTGATGACGTCAGGCATCAGTCGGCGTGTCGGCATGTGTCCCGTCTCCCTCGTGATTGCAGGTTTTGTGGACGAACGATGCACTCGACCGCGATTTCGCAGCGCGGCATACCGATCCTGTCAGCTTAATGCACAGATAGTCAACAGAACCGATTGCTGGAAACTTACCGCATATCGCCGTATGTCTTTGCCGCCGGCGCGGTTACTGGCCGGATTCCAGCCGCTTGCGCAGCCCATCGAAGCCGCTGGTGTAGATGCCGGCGATGGCCTTGCGGGCTTCGGCGTCGGAGGCGCCCTTGGCCTCGAAGTGCGAGGACCAGGTGATGCGGGTGGTGTGGGCGTCCACCGCGCTCAGCCGGATGGTGGAGTTGTAGTTCTTCACCGGCAGCGGTCCGCTCAGCAGCGTGTAGCGCATCCGGTGCTTGGCGGCGGACAGGCCGGTCAGCCGCTCCTGGATGGCGCCGCCGCCCTTCAGCGCGATGTCGCGCTCCTGTTTGTTTCCGGTCTTGTGCAGAGTGCAGCTCTCCACCGCCGGGTGCCAGTCGCCGATGGCGCAGAAGGGGCCGATCTGCTTCCACACCTGATCGATCGGCGCCTTGATGGTCGCCTGCTCGCGCACCTCCAGCGCCATGGCCGGCGCCGCCGCCAGCAGCAGTACCGCCATCGCCGGCACGCCCATCATTGCCTTCATCGCCCATCCTCCCGGTTTCCGCCGCGGCGGGATGGCCGCGGTCTTGTCGGGGGAGTATGGGCGGGCAACCGTCGGCGCGGCTATTGTGCGAAAGGCGGATTGTCCGTGATTTAGTGGATCAGGCGGGCCGGACCGACTCGTCCAGCACGGCGCGGACGGCGGCGGCATCGACGTCGCGGCGGGTGAAGGCGTTGCCGATGCGGTCGGCCAGGATGAAGGTGATGCGCCCGTCCTGCACCTTCTTGTCCTTGGCCATCGACTTCACCAGCCCATCGACGTCCCAGGCGACGCCGGGAATGTCGGCCGGGCGCACCGGCAGGCCGACCTCGGCCAGATGGGCGCGGGCGCGCCGGGCGTCCTCTGCCGGGCACAGGCCGAGGCGGACCGACAGGTCGAAGGCCAGCACCATGCCGATCGCCACCGCCTCGCCATGCAGCAGGGTCTGGCCGAAGCCGGTCGCCGCCTCCAGCGCATGGCCGAAGGTGTGGCCCAGGTTCAGCAGCGCCCGGTCGCCGCTCTCGCGCTCGTCCACCCCGACGATGTCGGCCTTGGCGCGGCAGCTGACGGTCACCGCATGGCGCCGGGCGTCGCTGTCGCCGTCCACCACCCGCCGGCCGTTCCGCTCCAGCCAGGCGAAGAAGTCGGGCTGGCGGATCAGGCCGTATTTCACCACCTCGGCATAGCCGGCCAGCACCTCGCGGCGGGGCAGGGTGTCCAGCGTGGCGGTGTCGGCGATGACCAGACGCGGCTGGTGGAAGGCGCCGATCAGGTTCTTGCCGTGGCGGCTGTTGATGCCGGTCTTGCCGCCGACCGAGCTGTCGACCTGGGACAGCAGCGTCGTCGGCACCTGGATGAAGTCGATGCCGCGCAGGGCCGATGCCGCGGCGAAGCCGGTGATGTCGCCGATCACCCCGCCGCCCAGCGCCAGCAGGACGGTCGACCGCTCGATGCCGCGGCCCAGGACGTCGTCCATCAGCTGCTGGAAATGGGCGAAGTCCTTGGTCTTCTCGCCGGCCGGCAGGACGATCGCCGGCTGCGGCGCGATCCCCGCCGCCCGCATCGCGGCGTTCAGCCTGTCCAGATGCAGCGGCGCCACGTTGGCGTCGGTCACCACGATGGGCGCCCGGCCGCGGGTGACGGCGGCGATACGCTCGCCGGCATCGGCCAGCACGCCGTCGCCGACCAGGATGTCGTAGCTGCGGGCGCCCAGCTCCAGGCGGACGGTGTCGAGAGCGGCCGGGGTGGTGGCGGAAACGGAGGTCATCGGGGCAGTCCGCGAAGCTGGTGGTTCAGGTAAAGGGCGGAGACGAGGCTCAGGAGGCGTCGGTCTTGCCGGTTTCGGCTTTGGGGTCGTCACTCTTGCCGTGCCGTGCGCCGCGCGGCGCACGGTGGGGAAGCTGGACGCCGAAATGCGCCTCCAGCGCGTCGATCACCAGTTCCACCGTCACGTCGGGCGGGCGTTCGTCGCTGACCACGGTCAGGTCGGCCTCGGCATAGATGGGATAGCGCTGTTCCATCAGCCGGCCCAGGATGGCGCGCGGGTCGCCCTGGTTCAGGATGGGGCGGTGGGTGCGCCGGGCGGTGCGGGCGACCAGCACGTCCAGCTCGGCCCGCAGCCAGACCGACACGCCGTGCCCGCGGATGGCGGCGCGGGTCTCCGGGTCCATGAAGGCGCCGCCGCCGGTCGCCAGGATATGCACCGGCTCGTCCTTCACCAGACGGCTGATGATGCGGCGTTCGACGGAGCGGAAGACCGGTTCGCCGTCGCGGGCGAAGATTTCGGCGATGGTGCAGCCGGCCGCCGCCTCGATCTCGGTGTCGGCGTCGCGGAAGGGCAGGTGCAGGCGCGTCGCCAGCCGGCGCCCGATGGCGCTCTTGCCGGCCCCCATCAGCCCGACCAGCACCACGGTGCGCGGCAACAGCGGCGCCGCATCCTCCGCTTCCCCTGTGCCCGGGCCCTGGGCCGTCATCGCCTTGCGCAGTCCCATCACGTCCATCCGATCCGCCACCCGTACCCTTCGATGCCAGCAGGCCCGTGCCCCCGCCGGCCGTCACACCGCTGAAACAGACAACACTCATACCCGCCGACAGCTGGCCGGCACAAGCGCCCCGGCCCAATCCGGAAGCTTGGGAATAGCCGGTGGACGGGTTGCGCCGCGGTCCGACCTGTGGCTACACTGCGCCGCCTCCCGGCCCCCGGCCGGGGCCGCGGATGCTTTAGCAGAAAAGCCATTGCTTGTCCCAAGCCCTGCGGACGCAGGGCGTGGTAGCTCCGCTCCGCTCCTCCGTTTTTTCCGACACAACACGTCCCTGGTGCCATGAGCCGGTTTCTCTCGATCCTCCTCGTCCTGCTGTTGCTGGTGATCGCCGGTGGCATGGTGTTCCTCGCCTCGTGGGATCTGCCGGCTCCGTCGAAAACGGTGGAGAAGGTTCTGCCGGATGAGCGCTTCCCGCGCTGAACCCCGACCATCGGCCGGGGGCGTCCCCCGGATCGCTGTTCCGCTGCTGGCCGGGCTGCTGGCGGCCGGCTTGGGCATGGGCTGGGCCGTGTCCACCGCCGCCCAGGCCCTCGGCCCGCCGATCCGGCTGACGCCCGATGCCGCGGCCGATGTCCCGGCTCCCGCCGCTGCTCCGACCCCCGCGCCGCCCCCCGCTCCGGCGGTCGTGCCGCCCTATCCGCCCGTGGTGACCCCGCCGCCCGCCGTCTCCCCCGTGGTGGCGCGGCCGGCGCCCGTCGCAAGCGAGCCGTTGGGCGCGCCCGACCCGGACGGCGCCGGCACCCTCAGCGGCGTGCGGGGGCTGGGCGGCGATCCCTGGCGCGGCATCGGCCGGGCGGAGCTTCTGCCGCTGATCGCCGCGCTTCCGGCCGACACCCCGTCCCCCGCCGTCAAGGCGCTGGAGCGCCGGCTGCTGCTGAGCGCCGGCTCCCCCGCCGTCGCGACGGGAGAGGCGCCGCCGCCCCGCCGCTTCGGCGCCCTGCGCATCGAGAAGCTGGCGCGGCTCGGCGACCCCGGCGGGGCGGCCGATCTGGCCGACCTGCTGCCGGCCGCGCTGGCGGCGGACGAACCGGCGGCCAAAGCGCTGACCGATGCGGAACTGGTGCGCGGCGGCCTGGACTGCACGCGGGCGCTGACCCGCGGCCGGAGCTTCGCCTCCGCCTACTGGAGCAGGCTGGTCCTGTTCTGCCGCGCCCGCGTCGGGGACCGGGCCGGCACCGACGAGGCGCTGGCCACGTTGCGCGGCGCCGGCCGGCGTTCCGACCCGTTCCTGATGGTTGCGGAGGCGCTGGCCGGCACCGCGCCGCCGCCGGCCCGGATGCTGTCCCTGCAAGGCGACGGCGATGGGCTGCCGTTGCTGCTCGCCGCCATGCGCAGCGCGCGGATCGGCGTACCGCCCGACCGGCTGCCGCTGGACAACCCGCCGGCGCTGGCCGCCATCGCCACCAACCCCTCCACCGATCCCACCACCCGCGCCGCCGCCGGCGAACGGGCGGCGGCCTCGCTGTTCCTCGACGCCCGCCAGCTGATGGACCTCTATGCCCAGGTGCCGGCGGTGGGGGACGAGCTGCTGCGGGTGCGCGACATTGCCCAACGCGACCGCAGCGCCCGCACCCGCGCCCTGGTCCATCAGGCGATGGCGGCGGCGATGGACGGCCGGCGCCGCGTCGCCCTGGCCGCCCTCGCGGTGGAGCTGGTCGATCCGCGCCTGCGCGCCGGGCCGGTCGGCAATACCGCCGCCGGGCTGCTCGACAGCGTGTCGCCCAGTGGCGATGCCGCGGCGCTGGCCCCGGTGGCGGCCCGGCTCTATTACGCGCTCGGCCGGCTCGATCAGGCGCGGCGCTGGCAGGATCTGGCGCTGCGCAGCGGGCGGAGCGCCGACACCGCCTGGCTGTGGCCGCTGTCCGTGGTCGCCACCGGGCGCGGGGCCGACGATCCGCGCGCGCTGACCGCATGGCTGGACGAGGCGCTGCGCGGCGCCGACGGCTTTGCCCGCAACCGCATCGCCGGCCAGCTGGCGCTTCTCCAGGCCATCGGAGTCGCCATCCCGGACGAGGCGTGGATGAAGGCCACCGACGGCGCCGGCCCGCCCAGCGGCAGCGATGCCGGCGTCGATCCGGCGCTGTGGCAGCGGCTGGGAGACGCCGCGGCCGGCGGCCGCATCGGCGAGACGGTGGCCGTCGCCCTGCTGCTGATGGGGGAGGCCGGGCCGGCGGCGCTGCCGCCGGTCGTCACCGCCCGCGTTGCGGCCAACCTGAAGGCGGTCGGGCTGGAGCCGGACGCCCGCACGCTGGTCCGCGAGGCGATGGCCGCCATCGCCGGCCCGTCCGTGCCCGCCTCACCCGCCGAATGACCTCATGCCCGGGGAACCCACCACAATCATGACGCCGACACCATGACCGGCAGCAAGCCCCCCACCAAGGCCGCCGGCAAACCCGGTGCCAAACGCCGCGGCCGGCCGTGCAAGCCGCGGACGCTCGCCACCTCCCCGCACCTGGACGCCTTCCTCGACATGCTGACGGCGGAGCGCGGGGCGGCGGTGAACACGCGGCTGGCCTACGAGCGCGACCTCGCCGACCTCGGCCGCTGGCTGGCCCAGCGCAGCGTGGCGCTGGAGGCGGCGGGGACCGAGGATCTGCGCGCCTATCTGGCGGTGCAGAGCAAGGACGGCGCGCCGCGCACCGTGGCGCGGCGGCTGTCGGCGATGCGGCAGTTCTACCGGTTCCTGCTGTCCGAAGGCCGCCGTGTGGACGACCCCGCCTCGCCGCTCGACAGCCCCAAGCAGGGCCGCCCGCTGCCCAAGATCCTGACGGAGGCGGAGGTCGGCGCCATGCTGTCCACCGCCGAGGCGCGGGGCGGGCCGGAGGGCTTGCGGCTGGTGGCGCTGCTGGAGGTGCTCTATGCCACCGGCCTGCGCGTATCGGAACTGGTCGGCCTGCCGATGACCGCGATCATGCGCGACGGCCGCGGCCTGCTGGTGCGCGGCAAGGGCGGCAAGGAACGGATGGTGCCACTGTCCGACCCGGCGCTGGTGGCGCTGGCCGGCTACATCCCGTTTCGCGGCCACTTCATCCCGCCCACGGCGGGGGCGGGCGGCGAGGCCGGGCACAGCCCCTTCCTGTTCCCGTCACGCATCTCCGCCGAAGGGCACCTGACGCGCCAGCGCTTCGCCCAGCTGTTGAAGCAACTGGCCATCGACTCCAGGATCGACCCGGAAAAGGTCAGCCCGCACGTCCTGCGCCACGCCTTCGCCACCCATCTGCTCGACCATGGCGCCGACCTGCGCTCCGTCCAGAAGATGCTGGGGCATGCCGACATCGCAACGACGCAGATCTATACCCATGTGGTGACGGAACGGCTGAAGAAGGTCATGCACGACCACCATCCCCTGGCCCGCCGCAAGGTGGAGGAGCCTTCGGAGGGGTAGGGGAGGTAAGGATGGAGGGGAGGTGCGGGCTTCGATTGCCCCCTCCTAACCTCCCCCGCTTCGCGGTGGAGGGACTGCCGCTGCCTTATCAATCAAGCACTTGCCCCCTCTCCCGCGAAGCGGGGGAGGGTTGGGGAGGGGGCATTTGAAGCCAACCACTCCCACCACCCTTACTTCTTCTCCAGCATCAGCGTGCCCTGGCGGGTCACCTTGTTCTTGATCTTGTCGGCCAGAAGCGCCAACGCCCAGGGCAGCTGCACCTCCATCTCGACGCTGTCGTCCAGCACGTCGATGTGGCCGGCGATGGTCTGGGCCAGTGCCACGACGCGGAAGTTCAGGCGGTCTTCGGTCCAGCTGTCGTCGACGCTGGCCGCCACGGCGCTGAGGCGCGCCCGCGCCTCGCCCATGCCGTCGACCAGCCGGCGCTTGGCCTCCGCCCGGCCGAGCGAGTGGGGGATGGACAGGGTCAGGGGTTTCGGCATGGTCGGCGGCTCCGCACATCACAGGGCTAGGGTAACGCCCGCAAGCGGGCGTTGGGTCCCGAACCCATACCCTCAGCGGTCGTGCAGCGGCGCCATCTGGTCCAGCCGGTGGGCGAAGTCGATGTCGGCCTGGGTCACGGCGTCGGCGCTGCGGGTGTAGAGGATCACCTCGACCCGGCCGACGTCGTTGAACCATTCGGGATGGTGGCCGGTCTTCTCGGCCAGCAGGGCGACCTGGGTCATGAAGCCCCAGGCGGCCGGGAAATCGGCGAAATGGTAGGTCTTCCGGATGGCGTCGCGCTCCAACACCTCCGCCCAGCCGTGCAGTTCCTTCAGCGCCGTCTGGCGATGCGCGCCGACAAGACGATCGGACATGATGACCTCCCTTTCCTTAGTCACTCTTTTGCCGCCCGCAGCTTCTTGGCGAACGGGCGGCGGTTCGCTACCTTCTGCGGCATGATACGGAAACCTTCAGGTCCCCATACGGTTCCGCCCACGGTCGAAGACCTGGAGCGCATGGCCGAAGAGGCGCTCGACACCATCCCGGCGGAGCTGCTCGCCCCGGTCGGGAACCTCGTCATCCATGTCGAGGATTTTCCCGATGAGGATACCGAGCGGGAGATGGAGCTGGAAAGCCCATTCGACCTGTTGGGGCTCTATCGGGGCGTGGATTTGACGCGGCAAAGCGTCGCCGATCTGCGCGGTGGGCCGGACATGATCTTCCTCTACCGCCGCCCGATCCTGGATTACTGGTGCGAGACGGGGGAGGAGCTTCCCGCAATCGTCCGCCATGTCCTGATCCATGAGATCGGCCACCATTTCGGCTTCTCCGACGAGGACATGGAGCGGATCGAAACGATGGAGTAGGTGGGGGAGTAAGCGGGGGGAGTAGGGCAGGGCAGGGCCGTTCAGCCCTCCAGCGCCTCCGCCGCCCGGCGGCGCAGGGCCGGCACCAGCTCCTCCTCGAACCAGGGGTTCCGGTTCAGCCAGGCGGTGTTGCGCCAGCTCGGGTGCGGCAGCGGCATATAGGACGGGCCGTATTCCCGCCAGTTCGCCACCGTCTCCGTCATCGTCGCCTTCCGCCGTTCGTCGAGATAGCGCGCCTGGGCATACTGCCCGACCAGCAGGGTCAGCCGCACGTCCGACAGAGCCTCCAGCAGCGGCGGGTGCCACAAGGGCGCGCATTCGGGCCGCGGCGGGTAGTCGCCGCCCTTCGGCATGGTCCCGGGATAGCACAGCCCCATCGGGACCACGGCGATGCGGGATTCGTCGTAGAAGGCGGCGCGGTCCATCGCCAGCCACTTGCGCAGCCGGTCGCCGGAGGCGTCGTCCCAGGGGATGCCGCTGGCATGCACCCGCGCGCCGGGCGCCTGCCCGACGATCAGCAGGCGGGCGGTCGGGCTGCCGCGCACGACCGGGCGGCAGCCATGGGGCAGCACCCCCGCACACAGCGTGCAGGCGCGCACCGTCGCGAACAGGCGGTCGAGTTCCGAGCCGCCCTCCACAATGTCAACAGACACCGGTTCATCAGACAAGCGTCAGCAAATCCTGGACGAAGGCCGGCACCACCCGGGTCGCCGGACCGTGGATCGAGCTGTGGAAATAGGAGGCGCCCTCCGACGGTTCCAGGTTCAGCTCGACCGTATAGGCGCCGGCCGACCGCGCCTCCGCGACGAAACCGGCGGCGGGATAGACATGGCCGGAGGTGCCGATCGACACGAACAGGTCGCATTCCTCCAGCGCCCGCTGGATGCGTTCCATCTGATAGGGCATCTCGCCGAACCACACCACGTCGGGCCGCATGCCGCCCTTGCGTCCGCAGGTCAGGCAATGGTCGTGCACCGACAGGTCGCCCTGCACCTCCGTCACCGTGCGGCAATGCAGGCAGAAGGCCTTCAGCAGCTCGCCATGCATGTGCAGCGGGGCCTTCGATCCGCCGCGTTCGTGCAGGTCGTCGATGTTCTGCGTCACCAGCAGGACCTCGCCCTTCCAGCGCCGCTCCAGCTCCGCCAGCGCCCGGTGCGCCGTGTTGGGCTGCACCGCCGGATCGGCAAGGCCGCGGCGGCGGTCGTTGTAGAAGCGGTGGACGAGGTCGGGATTGCGCGCGAATCCCTCCGGCGTCGCCACATCCTCCAGATCGACTTGGCTCCAGATGCCGCCGGCGCAGCGGAAGGTGTCCAGCCCCGATTCCTTGGAGATCCCGGCCCCCGTCAGGATGACGATCGAGTCGGTCGGACGCAGTCGGTTGGTCAGCGCGGGTGAGGGCATGGCATTCCCTTAGCGGTTCGGAAACCGGTCATGTGGAAAACTGCTGCGGCGTACGCTCGTCGCGCCCGGAAGTAAAGCCGCTGAAAAGAAAGAAGGGGGATACCGCAGGTGGTCAAGGTCCTGTTCGTCTGCACGGGCAACATCTGCCGCTCGCCCACCGCCGAGGGGGTGTTCCGTCATCTGGCCGAACGCGCCGGCCTCGGCGGCCATGTGGTCGCCGACTCCGCCGGCACCCACAGCTATCACGTCGGCGAGCCGCCCGACCCGCGCACGCAAAGCGCGGCGCTGGCCCGCGGCGTCGATCTTTCAGCCTTGCGCGCCCGCAAGGTGGTGGCGGCCGACTTCACCCGCTTCGACCACATCCTGGCGATGGACCACGGCCATCTGGCCCAGCTGCGCCGCATCGCCCCGCCGGGCGCCACTGCGGCGCTGCGCCTGTTCCTCGACGACGCGCCGGGTCTGGAAGGGCGGGAGGTGCCCGATCCCTATTACGGCGGTCCCGACGGGTTCGAACAGGTGCTGGACCTGTGCGAGGCCGGATCGCGCGGCCTGCTGGACCGCCTGTCGCGGGAAAGCAGGTTCCCGATTCGCGAAAG
The DNA here is from genome assembly GCF_008365135.1 of Azospirillum sp. Sh1. NCBI lineage: Bacteria > Pseudomonadati > Pseudomonadota > Alphaproteobacteria > Rhodospirillales > Azospirillaceae > Azospirillum > Azospirillum sp. Sh1. Next base: position 62,415 of record NZ_VTTK01000032.1, on the reverse strand, counting down.
CATCGGTTAACGTCTCCCCGTTCCCCGGCCGCTTGGTCTATGCTGCCGGGACAAAGCCCATTCGGAGCATCCGTCCGCCATGACCAGCGCAGCCACCGGCATCACCACGCCCGGCGGGATCCTCGACGGCATCGTCCTGTTCGAGGCGTTCACGCCGGAGGAGCGCGCCGCCGTGGCCTCGCGCGGGCGGGTGTTCGACGCCCCGGCCGGCACCGTGCTGATGCGCGAGGGCGACATCGCCAACTCGCTCTATGTCCTGCTCGACGGCACGGTGCGGGTGGTGCGCAACGATCCCTTCGGCGGTCAGGTGGAGGTCGGCTTCCGCCGCGCCGGAGACTGTTTCGGCGAGATGGCGCTGATCGACGGCGGCGCCCGCTCCGCCTCCGTCATCGCCGCCACGCCGGTGACGGTGTTCGAACTGGAGCGCGAGCTGTTCCTGGCGCTGATCTCCCCATCGCCCGACCTGCTGGCGAAACTGCTGCGCGAACTCAGCCGCATGATCCGCGAGGTGTCGGAACGGGTGGTGCGCGAGGATCTGGAACGCCGCGCCCGCATCGCCGAATCGGCGCTGGCCCGCCAGCGTGCCATCACCCAGGCGGTGACCGGGCTGGCGCATGAGCTGAACACGCCGCTCGGCGTCTGCGTCACCACCGCCAGCCACCTGCAGGATCTGGCCCGGCCCGGCAACGGCCCGCTGTCGTCCGAGGAATTGCGGGAACCGGCAGCATTGCTCGACGCCAATCTCGCCCGCGCGGTGGAACTGGTGGAGGCGTTTTCGGCCATCGCCGCCTGCCAGAACTCCGAACCGCTGGAGGCGCTGGAGCTGCGCCGCATGGCGGAGGACTCGGCGGCCCTGTTCGCCGTCCAGCATCCCGACCTGCCGCTGGTCATCCGGGTCGCACCGGGTCCCGCCTGCCCCTGGATCGGCTGTGCCCCGCATCTGGAGCGGGTGCTGCACCACCTGTTCGCCAACGCCGCCGCCCATGGCTATGGCGGCGGTCCGGGCGACGTCGAGGTGACGATCCAGCCGGCGACGCTGGATGCCGTGCCGGCCTGGAGCCTGACCGTCCGTGACCGCGGCGCCGGCATCCCGGCCAGCAACCTGCCGACCCTCACCGACGCCTTCTTCACCACCGCCCGCGGCCGCGGCCACAAGGGGTTGGGGCTGGCGGTGGTGTTCAACACGGTGACCGGGCCGCTCGGCGGCCGGCTCGCCTTCGACAGCAAGCCGGGTGCCGGCACCGCCGTGACGATCACGGTGCCGCAGGAGCTGTGACGGGCAGGAGGGGGACCTCCTCAGCCGTGCAGGGTCAGGCCCTTCACCGTCTTGTCGATCGCCTTCTTCGGTCCGCGCAGGGCCAGACCGACCAGATCGGGGGCGTCCGGGTCTTCGGCCCGGAAGGCGGCGCGGTTGGCGGCGTCATGGCCGGTGCCGAACATTGCGGCGACATAGGGCACCAGCGTCAGCCCCCGTTCCAGCGCGGCATCGCGGACGGCGCGCAGCTGCCCGCCGTCGGCGGCGAAGATCAGCATTGGTTGGCCCAGCATCCGGCCATAGCGGCGGCCGGCGCCGTCGACATACTCCTCCCCCAGCGCGTCCGGCGCCGCGGCGGCGATCCCGGTGGCGAGGAAGGCCGCGACGTTCAACTTCTGCCATACGGCCAAATCGGCGCGGATGACCAGCGCGACCTTGGTGTCGAAACGAATGGGGGTCTCGAAGCGGACGGGGGCGTCGGCGGGCAGGGTTTCGTTCGTCGGGCTGCTGGGCATCGGGCTATCGGGCATGGCGGTTGTCTCCTTTGCCCGACCAGATGCCGGATGATCGCGTCTCAGTCTGGAACGTTCGTGCACAGATCGCGATAGGCGGCCGGCGTCAGGCCATAGGCGCGGCGGAACCAGCGGCCGAGATGGCTCTGGTCGGCGAACCCGACCTCCGCCGCGACCAGGGCCGGCGCCTCGCCGTCGGCCAGCCGGCGCCGGGCGGCGCGCAGGCGCAACCGGACCAGATAGGCGTGCGGCGACAGGCCGAAGGCGGCGCGGAAGGCGCGGTTCAGCCGGAAGCGGTCGACGCCGGTGGCCGCCGCCAGCTCGTCAAGCCCGACATCCTCGGCCATCCGCGCATGCAGCAGCTCGCGCGCCAGGGCGGCGGCACGGTCGGGGCGTAGGCGTTGGCGGTCCGGCGGTGGGGCGAGATGGCCGGCCAGCCTCGCCGCCAGCCGGTCTACCGACAGGTCGCGGGCCAGCCGCCCCTCGCGCTGGTGCAGGGCCAGGAAGGCGGAGCGGATCGCCGCCGCAAGGCCCGGATCGTCGGCCAGCGTGTCGCGGAATCCCAAAGAGCCTGCGGCGCGCGGCACCATATCGTTCAAGGCATCGCTGCGGGCGGAAAGCAGCGGCACCGGCAGATAGAGCATGGCATAGGTGAAGCCATCCTCGCCCGGGCTGTGGCCGTCATGGGCCTCGCCGGGTTCGATCAGGATGACGCGGCCGGGAACGCTGGTGTGCAGCCGCCGCCGGCAGCGGAAGGCCTGCACCCCCTGCTCGGTGACCCCGACCAGCAGTTCGTCATGGTCGTGCAGGTCATAGGCATGGCCGCGGAAATGGGCGCGGATGGTTTCGATGCCGGTCTCCGCATCGCGGCGCACCGCCACCCAGTCGTCCTTTCCGCCGGGCACCCCATCCTCCCGATCAGTAGATCAACTCGTTCTCGCCGCTGCCTTCGGCCAGGACCAGCTCGCCGCGGGCGGCGAGGTCCTTCGCCAGCTGCACCATGTACATCTGCGCCTCGTCCACGTCGCGGACGCGCACCGGACCCATGGCGGCCATGTCCTCGCGCAGGATCTTCGCGGCGCGTTCGGACATGTTGGAGAAGAACAGGTCCTTCAGCGTTTCCGACGCGCCCTTCAGCGCGGTGCCCAGCTTCTGCTTGTCGACCGTGCGCAGCAGGGTCTGGACGCCGCTGGGGTCGAGCTTCGACAGGTCCTCGAAGGTGAACATCAGCGACTTGATGCGCTCGGCGCTGTCGCGGTTGCGTTCCTCCAGCGCCGCCATGAAGCGGTGCTCGGTGGTGCGGTCCAGTCCGTTGAAGATCTCCGCCAGCATCTCGTGGCTGTCGCGCCGGCTGGTGCGGGCGAGGTTGGTCATGAACTCGGTGCGCAGCGTGCGCTCGACGTCGTCCAGAACCTCCTTCTGCACCGCCTCCATGCGCAGCATGCGCATGATGACCTCCATCGCGAAGCTTTCCGGCAGCTGGGTCAGCACGCGGCCGGCATGTTCGGGACGGATCTTGGACAGGACGACCGCGACGGTCTGCGGATACTCGTTCTTCAGGTAGTTGGACAGCACCGACTCGTTCACATTCGCCAGCTTGTCCCACATGGTGCGGCCGGCCGGACCACGGATTTCCTCCATGATCTGGTCGACCTTGTCCTTCGGCAGGGTCTTCAGCAGCAGCCGCTCGGTCGAGTCGAAGGAACCGACGAGGGAGCCGGTGGCCGACATCTGCTCGGCGAACTCGACGAACAGGCGCTCGATCAGGTTGGCCGACACCGTGCCCAGGTTGGCCATCACCTGGGACAGCTCCTTGATCTCCTCGTCGTCCATCAGCGAGAACAGCCTGGTGGCATGTTCTTCACCCAGAGCGAGCATCATGATGGCGGCCTTTTCCGGGCCGGTGAGGGTCCGGTAATCCTCGCGAACCTTCAACGCCATCTGTCCGCCTCCGCCACGTCGCCGCCCACCTCGCGTCGGGGCGGGCGGTTCATTCTTACACGTTTGGTTTGCTGTTCTTCCGTTTTAATATGATCCGCTTGTGCATTCCATCCCTTCGGGGGCGAAGGGCGGGGACAAATTCAGCCGATTCCCCGCCCTTCATCCCATACTCCGCCTCCGCCGGCTGTACCGTCAGCCGAACCGCTTGGCGATCACCGCATAGGCGGCGCGCAGCCCAAGCGCCTCACCGCCCTCCGGACGGCCGGGGCGAGCCGAACCGTTCCAGGCATAGGTGTCGAGATGCGCCCAGGGCGTGCCCTTCGACACGAATTCCTGCAGGAACAGCCCGGCGGTGATGGCGCCTGCGAAGCCGTTGGTGGTGACGTTGTTGATGTCCGCCACCTTGCTGTCCAGGCCCTTGCGGTAGGGCGCCCACAGCGGCAGCCGCCACATCGGGTCGTCGACAGCGGTCCCGGCCTCCGTCAGGTCGTTGGCCAACGCGTCGTCGTTGCACATCAGCGCCGGCAGGTCGGGGCCGAGCGCCACGCGCGCCGCGCCGGTCAGGGTGGCGAAGTCGATCAGCAACTCCGGCTTCTCCGCATCCGCCTCGGCCAGCGCATCGCACAGGATCAGGCGCCCCTCGGCGTCGGTGTTGCCGACCTCCACCGTCAGGCCCTTGCGGGTCTTCAGCACGTCCTGCGGCTTGAAGCTGTCGCCGGACACGACATTCTCCACCGCCGGCACCAGCACGCGCAGCCGCACGGGCAGACCGGCCATCATGATCATCCGGCCGAGCGCCAGCGCATGCGCCGCCCCGCCCATGTCCTTCTTCATGATCAGCATGGCGGACGACGGCTTCAGATCCAGACCGCCGGTGTCGAAGCACACGCCCTTGCCGACGATGGTGACCTTGGGGTGTTCCGGGTTGCCCCAGCGCAGGTCGATCAGCCGCGGTTCCCGCGGGCTGGCACGGCCGACGGCATGGATGGCGGGATAGTCGCGGTCGAGCAGGTCCTGCCCGACGATCACCTCGACCGCCGCGTCGAACTCCGCCGCCAGATCCTGCGCTGCCTGGGCCAGTTCGGCCGGTCCCATGTCGCAGGCCGGGGTGTTGACCAGATCGCGCACCAGCCAGGTGGCGGTCGCCGCCCGCTCCACCTCGCCGCGGTCGGCCTCCGCCGGCCAGACCAGGTTGGCGAAGCCCTTCTCCGGCGGCTTTTTGTAGCGGCTGAAGCGATAGCTGCCGAGCGCCCAGCCCAGAGCCGCCCGCGTCGCCGCCCGCGCGTCCAGCGCCGTGTCGATCCGGTAGGAACCGGCCGGCAGCGAGGCGGGCAGGCCGGCGAAGGCCCACAGGTCGTCGATGGCCGATACGCCGGCCAGCACATGGGTGACGGCGCCGTCCGGTCCCGGCAGGAAGACGGTCGATCCGGCCTCGCCGGTGAAGCCCACCGCCTTGACCCAGGAGGCGACGGCCGGCGGCTGCCCGGCCAGCCAGTCGGCCAGCCCGGCCTTGGTCACGGGGGTGAGGGCGACGGTGTCCGGACCGTCAACGGCAAGCAGGGTGGCGAGCAAGACTGGGGATCCTTCTCACGAGATCACGTCACGCATCCGGAACGGATGCCCATCCCCCAAGGATGGCGCGCCGGGCGCCGGCTGGAAAGGGGTGGCATGCGCCGGGCAGGCATGGGCGGGTGTCAAGCAGGCAACATCTGCAAATTGTGAAGAGCCAAATTGCTTGTCTTGTGGGTGGAGCCTTGCCACCCTGCGTAACGCCGCAGCCGATATGGACAACCGACCTTCGCTGAGCCCTCGATCCGCGACTGGTACGCCATGTCGGAGGGAACCGGTGTGTCGGCGTGGTGGCCGTGCTCCGGAAATCCACACCCGGCGGCGGAAAGGAGGCCGGGAATGACGACTAACGAAGCTGTGGTCGTTGTGCTGATGATCGTCCAGATCGTCGTCGCTATCTGGGCGGCGAAACGGTGATCTAGGCCGGAAGGGCGCTTTCGAGGGAAGGCGCCCTTCCACCTCCGGAAAAGGAATGAGGCCCGCCGGTGGTGGACAGCGGGCCTCTGGCTTTGGAGGCCAGCATTCACTGACCGACTAACGAAGCTCCCTAGATATACGCTCGCTTCGGGTTTTCGGCAACGCCCCAGCGTCGCTATCAGCGGTAACGGCGCTAAGCGCCCCAACCGCCCGATGCCGGCTTACGGTCAGAATAGCGCGGGTTCGACCGCGTGGCAGGGCCGGTGATGTTCTCGTCCGGCGAGAAAACCATGCTTGTGTCCGGGTAGCCGGAGCAGCATCCTCATTCGCCGAACTTTACGCCCGATAGGATTTTTCAGCGATGTCCGACCTGACCCTGGTGATTGGGAACAAGACCTATTCGTCCTGGTCGCTACGTCCCTGGCTGGCGCTCAAGCAGGCCGGGCTGAGCTTTGCCGAGACCGTCATCCCCCTGCGCCAGCCCGACACCGCCGCACGCATCGCGGCGCATTCGCCGTCGGGCCGCGTGCCGTCCCTGATCCATGATGGCCTGACCGTCTGGGATTCGCTGGCGATCTGCGAATATGTGGCGGAATTGACGCCCGAGGCCCAACTGTGGCCGGCGGATCGGGCTGCGCGGGCGGTGGCGCGGGCGGTGTCGGCGGAGATGCATTCCGGCTTCGTCTCGCTGCGCAGCACCATGTCGATGGACCTCAAGCGCGACCGCAAGGGCGAGGGCATGACCGAGGCGACCGCCGCCGACATCGCCCGGATCGAGGCGCTGTGGGCCGACGCCCGCACCCGCTTCGGCAAACCGGCGGGCGGGCCGTTCCTGTTCGGCGCCTTCACCATCGCCGACGCCATGTTCGCCCCGGTGGTGACGCGGCTGGAGACCTACGGCGTCGCGGTATCGCCCGAGTCGCGCGCCTATATGGACGCGGTTCTGGCCCTGCCGGCGATGCGGGAGTGGATCGCGGCGGCCAAGGCGGAGCCGTGGGAATTCGAGCCATGAGGGATGCAGGCTTCACAATCAGGCCGGCGCAGCCGGAGGATGCCGAGGCGGTCAGCGAATTGCTCCGGGCGTCCTACCCGCCGCTGATGGCCGCAGGCTATCCGGCCGACGTGCTGGACCGCGCCCTGCCGGCGATGATGAAGGCCAACCCGCTGCTGCTGCGGTCGGGCACCTACCATCTGGCGGTCACCGCCGACGGTGCCGCGGACAGCGCCATTGTCGGCTGCGGCGGCTGGACCCGCGAGCCGCCGGGGCCGCCCTGCCAGCCGGTCGACCCGACGGTCGGCCACATCCGGCATTTCGCCACCCATCCCGGCTACCTGCGCCGTGGCGTCGGCACCGCCCTGCTCGGCCGCTGCATCGAGGAGGCCAGGGTTGCCGGTGTCCGCCGGCTGGAGTGCCTGTCGAGCCTCGTCGCCGAGCGCTTCTATGCGTCTGCCGGCTTCCGTCCCGTCGGCCGCCGCTCGGTGATCCTGGCGCCGGGCGTGCAGTTCGACAGCATCGTCATGGCGCTGGAGCTGCCCCCGACCGCCGGTTGACGCTACGGCAAATGAAAAACGGCGCGCCGTCCTGCCGGATGGCGCGCCTTTTTCATGTCTGGTCTTTAATACTCCCTCTCCCCGCTTTCGGCGGACCTTTGGTCCGCCTGTCGCGTCAGCGCAAACGAAGTTTGCGCGTGAGCGGGGGGAGAGGGGATTATCCGCTCCACGCGGAAGTTATCACTCCGCCGGGATGGCGCGCGGCAGGGTCACCGGCACGGCCAGACGGTGCAGCATCTCCTTCGGAACCACCTGCCAGAAGTGGCCGAGTTCGCGCTGCCAGTCGTTGAGGATCTCGGCGGCGAAACGGCTCTGCGTCTCGGCGACATGTTCCTCGATCAGGGCGCGGAGCTGGGCCTCGTAATGGGGCACCTCGATCCGCTGGAAGATGACGCTTTCCTCGTTGATGTGCAGCGGCAGCGAGTCTTCCGGGTCGTAGAGGTAGGCCATGCCCCCGGTCATGCCGGCGGCGAAGTTGTCGCCGACCTTGCCCAGGATCACCGCCGTGCCGCCCGTCATGTATTCGCAGCCGTTGGAGCCGCAGCCCTCCACCACCACGGTGGCGCCGGAGTTGCGCACCGCGAACCGCTCACCGGCCTGGCCGGCGGCGAACAGCTTGCCGGCGGTGGCGCCGTACAGCACCGTGTTGCCGATGATGGTGTTCTTGTTCGACTCCAGCGGGCTGCTGGTGGCCGGACGGACGACGATGGTGCCGCCCGACAGCCCCTTGCCGACATAGTCGTTGGCGTCGCCCATCACTTCCAGCTTGATGCCCTGGACGGCGAAAGCGCCCAGCGACTGGCCGGCGGTGCCGCGCAGGCGGACGGTGATGTGGCCGGGCTGCAGCCCGAACATCCCGAACTTCCGCGTGACCATCGACGACAGCCGCGTACCGATGGCGCGCTGCGTGTTGCGGGCGTTGTAGGCGAGCTGCATCTTCTCGCCTTCCTCGAACAGCGGGCGGGCGTCGGCGACGATGCGGGCGTCCAGCGTGTCCGGCACCTCGTTGCGGCCCTGCAGCGTGCAGTAGCGCGCGTTCTCGCCGGGATCGACCTGGGCCAGCAGCGGGTTGAGGTCGAGGTCGTCCAGATGGGCGCCGCCGCGGCTGACCTGATGCAGCAGATCGGTGCGGCCGATCACCTCGGTCAGCGAGCGGAAGCCCAGGCGGGCCAGGATCTCGCGGACCTCTTCGGCCAGGAAGGTGAAGAGGTTGACGACCTTCTCCGGCGTGCCGACGAACTTCTCGCGCAGCTTCTCGTCCTGGACGCAGACGCCGACCGGGCAGGTGTTGGAATGGCACTGCCGGACCATGATGCAGCCCATGGCGATCAGGCTGGCGGTGCCGATGCCGAACTCTTCCGCGCCCAGCATGGCGGCGATGACGATGTCGCGGCCGGTCTTCAGGCCGCCGTCGGTGCGCAGCCGCACGCGGTGGCGCAGCTTGTTCAGCGTCAGGACCTGATGCACCTCCGACAGGCCCATCTCCCAGGGCAGGCCGGCGAACTTGATCGAAGTCTGCGGGCTGGCACCGGTGCCGCCGGAGTTGCCGGAGATCAGGATGATGTCGGCGTTGGCCTTCGCCACGCCGGCGGCGATGGTGCCGATGCCCGACCGGCTGACCAGCTTCACCGTGACCTTGGCGTCCGGGTTGATCTGCTTCAGGTCATAGATGAGCTGGGCCAGATCCTCGATCGAGTAGATATCGTGGTGCGGCGGCGGGCTGATCAGCATGACGCCCGGCGTCGAGTGACGCAGCCGCGCGATCATCTCCGTCACCTTGAAGCCGGGGAGCTGGCCGCCTTCGCCGGGCTTGGCGCCCTGGGCGACCTTGATCTCCAGCTCGCGGCACTGGTTCAGGTACTCGGCGGTGACGCCGAAGCGGCCCGATGCCACCTGCTTGATGGCGGAGTTCCAGTTGTCGCCGTTCTTGTCCGGGCGGAAGCGCGCCGGATCCTCACCGCCCTCGCCCGAGTCGGACTTGGCGCCGATGCGGTTCATGGCGACGTTCAGCGTGCCGTGCGCCTCGGGCGACAGGGCGCCCATCGACATGCCCGGCGTGATGAAGCGCTTGCGGATGGCGGTGATGCTCTCCACCTCGTCCACCGGAACGGCGGCCTTGGTGGTGCGGAACTCCAGCAGGTCGCGCAGCTGCATCGGCGGCCGCTTGTTCACCTGCTCCGAATACTTCTTGAAGGTGGTGTAGCTGTCGTTGGTGACGGCCTGCTGCAGGGTGTGGATGATCCCACCCTCCCAGCCGTGGCGGTCGCCCGACTTGCGGAAGCGGTAGAAGCCGCCGACCGGCAGCGGCAGCGCCTCGCCGGCATAGGCCAGCGCGTGCTGCTCCAGAACCTTCTTCTGGATGCCGTTCAGGCCGATGCCGGAGATGCGGCTGACCATCGCCGGGAAATGCTCGGCGACCAGGGCGCGGCTGAGGCCGATCGCCTCGAAGTTGCCACCGCCGCGGTAGCTGCTGATGACCGAGATGCCCATCTTGGACATGATCTTCAGCAGGCCGTCGTCGATCGCCTTCTTGTAGTTCGTCATCGCCTTTTCCAGCGACAGCGAGCCGAGCAGGCCGCGGCGCTGGCGCTCGGCCACCGCTTCCTGGGCCAGATAGGCGTTGACGGTGGTGGCGCCGACGCCGATCAGCACCGCGAAGTAATGGGTGTCCAGGCATTCCGCCGTGCGCAGGTTCAGCGAGGTGAAGGTGCGCAGGTTGGAGCGGATCAGGTGGGTGTGGACCGCACCGGTCGCCAGGATGGCCGGGATGGCGGCGCGGGCCGGACCCATCGCCTCGTCGGTCAGGATGACGTGGTTGGCACCGCCGCGCACGGCGTCCTCCGCCTCCTGGCGGATGCGGCGCAGGGCGTCGCGGAGCGCGTCGGGGCCGCCCCCACCATTGGCATCCACCGGGAAGGTCGCGTCGATCTCCGCCGCCGTCTCGCCCATATAGGCGCGCATGGCGCGGAATTCGGCGGTCGTCAGCACCGGGCTGTCGAGTTGCAGCAACCGGGTCTGGCTCTCATCCTCGTCCAGGATGTTGCCGAGGTTGCCCAGGCGCGTCTTCAGGCTCATCACCCGGCGCTCGCGAAGCGAGTCGATCGGCGGATTGGTGACCTGGGAGAAGTTCTGGCGGAAGAAGTGGTGCAGGCCGCGGTACTTGTCCGACAGCACGGCGATCGGGCTGTCGTCGCCCATCGAGCCGACGGCTTCCTTGCCGTCCTCCGCCATCGGGTGGAGGATCAGCTCCATGTCCTCCATGGCGAGGCCGAAGGCCATCTGGCGACGGCGCAGCTCCTCCTTCTCCATCTCCGACGCCTCGCCCTTCAGCGCGGCGGACTTCACCAGCTCGTCCAGGTGCGTGGTGTTCTTGACCCACTGGCCCCAGGGCTTCTGGGCGGCCAGATGGTCCTTCAGCTCACGGTCGTTGAACAGCTTGCCGGCCTGCAGGTCGACGGCGATCATCTCGCCCGGGCCGAGGCGGCCCTTCTCGACAACCTGGTTCTCCTCGATCTTGACCATGCCGGTCTCGGAGCCGCCGATGATCAGGCCGTCGGTGGTGATGGTGTAGCGCATCGGGCGCAGGCCGTTGCGGTCCATGCCGCCGACGACCCAGCGGCCGTCGGTCATGGCGAGCGCGGCCGGGCCGTCCCACGGCTCCATCACCGAGTTGCAGTAGGCGATCAGCGCCTTGTGGTTCTCCGGCGTGGTCTGCGAGCTGGTCAGCGCCTGCGGCACCAGCATCATCTTGACCATCGGCGCGCTGCGGCCGGCGCGGACCATCACCTCGAACACGGTGTCGAGCGCGCCGGAGTCGGACAGGCCGACGCCGATCACCGGCTTCAGGTCGCCCATGTTGGCGCCGAACACCGGATGCTCCATCCGCGTCTCGTGCGCCTTCATCCAGTTGACGTTGCCCTTCAGCGTGTTGATCTCGCCGTTGTGGGCGAGCATGCGGAAGGGCTGGGCCAGCGGCCAGGTCGGGAAGGTGTTGGTCGAATAGCGCTGGTGGTAGATGGCGAAGGACGACTCGAAACGCTCGTCGGTCAGGTCCGGATAGAAGGTGGACAGCTGCTCGGCCAGGAACATGCCCTTGTAGATGATCGAGCGCGCCGACAGCGAGCAGATGTAGAAGTCGCTGATCTGCTCGCCATGCACCGCCTTCTCGATCCGGCGGCGGATGATGTAGAGGTCGAGTTCGAACTGCTCGTCCGACACGCCCTTCGAATTGCCGATGATGATCTGCTCGATCTCGGGCCGGGTCGCGTTGGCCTTCTCGCCGATGATGTCGACGTTGATCGGCACCTGACGCCAGCCATAGATGTAGTAGCCGAAGGCCAGGATCTCGGTCTCGACGATGCAGCGGCAGGCTTCCTGGGCGTCCAGGCTGATGCGCGGCAGGAAGACCTGACCGACCGCCAGGTTGTTCTCCGGCGGGGTGTGGCCGATGACCTTGACGTGGTCCTTGAAGAACTTCTGCGGCACCTGGACATGGATGCCGGCGCCGTCGCCGGTCTTGCCGTCGGCGTCCACCGCGCCGCGGTGCCAGACCGCCTTCAGGGCCTCGATGCCTTTCTCGACCACCGAACGGCGGGGCTTGCCGTCGATCGCGGCGATGAAGCCGACGCCGCAGGCGTCGTGCTCGTCGGCCGGATTGTAGGCGTGCGCAGTGGTCAGCGCCGCGGCGTTGGCGCGGAAATCGGCGACGAACTGCTCACCCTGGTTCAACTCGGTGGTCATGGAACGACCCTTTCACAGTCTGGACGTTGACCTGGGGGGCCGAAGGGAAGGCCCCCTGGGGTAGACGGTGGTTCTGATGTGGAGAAGGCGTATTGCCCCCTCCCTAACCCTCCCCCACCTGCGGTGGGAGAGGGGACTGCCGCCGCCTTCCCGTAAGGCACCCTCTCCCGCGAAGCGGGGGAGGGGCGGGGAGGGGGCAAGCGGCTTGGCGACGTAAGCGCCTTACTCCGCCGCGACGGCCAGCCTGGGCGCGCCGACGGTCTGGGCGTAGGCGTGCATCGCGTCGGCGGCGTCGCGGCCGTCGCGGATGGCCCACACCACCAGCGAGGCGCCGCGGACGATGTCGCCGGCGGCGAAGACGCCGTCCAGGCTGGTCATCTTGGTGCGGTGGTCGACCAGCAGCGTGCCCCAGCGGGTGACGGTCAGGTCCGGCGAGCCGAACATGCCCGGCAGATCCTCCGGCTCGAAGCCGAGCGCCTTGATGACGAGGTCGGCCGGCTCGGTGAACTCGGAGCCCTCGATCACCTGCGGGGTCTGGCGGCCGGTGGCGTCGGCGACACCCAGATGGATGCGGACGGCGCGGACGCCGGTCACCACGTCGTCGCCGGTGAAGGCTTCCGGCGCTGCCTGCCAGACGAACTCGACGCCCTCTTCCTCGGCATGCGCCACTTCGCGCTGCGAGCCCGGCATGTTCTTGCGGTCGCGGCGGTACAGGCACTTGACGGACGTCGCACCCTGGCGGATCGCCGTGCGCACGCAGTCCATCGCGGTGTCGCCGCCGCCCAGAACCACCACCTTCTTGCCGGCGGCGTTCAGCGAGCCGTCCTCGTAAGCCTCGACGGAGTCGCCAAGGCCGACGCGGTTGGAGGTGGTCAGGTATTCCAGCGCCGGGACGATGTTCTTCAGACCCGAGCCGGGAGCCTTGATGTCGCGGGCCTTGTAGACGCCGGTGGCGACCAGGATCGTCACATGGCGTTCGCGCAGCTCGGCCAGGGTGGCGTCGCGGCCGACCTCGAAATTCGAATGGAAGATGACGCCGGCATCGGCCAGACGCTGGACGCGGCGGGCGACGACGTCCTTCTCCAGCTTGAAGCCGGGAATGCCGTAGACCAGCAGGCCGCCCATGCGGTCGTAGCGGTCGTAGACATGGACCTCGTAGCCCTTGGCGCGCAGCTCCTCGGCGGCGGCGAGGCCGGCCGGGCCGGCGCCGATCACGCCGACCGACAGGCCAAGCTCGCGGGCCGGCTTGCGCGGCTTGACCCAGCCGTTCTCCCAGGCGGTGTCGTTGATGTACTTCTCGACCGAGCCGATGGTGACGGCGCCGTGGGTCGACTGCTCGATGACGCAGTTGCCCTCGCACAGGCGGTCCTGCGGGCAGATGCGGCCGCAGATTTCGGGGAAGTTGTTGGTGGCCTGGGAGACCTCGTAAGCCTCCTCCAGACGCCCCTCGGCGGTCAGCTTCAGCCAGTCCGGGATGTTGTTGGAGACCGGGCAATGCACCTGGCAGAAGGGAACGCCGCACTGCGAGCAGCGATTGGCCTGCTCGCCGGCGCGCTCGTCGCTGAAGCGGGCGTAGATCTCCGCGAAGTCCTGGCGGCGGTCGGCGGCAGACCGCTTGTCGGGCATCTTCTGCGCGGTGTGCACGAAGCCCAACATTTTCTGGTTCGCCATGACGTCTGCTCCTTCGCTTCGCGGCCCCGCCGTCTGTTCCGGGGACATCGCCTTGCTGGGCCTGACCGGGGGCTGCGGCGTTGGCCTACACCGACCGGCTGGGTTGAAATCGAACGTCCGCAAAGTGGCGGACGCTCGTCATATAACGCATGAGACGGGCCTGCGGAAGCACAAAAGCGCCGATAGGTCCGGTTTGTTGACCTTTTCCTTCGCAAGGCTGGAATGCGTAGGCGTGGCGGTAGGGTGTCACAAAAACGAGACAGAAAATTAGTCTCGAAACAGGACTATCGCTCGAATAGGAGTACCGAACCCTCGCCATCGCCAAGCCCGGCCGCGCCCTGCTATAAGCGCTGCAACATCCAACCTGCCGAAGGCTGCGTGCCGCGATGATGATCGATCAATATCTGGACGCCACACTCATGGGGCTGGTGGAGGGGCTGACCGAGTTCCTGCCCGTCTCCTCGACCGGCCACCTCATCATGCTGGACGAGCTTCTGGGCTTCCAGGGACCGCCCGGCAAGGTGTTCGAGGTGGTGATCCAGCTTGGCGCCATTCTGGCGATCTGCGTCGTCTATTTCCACCGGCTGTGGCGTGTTGCCACAGGGCTGAAGGACGATCCGGCGGCGCGGCGTTTCGTCATGGCCGTGCTGATCGCCTTCCTGCCGGCGATGGTGCTCGGCGCCGGGCTGCACGGAGTCATCAAGGCGGTGCTGTTCAACCCCACCGTCGTCAGCATCGCGCTGATCCTGGGCGGTGTGGCCATCCTGTTGGTGGAGCGCCTGATTCCGGTCGCCCGCTATCACCAGATCGAGAATTTTCCGGCCCCGCTGGCGCTGAAGATCGGCTTCTGCCAGTGCCTGGCGCTGGTGCCGGGCGTGTCGCGCTCGGGCGCCAGCATCCTGGGCGCCCTGCTGATGGGCGTCGACCGCAAGACGGCGGCCGAATTCTCCTTCTTCCTCGCAGTGCCGACCATGGCCGGCGCCACCGCCTACGACCTCTACAAGAACTGGTCGGTGATGAGCCTGGACAGCGGCCTGCTGATCCTGGTCGGCTTCGTCACCGCCTTCATCGCCGCGGCCCTGGTGGTGAAGACGCTGGTCGATTTCGTCGGCCGCTACGGCTTCACCCCCTTCGGCTGGTACCGCATCGCCATCGGCACCGGCATGCTGGCCTTTCTGTATCTGTGAAATCGCGCATATGTCCGTGATGCTGCCCGGCGGCGGAAGGCCGCCGGGTTCAGCGTGTCCCGACCACCATGTGCCGTATCGACAGGAGAACGTAAGGTTCATCGGTCAGGCGGTTTCCGACACGGTAAACCGTTCCCGGAGGTGGCGATCTGACATCGAAGCGATAGGCCACCCCGGCCGCGCGTCGGCCATGATTGATCGACATGACCAATACCGGCTCTCCGGCAAGTGGCTGCACATGGTCCGGCTTGAACGGATTGCGGATCGTCTTCAGCAGAACCGCATGCAGGGCCGCCGCGTCGTCATCGTCCGCCGGAAACGCGATGCCGTTGTAGTCGACAAGGACAGGTCTGATCATCACGCATGCGGATAGCGGGAGATTTGCAACGACTCTCCCGAAAGTTCCAGCGAATTGCAATGGGCATCAATGTTGGCGACGAACGGCCGCATCAGGGCCTTGTTCTGCACGTCCAACGTGCTGCCAGAACCGAAAGGCGAAGCTGAGAGGTCGAGCCTCTCACGTCATCGTCAACGGTGCCGCGCCTCAAGCATGGCGACGACACAGTCAAGCGCCTCCATCTCCTCGCGGCTTTCCGGTGGACAAACAGTAACCTCGCTCAGGTCGAAGTGACCGCGACCGGTGTCGTAAAGCTCATCCCGCGTTGCCAAGCGGTAGCCGGAGGGAATGGCGGGAGAATTGTCCTGCGCCTGACGCAGGCTGCGTTTGCCCAGAACGACGGGTTGACCCTTCAGCGGCTTCGAAGGGCGGACAAGCGTCGACGCCGAAGACCCAAAGGCATCCCGAGTGCTTGAGCTTTCATGGCCGGCCGGGCTTCCCTGGAAGCAAAGCACCACATCGTCGCGCTGCTTGTTCCAAACCACAGCCAACTCCTCCATGCGTTACGGATACCCGAGGGGCGATGATCGTCGTCGGTCGGGCCGCTCCGAAAAGCGGATGATTCTCAAACAATAGGAAATGGTATCGGCGCCTGTCAAATAGGCAACGCTACTACTTTACTTTTGTCGCGGCCTCAGCCCTTCGGATCAGCGCGGCCGCGGCACCGCACGGGCCGCGGCGGCGGCCATCCCCAGCGCCAGCAGCGCGATCAGCGCGAAGGCGGTGGCGAGGCTGGTCGCTTCGGCGATGAAGCCGACCAGCGGCGGACCGGTCAGCACGCCGGCATAGCCCATGGTGGACACCGCGGCGACCGCATGGCCGGCATGGCCGGTCTCCGTCGCGCCGGCCGTGCTGAACAGCACGGGCACGACGTTCGACAGGCCGATCCCGGTCAGCCCGAATCCGGTTATCGCCAGCAGCGGCAGCCCGTCCCCGACCGCTCCCCCAGCCAGCACGAGTCCCAGCCCGGCCGCGGCCAACAGCCCGCCGCCGCGCATCAGCGTCGCCCCGCCGAACCGGTGGCGCAGCCGGTCGCCGCTGAACCGTCCGACCGCCATGGCGGCGCAGAACACGCCGAACCCCATGCCGGCGACCGAGGCCGGCGCGCCGAGGTCGTCGCGCAGGTGGATGGCGCTCCAATCCAGGATGGCGCCCTCGCTCATGAAGGACAGGGCGGCCAGCAGCCCCAGCAGCAGGGTCTTGCGGTCGGGCAGAACCAGCCCGCCGCCGCCGGCATTGCGGTCGGGCAGGAAGCGCCCCTGCAGCAGCAGGAAGGGCACGAGCAAACCGGCCGACACCAGCCCCGCCTGTGCCGCCGCCGGCATCAGCGGCAGCAGCAGACCGCCTAGGCCAGCCCCGGCCAGCCCGCCCAGGCTCCACATCCCGTGCAGCGACGACATGATCGGCCGGCCGAGCCGCCGCTCCACCAGGGCGCCCTGCGCGTTCATGGCGACGTCCATGGTGCCGCCCGACGCGCCGAACGCCGCCAGCACGATGCACAGCATCACCACGTCCGGCACCAGCGCCGGCAGCGGCAGCAACCCGGCGAACAGCAGGGCGGTCACCCGCGTCACCGGTGCACTGCCGATCCGCCCCAACAACGGGCCGCTGGCGATCATCGCCGTCAGGGCGCCGACGGCAAGGCAGAGCAGAGCAACGCCCAGCACCGCCGGACTGAGATCCAACCGGTTCTTCAGCAGCGGAATCTGCGTCGCCCACACGCCGAAGACGGTGCCGTTCAGGAAGAAGGCGGCGACGGTGGCCCAGCGCGCGGCGGCATCAGCTGTGGCCGAATAGCCGGCTTCGCGGTCTTTTGTGACGTCGGACATCAATTCCCCAGAAGGTTCGACCCGATTGTGAGGGATAGCGCAGGTGGGAGGAGAGGAGGACCAAGCCAAGTCTCGGATCCGCTGAACCCTATCCAGCCAAGTTCGAAATGATGGCTGTCTTCCCGAAGCCATCTGACTAACGGGAAAAAATCGTTGATGCACTTATGCAAGATTGTGATGTCTCGTATGCTCTTTGACTTTCACAAAGTCGCGTGGAGGAAAACCATATAAAAATCATTGACTTATATATTGAGCTAAAGAAGATATAATATAAATGTATGCGGTAAAAAGGTTTGGCAGAGATGTACGCATATTAAAATATGACTCGTAAGCATTTCTATCAAAATGCATAGTCTTTCTGCCCCTTATGTTCGAGGGGTGACACCGAAAGCCACCTTACTCATGGAGGCCAATCTTGATAGATCGAGCAGTCCCCCAGAGTATCGCGCTTCTCTCCATCTTAGTATTGGCAATGACTGGAGAGGCACAGGCTGAGGTCGTCACCATGGGGGGAGATATGGTGTTCGAAGCAATCCAACTTCGCGCCGAACAGGCACGGAGCTGGAGCGTGACCACCAATTTCTACTCGTGGCTCTACTATGCCACTTTTCCGCTCTGCGCTGCGATATACGCAGTGCGGAAGTGGTATGGGGAGAACTGGACCAAGTGGTTGATCATAAGGAAATTCATTGATGATCTTGAAGAACTGGTCATCGAAAATTTCCGAAAGATCCTCCTTTGGAAGCTCAACGCCTTGATTGTGTTGTCTGCTTACATGCTCATTCAGTTGTTGCTCAGCCGATAAGGCGAAGCTCGGTGAGATGGGGTGGTGCGACCCTGATCGATGGTGAGTAGCTGCTTCCTGTTGGCGACTTTGGTGCCAGACGGAAACGTCGGGACAGCGCCTCCGGTCTTATGGCCGGAGGCGTTTTCTTTTTCAGTTCTCTTCTCGGAGGGCTCGACGCTCACGAGCAAAAGAGACTGAAACGACGTCAATGCCGCCACATCCGGACGGCCGACAGCAGCAGGATCGTCGCCAGCCCCGGCAGCAGCAGCCAGTCCGGCACCACGCCCAGCAGCAGCCCGCCGATGAAGGCGCCGGCGAGCGACCCCGCCGCCATCAGCAGGACGAAGCCGCGCTGCCGGACCAGCAGGACCAGGCTGCGGTCGCGGGCGTAGCGGGAGAAGCCGACGATCATGGTCGGCAGGCTGATCGCCAGCGACAGGCTGCCGGCCAGCTTCACGTCCACCCCGAACAGCAGGACCAGGGTCGGGATCAGCAGTTCGCCCCCGGCCACGCCCAGCAGCGAGGCGACGACCCCGATGGCGAAGCCGGCCACCGTCCCGGCGACGGTCAGCGCCGGCCCTTCCAGCAGCGGCCCCGCCCCTCCCGTCAGGCCATGCCCGAACAGCAGCACGGCGGCGATCAGCACCAGCAGCGCGGCCATCACCCGCTGCAACCGGGCGGCATCCATCCGCATCGCCCATCCCGCGCCGATCCAGGCACCCGGCAGGCTGCCGGCCAGCAGGGTGGCGACCACCCCGCCATTGGCGGCGACGAGGCCCAGCGGGACCGTCCCGGCGCGCAACGGCAGGGCGGCGGCGACGACGACGAGGCTCATCGCCTTGTTCAGGATGACGGCGTCCAGTGCTGCGAAGCGGAAAGCGCCGATCAGCAGCGGCAGGCGGAACTCCGCCCCGCCCAGACCGATCAGGCCGCCCAGCGTGCCGATGACCGCGCCGCAGGCGAAGGCAGCCGGCGCGCGCAGCCTGGAGAACGCAAAAGCCCCGGCGCGGGGGCCGGGGCTTTCGGGAGTCACGGAACCGGACCCGCCTTTAATGGGCGTTGTTGGTCAGGCCGCTGTACTTGCCGCCGACGATGAAGCGCGACAGGTAGGTCGGCAGGATCACCTCGCAGGTCGCCAGTTCGGTGATGCCGAGGTCCTTGAAGCCCAGCGCGGTCGGCGAGACGACGTTGTCCTGCTTCAGCAGCGCGACCTGATCGCGGGTCAGCGCCGGGGCCAGCACCGGCACCTTCTCCAGGATGCCGGCCAGCGAGTCGGCGAAGTTCCAGGGGATGGTCACCAGCGGACGGTGGCGCTGGATGTCCTTCTGGGTCAGCTCCAGCAGTTCGCGGAAGGTGTAGACGCGCGGGCCGCCCAGCTCATAGGTCTTGCCGCGGGCGCCGTCGGTCGCCAGCGCGGCGACGATGGCGTCGGCCAGATCGCCGACATAGACCGGCTGGAACAGGGTCTTGCCGCCGCCGATCAGCGGCAGGGCGGGGGCCTTCTGCGCCATCGCCGCGAACTTGTTGAAGAAGTTGTCCTCCGGCCCGAAGACGATGCTGGGGCGCAGGATCGTCGCCGCCGGGAAGGCGGACAGCACCGCCTGCTCGCCCGCCGCCTTGGAACGGGCATAGACCGACGGCGAGGCGGCGTCGGCGCCGATGGCGGAGACATGGACCAGGCGGCTGACGCCGGCCGATGCTGCCAGCCGGGCGATGCGCGAGGCGGCATCGACATGCACGCCCTGGAAGCTCTGGCTCCCGCGCTCGTACAGCACGCCCAGCAGGTTGATGGCGACGTCCGCCCCCTGCAGGGCGCGGGCGACCGACACGTCGTCGGTGCAGTCGGTGGCGAAGGGCACGATCTGGCCGACGGCGCCGGCCGTCTTCAGGAAGGTGGCCTTGCCCGGATTGCGGGTGGCGATGCGGATGAGGGCGCCCGACTTGGCGAGGCGCCGGATCAGGTGGCGGCCGATGAAGCCCGAACCGCCGAACACCGTGATAACCTGAGTGCGATAGGACATCGACCGTCTCCCGTGTCGTTGCGCGCCAAATCCAGGGGGGAACCGGGGTTTCCGCGCTGCGGCCTTTCCATGGCCCGCCTCGCGCCCCCCCGCGCGTCGTCCGACTGTGTGTCGCCTGGATGACTGCTGGAACTGCGGGCATGCTTATAGCGAATGGACCGCCGCCAAGCCAGGGGCTGCATCGCCGCGCCGGGTGTCGTGCGACAAAAAAATGAAGGGGTCGGAAAAAAGCTGTTGACGCCCCCCGGCCGGATCATTAAACAACCGCCCACACACCGAGCACCGAGCCCAGGTGGCGGAATTGGTAGACGCGCAGGTTTCAGGTACCTGTGGCAGAAATGTCGTGGAAGTTCGAGTCTTCTCCTGGGCACCATTTCTTTCTACCCGGCTGCGCCGCATGCACAGCTCCTTCGATCGAGAAGGGGAAAGTGCAGAGCGGCGTTCGTCGTTTCTAGGGTCCGTGGCCGGGGGCCTGACCACCCCGGGACGCGACCATGCCCATCGACCTTCATGACGGCGACCTCCCCGACGGCCTCGACCTCGCCGCCGGCGCCCGCGACAACTGCGTGGCCATCGACACCGAGACCATGGGGCTGAACCCCCATCGCGACCGCCTCTGTCTCGTGCAGCTGTCGGCCGGCGACGGTGCCGTCCATCTGGTCCAGTTCCGCCCCGGCCAGTACGAGGCGCCGAACCTGAAGCGCCTGCTGACCCGCCCCGACGTGACCAAGCTGTTCCACTTCGCCCGTTTCGACGTGGCGGTGATGAAGGCCTATCTCGGCGTCAGCTGCCAGCCGGTCTATTGCACCAAGGTGGCCTCCAAGCTGGTCCGCACCTTCACCGACCGCCATGGCCTGAAGGACCTGTGCAAGGATCTGCTCGGCGTCGAGATCTCCAAGCAGCAGCAGTCCTCCGACTGGGGCGCGCCCGAGCTGACCACCGACCAGATGAAGTATGCGGCATCCGACGTGCTGCACCTGCACGACCTGAAGGCGAAGCTGGACGTCATGCTGGCGCGCGAGGGCCGCACCCATCTGGCCCAGGCCTGCTTCGACTTCCTGCCCGCCCGCGGCGAGCTGGACCTCGGCGGCTGGGAAACCCCGGACATTCTGGCGCACTGATCGCACGATCAAGCCCTCTCCCGCCCTGTGTGGTTGCGTACGACCACGTCCCACGCTGCGGAATCTCTGGGACCAATGAGACTTCGCGTCATCCCCGCGAAGGCGGGGATCCAGGAAACTCCGCGGTCGTGCCGCTGAGCCGGCTGGATTCCCGCCTTCGCGGGAATGACGGCCGAAGAGGGATGTTGGTCCGGATGCGGTACGGGAACCCGGAAGGGGGTGTGTCGCTCGGCGCCGCGGGAGAGGCGGCCACCTGCGACACCTCTTCCCCTGACCGGCCGTGGATTTGACCCGGCGTCCGCCGGGGGGCATACTGCACGACGCGCCTGCCGGGAGCCCTCCGGGCAGGCGCCGTGTTTGTGAACGGCCCCATGCGGGGCCTATGGTGCGAACGGCCCCTTGCGGGGCCTGTGGTGTGAACGGCCCGCGGACGGGCCTCTTGAATGGAAGGCATGACAGCCTTGACCAGCGTTATCACGTCCAGCCTGACCGACAGCTCCACCGCTTCGATGGAGTCGAGCCCCACCGGGTCGACCGCCGTGGAGAACCGCGATCTCGCCTGCGCCACCCGCGTCCTGCGGACCGAGGCCGATGCGCTGGTCGCGCTGGCCGGCAGCCTCGACGGCGAGTTCCTGCGGGCGCTCGACATCCTCCAGGGCATCGAAGGCCGCGTCGTCGTCACCGGTATGGGCAAGTCGGGACATGTCGCCCGCAAGATCGCCGCGACCATGGCCTCCACCGGCACGCCGGCCCTCTTCGTCCATCCGGGCGAGGCGAGCCACGGCGACCTCGGCATGATCGCCAGGATCGACGCGGTGGTGGCCCTGTCCAACTCCGGCGAGACGCACGAACTGGCGGACATCATCGCCTACACCCGCCGCTTCGGCATCCCGCTGATCGGCATGACTCGGCGTGCCGCCTCCTCGCTGGCCGAACAGTCGGACGTGGCGCTGGTGGTCCCGCCGGAGCCGGAAGCCTGCCCGCTGGGGCTGGCGCCCACCACCTCCACCACGATGATGCTGGCGCTGGGCGATGCGCTGGCGGTGGCCCTGCTGGAGCGGCGCGGCTTCTCCGCCGCCGATTTCCGCGAGTTCCACCCCGGCGGCCAGTTGGGCCGCGCATTGCTGAAGGTCACCGACATCATGCACAAGGGCGATGATTTGCCCCTGTGCCGCCTTGACTCGCCGCTGTCCGACGTCATCTTCGAGATGACGGCCAAGCGGCTGGGCTGCGTCGGGGTGACCGACGAAGCCGGGGCGCTGGTCGGGATCATCACCGACGGCGACCTGCGCCGTCATCTGACGCCGGAGCTTCTGGCGGAACGCGCGGACAGCATCATGTCGCCGCGGCCCAAGACCATCCGCCCGAAGGCGTTGATCGTCGAGGCGCTGCGCGAGATGAACGACAAGAAGATCACCACCCTGTTCGTGATCGAGGCGGATCGGCCGCTCGGCATCGTGCACATCCACGATGTCCTGCGCGCCGGCGCCGCCTGACGCCGTTCCCGCCCATCATGGAAGCCAAGCGCCGAGCCGGAGGGACGAAGAGTTGAGCCTGGACGACCTGCGCAGCCCCGACCGTACGGCAGCCGGCCGCACCGCACCCGCCCCGACCGCCGTCGGCCGGGACGCCCGCGTCCCGGCGCCGGCGGAGCCGCCGACCGCGCTCAGGGCGCACCGGCGGCGGAGCACGCGGCCGGTCGGCCGGTTCTACAGCCGCTTCGTCTCGGCCATGAAGTTCGTGCTGCCGGCGGCGGCGCTGGCGATGGTGGCGCTGCTGGCCGCCTGGCCGTCGCTGAACAGCCCGCCGACCCCGCGCGTCTCCGCCGACGCCGGGCAGAGCGAGATGCTGAAGCCGCGCTATTTCAGCCTGGACGAACACAACCAGCCCTTCTCGCTGGTGGCGGCCAAGGCCGACAAGTCGGCCGACCAGCCCGACATCGTCCTGCTGGACGACCCGCAGGCGGAAATGACCGAGAGCACCGGCACCTGGGTGACCATGCGCTCCGACAAGGGCTGGTACAACCAGAGCACCGGCATCCTGCTGATGCGCGGCAACGTCCATGTCCTGCGCGACGACGGCAACGAGTTCACCACCAGCGAGGCCGAGGCCGACATCCGCAAGGGCAACGCCTGGGGCGAGCAGGCGGTGACCGGCCAGGGTCCGCAGGGCGAGATCAACGCCAAGGGCTTCCGCATGACGGACCGCGGCAAGAACGTCGTCTTCCTCAACCAGTCGAAGGCCGAGGTCCAGGCCGCCGAGCGCCCCGGGAGCAAGAAGCCGTGACGTCCAAACGGTCGCCATTCCGTCCCCCCACACTCCGTATTGCCCTGACCCTGTCGGCCATCCTGGCCGGCGGGTTTTTCTCTTTCGCATCTCCGCTTTCCACCTCGGCCTTCGCCCAGGGGCTGCCCGGCATGGGCGGCAAGCAGCCGGTGGAGATCAACGCCGATCAGGCGATCGAATGGCACCAGGACGTCCGCGCCTATGTGGCGCGCGGCAACGCGTCGGCCAAGCGCAACGACTCGACCGTCTTCGCCGACGTGCTGACCGCCTATTACCGCGAGGTTCCCGGCAAGGGGAACGAGGTGTTCCAGCTGGTGGCCGACGGCAATGTCCGCATCGTCAGCCCGACCCAGCAGGTGTTCGGCGACCATGGCGTCTATGACGTCGACAAGCAGGTGGCCGTCGTCACCGGCAAGGACCTGAAGCTGGTCACGACCAAGGACGTGGTCACCGCCCGCGACAGCCTGGAATATTACGAGGCGCAGGACCTGACCGTGGCGCGCGGCGACGCGGTGGCGGTGCGCGGCAACGACCGGCTGCGCGCCGACGTGCTGATCGGCCGGCTGAAGAAGATGCCGGACGGCACCACCCAGATGGAGCGGATCGACGGATCCGGCAACATCGTCGTCACCACCCCCACCGACGTGGCGCTGGCCGACAAGCTGGTCTATTCCGTCGCCGACAACGTCGCGGTGCTGATGGGCAACGTCAAGATCACCCGCGGCGACAACCAGCTGAACGGCGAAGCCGCCGAGATGAACATGAACACCAAGATCAACCGCGTCATCGCCGGCCGCGATGCCGGCGGCCGGGTCAGCGGCCTGCTGATTCCCGGTGAGAAGACCGAGGGCGGCAAGAGCGCCGCCGCCGCGGGCAAGAAGCCGTGACCGTGCTGACCGCGAACGGACCCGGCGCCGCGCCCGCCGGCAGCAGCCCCACGGCATCCGTCCCGACCGAAGGGCTGGTGGCCCAGCATCTCGGCAAGTCGTTCAAGAAGCGGCCGGTGGTGCGCGACGTCTCCATCAGCGTCCAGCGCGGCGAGGCGGTCGGGCTGCTCGGCCCCAACGGCGCCGGCAAGACCACCTGCTTCTACATGATCACCGGCCTGATCGCCGCCGATTCCGGCACGATCACGCTGGACGGGCAGGACATCACGGCATTGCCGATGTACCGCCGCGCCCGGCTCGGCATCGGCTATCTGCCGCAGGAGGCCTCGATCTTCCGCGGCATGACGGTGGAGAACAACATCCGCTCCGTGCTGGAGGTGGTGGAAAGCGACCGCGACGCGCGCGAGGCGATGCTGGACGAGCTGCTGGCCGAATTCTCGGTCACGCATCTCCGCCGCTCCCCCGCCCTGGCGCTGTCGGGCGGCGAGCGGCGGCGCGTGGAGATCGCCCGCGCGCTCGCCGGGCAGCCGCACTTCATCCTGCTGGACGAGCCGCTGGCCGGCATCGATCCCATCGCCGTGAACGACATCCGCGAGCTGGTCGGCCACCTGCGCGACCGCGGCATCGGCGTGCTGATCACCGACCACAACGTGCGTGAAACGCTCGACCTCGTCGATCGGGCATACATTTTGCACGATGGTGTGGTACTAATGGAGGGACGGCCGGACGAGATCGTGGCGCACGAGGGCGTGCGTCGGGTCTATCTCGGCGACCGGTTCAGTCTGTAGCCCTCCGTTCCCACTGGTCCCGGTTCAACAGCCATGGCGCTTGCTCAACGTCTCGACCTTCGACAAGCCCAGACACTGGTGATGACGCCGCAGCTGCAGCAGGCGATCAAGCTGCTGCAGCTGTCGAACATCGAACTGTCGGACTTCGTCGACCGCGAGATCGAGCAGAACCCGCTGCTGGAGCGCGACAGCGGCCCCAGCGACGGCGGCAGCGACCCCGTTGTCGGCGACGGTGCCGGCGGCGAGGCGCCGGGCGGGCTGGACGGCCCCGGCGGCATGGAGGCGAACGGCCTCAGCATCGACGGGCTGAACGGCCGCGACGACGGCCCGGCCCTGGCGCCGACCGACGGGCGCACCCGCGACACCGTGGAGATGACCTCGTCGGACACGATGGCTTCCTCGTCGGAGGCGCCGCTCGACACCGATTTCGAAAATGTCTATGGCGACGACCGCTTTTCCGACGGCTCGGACGGCGGCAGCGAGGTCTACGGCTCCTATGGCGAGCGCGGCGGCCGCAGCGGCTTCGACGATGACGACAGCAACCTCGAAGCGACGCTGACCAGCGAAAAGAACCTGCGCGACCACCTGACCGAACAGCTGAAGATCGACCTGCCCGACCTCGGCGACCAGCTGATCGGGCTGGCCCTGATCGACATGCTGGACGAGGCCGGCTGGCTGGTCGGATTCGACGCCCGGGCGATGGCCGAACAGCTGGGCTGCGAAGTGGAGCGGGTGGAGCGGGTGCTGGCCGCCTGCCAGCGCTTCGATCCGCCCGGCATCTTCGCGCGGTCGCTGAAGGAATGCCTGGCGATCCAGCTGCGCGAGAAGAACCGGCTCGACCCGGCGATGGCGGCGCTGCTCGACAATCTGGAGCTTCTGGCCGCGCGCAACCTGCCGGCCATCATGAAGGTCTGCGGCGTCGATGCCGAGGACGTC
Source organism: Azospirillum sp. Sh1 (assembly GCF_008365135.1). Taxonomy (NCBI): domain Bacteria; kingdom Pseudomonadati; phylum Pseudomonadota; class Alphaproteobacteria; order Rhodospirillales; family Azospirillaceae; genus Azospirillum; species Azospirillum sp. Sh1. Next base: position 36,520 of record NZ_VTTK01000032.1, on the reverse strand, counting down.
GCCGACATGGTCGTCGACATCCGCAAGCTGAACCCGAAGCCGGCGCTGGCCTTCGACCACACGCCGGCCCAGCTGGTCACCCCCGACATCCTGATGCGCGCCAATCCCGGCGGCGGCTGGCTGATCGACCTGAACCCGGACACGCTGCCGCGGGTGCTGGTCAACCACCGCTATTTCGCCCGCATCTCCGACAGCGCCCGCAACAAGGCCGACAAGGAATACATCTCCGAGCGGTTCCAGTCGGCGAACTGGCTGGTCAAGTCGCTGCACCAGCGCGCCACCACCATCCTGAAGGTGGCGAGCGAGATCATCCGCCAGCAGGACGCCTTCTTCATCCACGGCGTCTCGCATCTTCGGCCGCTGATCCTGCGCGACATCGCCGAGGCCATCGGCATGCATGAGAGCACCGTCAGCCGCGTCACCACCAACAAGTTCATGGCGACCCCGCGCGGCGTCTTCGAGCTGAAATACTTCTTCACCTCCGCCATCCAGGGTGCGGACGGCCAGGCCTCCCATTCCGCGGAAGCGGTTCGGCACCGCATCAAGACCATGATCGATGCGGAAAAGCCGGACGACGTGCTTTCGGACGACAAACTGGTGGAGATTCTCCGTGCGGAAGGGATCGACATTGCGCGGCGGACGGTCGCGAAGTATCGTGAAGCGATGAAAATACCGTCATCGGTGCAGCGACGACGTGCCAAGATGTCACGCATGTAGGTGGGTCGGACGGGGGAGGGCTCGATTGACAGTCCGGTGACCCTTGCCTATCGTCCCGGCCCGCAAGCGGCGGATCAGCATCTTAAGAATGCGGGCATCTTAGAACGTCGTGTCTACACCGTCCCCAGCGGACCAATTTTTGGAAACGTTCCACCATGCAACTCTCCGTCAAAGGCAAGCAGCTCGATGTGGGCGACGCTCTGCGCACCCATGTGGCCGATAGCCTGAACGCCGTCGTCGGCAAGTACTTCGACAAGCCGATCGAGGCGAACGTCGTCCTGACCAAGGACGCGCATCTCTACAAGGCCGATATCCAGGTCCATGTGGGCCGCGGCATCGTCCTGCAGAGTGCCGGCGACGCCACCGAACCCTACCCGGCCTTCGACATCGCCTGCGAGAAGCTGGCCAAGCGCCTGCGCCGCTACAAGCGCCGCCTGCGCGACCACCACGCCGCCGAGAACGGCGCCGCCGTCCCGGCCAGCTACCGCGTGCTGGAAGCCGAGGCCGAGGAGCATCACGACGAGGTCGAGGCTGCCGCCGACGGCGTCGCCAACCCGATGGTCGTGGCCGAGATGGAGACGAGCATCGCCACCCTGTCGGTCAGCGAGGCGGTGATGCGCCTGGAACTGGCGCAGGCCCCCGCCCTGATGTTCCACAACGGTGCGCATGGCCGCCTGAACATGGTCTATCGCCGCGCCGACGGGAACATCGGCTGGGTCGATCCGGCGGAGAAGGCCGGCGCCTGACGGCGCCGACCCGTCTCGCTGGTCAAGAAGCGTCATGCTCGACCTCATCTCTCCGCACGCCATCCTCCCGAACCTGAAGGCCGGCAACAAGAAGCAGGCCCTGCAGGAGATGGCGCGCAAAGCGTCCGAGCTGACCGGTCAGCACGAGCGGGCGATCTTCGACGTGCTTCTGGAGCGCGAAAGGCTGGGCACGACCGGCGTGGGCCATGGCATCGCCATCCCGCACGGCAAGCTGTCCAGCCTGGACCGCGTCCATGGCGTCTTCGCCCGCCTGGAGCGGCCCATCGATTTCGACGCGATCGATGAGCAGCCGGTCGATCTGATCTTCCTCCTCCTCGCCCCGGAGCAGGCGGGAGCCGACCATCTGAAGGCGCTCGCCCGCGTGTCGCGCCTTCTGCGCGACCAGTCCATGTGCGAGAAGCTGCGCGGAGCCGAATCCGGCGACGCGATGTACGCGCTCCTGACCCAGCACGAGCCGACGCCGTCCAACTGACGGGCCGCCGGTGAGGGGCACAGCATGCCGAAAGGGCCGCCGCACGGGATCGTGCGCGGCCCTTTTTCTTTGGCGGCGGATGCACCAAGTGGTTTGGGGCCGGACGGGCTGGTAGGATACCGGCAAGCCGACACGACCGACGGGGGCCAAGGCCATGGGGAACGCACAGCGCAAGCCGTGGATTACGCCGCAGGACTATCTCGCCGCCGAGCGGACGGCCGAAGTGCGCCATGAGTATGTCGATGGCGAGATCTTCGCCATGGTCGGGGCGAGCCGCCGTCACGCGACCATCGTCGGCAACCTGTTCGTCGCCCTGCGGCAGGCTGCCCGCGCCCGCGGATGCCAAGCTTACGCCAATGATGTGAAGGTCCGGGTCGAGGCGGCGAATGCCTTCTACTACCCCGATCTCGTCGCGACCTGCGCCGGCGACGACGACGATCCCTATGTCGTCAAGGATCCGGTCCTGGTGGTGGAGGTGCTGTCCGACAGCACCGAGGCCATCGACCGGCGGGAGAAGCGGACCAACTACCAGAAAATCCCATCCCTCTGCGAGATCGTGCTGGTTTCCCAGACCGAACGTCTGGTCGAGGTGTACCGCCGCGACGGTGCCGGCTGGACCGTCGATATGGCGCGCGAGGGTCCGGTCATGCTGGCCGCGTTGGACCTCTCTCTGCCGTTGGACGCGGTGTACGAGGACTGAGCGGCGGTTCGGTACCTGCCGACGGCGTGGGGGGCTTGCCTTCGCCGGCCTTCAGGGCTTCGAGGATTCGGATGATTCTGTCAATCTCCGGGAAGAATTTCGCGATACCGGTGGCCGGTCCAAGGACGGTGATAATTAGGTACGCTGCTGCGATACTGATACCTGAACCGATTATGAACTTTGCAGTTCCCTTGACCAGCTCAGGGTAAATCTCTTTGCGGACATCCTTTGCAAAGTCCACCGGCTTTTCTAAAGCTTCTTTTGAAAAGCCGGTTATCTTGTCTCCTGCTCCTGTTGCGAAGCCCACCAATTTGTCCGCCGCGTCCTTGCTGGCGCGAAGCAGAGTGGTCAGTAGGTTACGGGCTGTAAGGCCGAACATCGCGATGCGTCGCCGACGCATATCGTCGGCATCCGGCTCGGCGCTATCTTCCGAGAGGCTAGCGAAGGCCGCCTGCACGTCCGGCCCGATGATATCCGCGTCCTTAATCCCGTCGCGTAGTGCGTCGAGGTGATGGAGCAGGGTGGATGCGCTGTCTGGTGACAGGCTGTTCGCCAACCGCTCGACATCGCGCTGCCACAGAGCGGGCAGACAGTTGCACAGGCGGCGCGCTGTGTCGGCGAGGTCGCCCAAATCCGCCAAGATGCGGGCCGGCATTTCCGCTGCGTCCTGCGGGTTGTCGAGCGCCTTGGCGAGCCGTTCGACGGAAATGCTGCGTGAGTCCACCAGCGCCGGGCGCAGATCGGCGGCGCGTTCGGTCAGAACCTCCCGCAGCCTACCGACCTTACGGGCAATGTTGGGATCGGTGTTGCTACGGGCCAGGGCATCGAGCAGGTCGTTGGCCTTCTCCCGCGTCTCGTCGAGGTAATCCTGGGCAATCCCGCCATCCTCGGGCAGAACGTCGGGCGGAAGAACCTCCATGCGCCCGTCGCGCCAGTCGAACAGATAGGGGGCAGCTTGTTGTGGGGGTAGGCTATCTAATGCATACAGAATATCATTCTGAATGAATTCGTTTTTATCGAAATAATCAGGTCGAGCTGCAATCAAAAGATTTATTTCTTCATTAATATCAAATACTGGCCGACTCCACCAAGAGTTTTCCTGGGAATTGATGTAATCAGCTATTTCTTCACCAAATATATTTATGGGATCATTGTGTTCCTTCGGAAATGCTAATGCGTTGTACCAAGTAATCCATGGAGAAAACAATGCATTCTTTGCAGTGTCGCTGCGCGAAAAAATATTCCAAGCATATTTTAGCCTGGCAGGCTGGGCATCATGCCAGATAGGTTGGAGAATTAATTTTTTCGCCTGTTTATCAGGAGAGACGGATAAATCAGTTTCTAAAAAATTAATATCACTCTGAACTGCTAGCCATAAATTATTAGAAGTTAATGCTGGCCCTAGTGCTTTCGAAGCTGCATCAACAGTTGCAGCTGCGTTAGATGCGGCCAGTATATCGTCTTTTGAATTAGCCGTGTCGACGGCAAGGCCAAATGATTCAAGAGAGTCTCTTAAGGCTGCTGGATATGAACCTCGTATTTCTCTGCCAAATAATAGGGGCAATTCCTTTGATTCTGACGTGCAAGTAAGAAGAGTTATGCGCAGTGCCGAAAGTAAAGTGCGTTCATATCTCTTTTGCCTAATGTTCCTTTCTGATGCTTCCGCCATTCTAGCAAGCACAGGAAGAACACGGATGGATGCGCGCAATGCGATAGCGCGCGACCATGCGGCAGACTTATTGTTCAGCCATATCCTCAAGGCTGCCCGATTTTTGATATGAGTTGAATTTTCCATATATGAAGCCACAGGGAGAATGTGAGGTAAATTTCTCCTTATTTAATACTATGCGCCAGGAGACGACAACCGTTTTCCTGGCGCTTTCTGGAAATGCCTACAATATGACGTAGGCTATGCGACTTCACACCCGCTCCGCCCAGCCCATGTAGTTCACGTCCAGATCCCGCGCGTTCAGCCGGAACTCGTCGCTCAGCGGGTTGTACGTGATGCCGGTCAGGTCGCGTACGCTCAGGCCGTACGTGCGTACGGCGGCGTTCAGTTCGGACGGGCGCAGGAACTGGCGCCAGTTGTGGGTGCCGCGCGGCAGCCAGCGCAGGATGTACTCCGCCCCGACGATGGCCAGCGCGAAGGATTTCGGCGTGCGGTTCAGCGTCGCCAGGAACAGCACGCCGCCCGGCGCCAGCAGGTCGGACAGCGACTTCACGAACAGGTTCACGTCGGCGACATGCTCGATCACCTCCATCGCCAGCACCACGTCGAACGTCTCGCCGCTGGCGGCCAGAGCCTCGGCGGTGGTGGCGCGGTAGTCGACGGTCGTGCCGGTCTCGGCGGCGTGGGTGGCGGCGGTCTTGATGTTCTTCTCCGACGCATCGACGCCGACCACGTCGGCGCCCATCCGCGCGATCGGTTCGGCCAGCAGGCCGCCGCCGCAGCCGATGTCGACCACCCGCAGCCCCGCCAGCGCGTTGGGCACCAGCGGGTCGCGGCCCAGCCGCTTGCAGACGCTGTCGCGGATGTAGGTCAGGCGCAGCGGGTTCAGCCGGTGCAGCGGCTTGAACTTGCCGGTCGGATCCCACCATTCGGCGGCGATCGCGGAGAAGCGGGCGACATCCTCCGGGTCCACGGTTCCGCCACTGGGTCCACCGGCCGGAGCGGTTGCGGACGCGTGCGGGAAGGCGGAGGATGAGGCGGTCATGGTGAAAATCCGTAAACTGTGAGGCGGGACGGGTGCGGGCAACTTGCCTCGCTTCCACCGACGGAGTATGGATACGCCGCCCCGCGCCGGCAACGGTGGAGCGGGGGTGCGCTCAGCCGACCCGTATGATCCTGATGGCATGATCCTGATGGCATGACCGGGCGGCCAGACATGGTGTGAGGTATGGCGCGGATCGTCCTGAAGTTCGGAGGCACGTCGGTCGGCGACATCGACCGCATCAAGAACGTGGCCCGGAAGGTCGAGCAAGAGGTGAAGGCGGGGCATCAGGTCGCCGTCGTCGTGTCGGCGATGTCCGGCGTGACCAACCAGCTCGTCAAATACTGCAACGACATCGACAAGCTGCACGACGCGCGCGAATATGACGCGGTCGTCGCATCGGGCGAGCAGGTGACCTCCGGTCTCCTGGCCATCGCCCTGCAGTCGCTCGGCATTCCCGCCCGCTCCTGGGCCGGCTGGCAGGTGCCGATCCGCACCGACGACACGCACGGCAAGGCGCGCATCGTCTCCATCGACACCACCGAGATGGAAAAGTCTCTGCAGACCGGCGAAGTCGCCGTGGTCGCGGGCTTCCAGGGCGTGTCGGAACAGGGCCGCATCGCCACGCTGGGCCGCGGCGGCTCGGACACCTCGGCGGTGGCGCTGGCGGCGGCGGTGAAGGCCGACCGTTGCGACATCTACACCGACGTCGACGGCGTCTACACCACCGACCCGCGCATCGTCGCCAAGGCGCGCAAGCTCGACAAGATCACCTACGAGGAAATGCTGGAGATGGCCTCGCAGGGGGCCAAGGTGCTTCAGACCCGCTCGGTCGAGATGGCGATGAACCACCGCGTGCGCGTGCAGGTGCTGTCGAGCTTCGAAGCCGCTGCGGGCAGTTCGCTTCCCGGAACCCTGGTTGTTGACGAGGACGAGATCGTGGAAAAGGAAGTTGTTAGCGGCATCGCCTACAGCCGCGACGAGGCGAAGATCACCCTGGTGGGCGTCGCCGACCAGCCGGGCGTCGCCGCCGCCATCTTCGGTCCGCTGACCGACAACGCCGTCAACGTCGACATGATCGTCCAGAACGTGTCGGAAGACGGCAAGTCCACCGACATGACCTTCACCGTCGGCAAGGCGGACATCGCCCGCGCCGTGAAGGTGCTGGAGGACGCGCAGTCCACCCTGAACTACAAGCGCATCATTTCCGATGCCAACGTGGTCAAGGTGTCGGTCATCGGCGTCGGCATGCGCAGCCATGCCGGCGTCGCCCAGCGCATGTTCAAGGCGCTGGCCGACAAGGGCATCAACATCCAGGTCATCTCGACCTCGGAGATCAAGATCTCGGTCCTGATCGCCGAGGAGTATGCGGAGCTGGCGCTGCGCGCCCTGCACACCGCCTACGGCCTGGACGCCGCCTGATTGCAGGTGGCGACCCGGGCGCCGGGGACCGCAACAGCAGGGGAGGGCCGGCCATGACCGACGCCACATCATACGCGGCGGCAGCATCGGCCCGGCTCGACCGGCTCTGGAAGCGGGGCCGGGAGTTCCTCGGCACCCGCACCGCCGTGATGGGCGGAGCCATGAGCTGGGTGTCCGAACGGCATCTGGTCTCCGCCATCTCCAACGCCGGCGGTTTCGGCGTGCTGGCCTGCGGCTCCATGGCCCCGGACCAGCTGGCGGTGGAGATCGCCGGCACCCGGGCGCGGACCGACAAGCCGTTCGGCGTCAACCTCATCAACATGCACCCGGCGCTGGACCAGCTGATCGACGTCTGCCGCGAGCAGCGCGTCGGCCATGTGGTCATCGCCGGCGGCCTGCCGTCCAGCGCCACCCTGCGCCGCATCAAGGACGGCGGGGCCAAGGCGATGGCCTTCGCACCGACGCTGACCGCCGGCCGGCGGCTGGCGAAGCACGGCGCCGACGCTCTGGTGATCGAGGGAACCGAGGCGGGCGGCCATATCGGCCCGGTTTCCACCACCGTTCTGGCGCAGGAAATCCTGCCCGAGCTGCGCGAGGTGCCGGTGTTCGTCGCCGGCGGCGTCGGCCGGGGCGAGACGATCCTTTCCTATCTGGAACTGGGGGCGGCCGGCGTGCAGGTCGGCACCCGCTTCGTCTGCGCCACCGAATGCGTGGCCCATCCCAACTTCAAGCAGGCCTTCATCCGGGCGTCGGCCCGCGACGCCCAGCCGTCGGTGCAGATCGACCCGCGCTTTCCCGTCATCCCGGTGCGGGCGCTGGCGAACGAGGCGTCCAAGCGCTTCATGGAATTCCAGCGCGACGTCATCGCCAGGGTCGATTCCGGCGTCATGAGCCGCGACGAGGGCATGCTGGAGATCGAGCATTTCTGGGCCGGGGCGCTGCGCCGCGCGGTGATCGAGGGCGACGTGGAGAACGGCTCCCTGATGGCCGGGCAGAGCGTCGGGCTGGTCACCCGCGAACAGCCGGTGGCCGACATCCTGGCCGAATTGATCGCCCAGGCCGAATCGGCTCTGGCCCGCCGGGCGATGGATGAGGCATCGTTGACGGGAGTGGGGAGCCTGATGGCGGAACCGCCCGTGGGAGCGCTGTAGCGATGACCGACACCCTCGACACGGCAACCGGTGGCGGCGGTATGGAGGGGGGAATGGACGTCCGTTTCGACGGAACCTCGTCGCGCCGGCTGCTCGCCCGGCTGCGCGACATCATGGCCGGGTCGGGGTCGGGGCAGGACCGGCTGGACAAGATCGTCACGCTGATCGCGGCGGAGATGAAGGCCGACGTCTGCTCCTGCTACGTCATGCGCGCCGGCGAGGTGCTGGAGCTGTTCTCCACCGAGGGCCTGAACAAGACCGCCGTCCACAACACCCGCCTGCGCGTGGGCGAGGGCATCGTCGGCTACATCGCCGGCCACGCCCGTCCGGTGGCGCTGGACAATGCGCCCTCCCACCCCAGCTTCGCCTACCGCCCGGAGACGGGGGAGGACCCGTTCCAGTCGATGGCCGGCGTGCCGATCCTGCGCGGCAGCAAGGTGCGCGGCGTGCTGGTGATCCAGCACAAGGACCGCCGCCGCTACGTCGAGGAGGAGGTGGAAACCCTCCAGACCATCGCCATGGTCGTCGCCGAGCTGGTGGCGCAGAGCGAGCTGGTCAACCCGGTGGAGGTCACCACCACCGGCGACCCCGTGCTGCTGCCGGCCCGCCTGTCGGGCACGGCGATGAGCGCCGGGCTGGCCATGGGCCTCGCCGTCATTCACCGGCCGCAGCTGACCGTCCGCCAGATGGTGGCGGAGGATGCCGATGCCGAGCTGGAGCGCTTCAACACCGCGCTGCAGACCATGCACAGCGCCATCGACGATTTGCTGGAAGCGGCGTCGCTGGCGGGCCTCAGCGAACCGCGCGACATCCTGGAGACCTACCGGATGTTCGCCGAGGACCGCGGCTGGCTGTCGCGCATCCGCGAGGCGATCCGCGTCGGCCTGACCGCCGAGGCCGCGGTGCAGCAGGTGCAGAACGACACCCGCGCCCGCATGAGCCATCTGACCGATCCCTACATCCGGGAACGGCTGATGGATTTCGAGGATCTGACCAACCGGTTGCTGCAACATCTGGCCGGCAAGACCACCGGCACCGACAGCGCGACCTTGCCGGACGACATGATCCTGGTCGCCCGCTCCATGGGGCCGGCGGAACTGCTGGATTACGACCGCTCGCGCCTGCGCGGCCTGCTGCTGGAGGAAGGCTCGCCGGCCAGCCATGTCTGCATCGTCGCCCGCGCGCTGAACATCCCGGTGGTGCAGGCGGCCGACGCGCTGAACCGGATCGAGCCGCTGGACCAGCTGATCGTCGACGGCGACCATGGGCAGGTCTTCATCCGCCCGGCCGAAGACATCCAGATGGCCTTCGGCGAGGCGGTGGCGTTGCAGCACCGCAAGGAGCAGATGTATGCGGAGATCCGCAAATTCCCGTCGGTGACGCGCGACGGGGTGCCGATCTCCATCCAGCTGAACTGCGGCCTGCTGATCGACCTGCCGCACCTGACCGCCAGCGGGGCGGAGGGCGTCGGTCTCTACCGCACCGAAATCCCCTTCATGGTCCGTGCCTCCTACCCCGACGTGAAGGCGCAGACCGACCTCTATTCCCGCATCATGGACGAAGTCGGCGAGAAGCCGATCGTCTTCCGCACGCTGGATGTCGGCGGCGACAAGATGCTGCCCTACATGACCGGCGGCGAGGAGGAGAACCCGGCGCTGGGCTGGCGGGCCGTGCGCATCGGGCTCGACCACCCGTCGCTGCTGCGCCAGCAGTTGCGCGCCCTGTTGCAGGCCGCCGGCGGCCGGCCGCTGTCGGTGATGTTCCCGATGATCGCCGAGGTGGCGGAGTTCGACGGCGCCCGCCGCCTGCTGGAGCTGGAGCTGAAGCGGCTGGCCGCCCAGGGCATCGAGCCGCCCAGCACCCTGCGTGTCGGCACGATGCTGGAGGTGCCGTCTCTGTTGTGGCAACTTCCGGCTCTGCTGCCCAAGCTGGATTTCCTGTCGGTCGGCTCCAACGACCTGACCCAGTATCTGTTCGCCGCCGACCGCGGCAACCCGCGCACCTCGACCCGCTACGACCCGCTGTCGCCGTCGATGCTGTGCGTGCTGCGCCGGCTGGTCGACGAATGCACCCGGCACAAGGTGTCGCTCAGCATCTGCGGCGAGATGGCCGGCCGGCCGCTCGACGCCATGGCGCTGATCGGCGTCGGCTTCCGCACTTTGTCGATGTCGCCGCCGTCGGTCGGTCCGGTGAAGACGATGCTGCGCTCGCTCGAGGTCGCGGCGCTGCGGGATTACATGAGCGGCCTCTACACCGGGGCCGACCACAGCCTGCGCGACAAGCTGAAGACCTTCGCCAAGGACCATGGCGTGATCATCTGACCGGACTGTCGCCCGGGCCACGCGAGCCTGTCGCAAAGTAGAAAAGGCGGCGCCGGTATGGCGCCGCCTTTTTCATGGGCCGCTGCTGCTGAAAAAGTAGGCAGAGAAATAGAAGGAGCAGTCAGAAGGTTGCCGGCGTAATCCATTCGCGCCGCGATCCGATGTGAAGCGAAATCGCGAAAAGCTGTATGAGTCCGCGCAAAGTCTGTTAGGCTTTTTCAGAGGATTTACAGCGCGGTCCATGCGCCATACATCCATCTTTCCCCCGATCCCTTGCTGCCGCGGATCGACATCGGCACGCGCCGTCACCGGCATGCTTTTTCATCGGAGGGCCTTCATGCGCATTCACCTGGGTTACCGGCTGAATTTCAGCTTTCCCGCCCCGACACCGATGATCGTGATGCTGAACGTGCATTACACGCGCGTCGGCGACCTGGAGCGGCCCGACCACATCATCACCAGCGTGCCGGCGCCGATCCAGGGCTATCGCGACAGCTTCGGCAACTGGTGCAGTCGGCTGGTCGCGCCCGCCGGCCCCCTCACCATCAGTGCCGACAGCATCATCCGCGACAGCGGCGCGCATGATCCGGCGGACCACGGCGCCGTGCAGCACCGCGTGGACGAGTTGCCGGCCGACACCCTGTTGTTCCTTCTGGGAAGCCGCTATTGCGAGACCGACGTCCTGTCAGACGAGGCGTGGCGGCTGTTCGCGGGCACCCCGCCGGGCTGGGCGCGGGTGCAGGCGATCTGCGACTTCGTCCACGGCCATGTGACGTTCGGCTACGAGCATTCGCGGCCGACGCGGACCGCGGCCCAGACCTATGCCGAGAAGCGTGGGGTCTGCCGCGACTATGCCCATCTCGCCATCACCTTCTGCCGCGCCATGAACATCCCCGCGCGCTACTGCACCGGCTACATCAGCGACATCGGCCAGCCGCCGCCCTATGCGCCGATGGATTTCGCCGCCTGGATGGAGGTGTATCTGGGCGGCCGCTGGCATGTCTTCGACCCGCGGAACAATGCTCCGCGGATCGGGCGCATTCTGATCGCGCAGGGGCGCGATGCGGCCGACGTGCCGCTCACCCACACCTTCGGCCCCAACACCCTGACGGAATTCCAGGTCTGGACGGACGAGGTGACCGCCTGATCCGCGTCCGGCCTTCCGCCTTTCGGGTTATGCCCGGCCCGTCACCGCTTGGCCCACCGCCGCTTGGCCCGCCGTGGCGTCCAGTGCCGGGGAGGACGGCGGGACGGGCGTACGGACCCGTTCACGGCGCGGCAGCTGTGCAATCCGATGCAGATCCTCCACCCAGGGCGACGGGTAGCTGTCGGTGCCGAAGACCCAGACGGCATCGACGGCGCCATCCGGCTTGCGCAGCAGCACGCGGGCGTCATGCCCGTCCTTCCCGGCCTGGTTGGCGGCCTGAACCGCGGCGATCAGCGCGCCGGCCTGTCCGTTGACGAAGGGGCCATAGCGCTCCCCCTCAAACCGGATGAACCAGCCGTCCGTTCGGCACGACACGATGTAATGGGCTGAAAGGCTCATGAGGTCATTGCTCCTTGAAGGCGGTCGCGCCGGCGGCACGGGCCATGGTGAGACGGGTCAGCACGGCGCCCCGCAGCAGGCTGGCGTGGCCCGGCGGCGGAAAAGCGGGGGGAAGAAGCCGTCCGTCCGACGCGCCCTGATGCAGCGGATGCCAGCGGCGCTCGGCATTGGTCCAGCGCAGCTGCTCGCGCAGCAGATCGGCGCCATGGGGGCATTGCCCCTCGATGGAGTGGAGCGGGGATGTCATGGCCGTTACCCCGGCCGGGATGTCAGAAGGAAGAAGGCAATGCGTGTCCCGGCGTTCATGGGGGCTCTCCGACGGTATTTTCCGACGATGGCCGGATGATCGGCAGGATCGGTGGTCATGCCGTCCGGATGGAGTCACGCCAGGAAAACGCTTCGGATGCACGATCATCGGCAAAGAGGAAGCAAGGCTGGAGCGGCTTCACTGAATTTCAAATGGTGATCCGCTGGGAAATTTGCAATGAATATTTCAAATAGATTGTGAGCTTCCCAGCCTGCCCAATCGGAAACAAGGGTATTTTTGCCGGGGATTTTATAGGATCATTTTCTGGTTTCATTATAATTTCCTATGGAAGCCCAGGCCGCGCATCCGGACATCTGCGAGAGTCCGGACAACCAGCGCGCCCTCGGCCGTCAGTGACTGAACTCGCCTCTCGCCATGGCGAGATGGTGCATCTGGTGGTGACCTCCCTGGGCCATGATGCCGATGAACCCAAGTCCCCTGATATCGGGCGATCCGCCGATGCTGCGGCTCGACCGGCCTTGGACGGAGATCGCCGCCGAGATCGGACTGACGCACGAGGCCATCTACCGGGCCTTGGCCGTCTTGGAGCGCACGGGGCGGCTTGTCCGGGAGAACGGGGTGGTGACGCTCTCCCCCGGTTCGGAAGCAATCGAGGATGCCGCCCGAAAGGATCGATGACGAACCGAGCGCCGCGATGACCTCGTCGCCCTGCTTCGTTCGCACAGGCGGCACGGATGGCACCGTCACCGTTTGCCCAGTCGCCAGCCGGGACCGCCCGTGTTGGAATACTGGGCGCCGTCCCGGCGTCCATCGAGCAGCCCGCGCTCTCGCGGGCTGCAAAACGGGAGGAACACCATGCTCAGGAACGTCGCTTTGGCTGCCGTCTTCGCCGTCGCTCTGACCGGTCCGGCACTCGCCAACAGCTGTCCCAAACACATGGCCGCCATCGACCAGGCCCTGGCGGCCAATCCGAAGCTGAGCGCCGACCAGATGACGCAGGTGAAGAAGCTCCGCGCCGATGGCGAGGCGTTCCATAAGCAGGGCAAGCATGCCGAGTCGGAGGCGACGCTCGCCCAGGCCGAAACCATCCTCGGCATCAAGAAGTGACATCGGGGTGCCATGGGGGCGGAGCGATGCTCATGCCCCCATGGCGCCGCCTTGTCGCACCGTTGTGCAGCGGTTCAGCCCGTGGGCGCCTTCCGGCTGACGGCGACCAGCACTCCGGCGAGCCCCAGGAACAGCACCGCGCCGCCGCCCCAGACCCGGACGTAACCGGGCATGCCAAGACCGGGGACCAGCGCGTAGACGGCGGCGAGCGCCGCCCACACGGCGGCGATGGCGACCACGAGCCAAAGCTCTTCATTCATTCTCATGACGGTTCTCCTGCGCTCAGTGGCCGTCGCTCAGTGGCCGTGCCCGCCGCCGATGGCGATGATCGGCAGCGACTGGATCAGCTGGAACGCGACGATGGTGAAGACGTACATGGCGGCGATCAGCGCCGCGACCGACAGCGGCCCGGTCCAGGCCGGAACCGCGCCGACGCCGCGCGACCCGGTCCGCCAATCGACCACCGGCGCCTGCCCGCCTGACGGGCGCAGCGACAGCAGCGTGCGGACGACGCCGTAGACGCTGACCGAGATGGCGATGGCGAAGATCGTGGCGCCGACGCCGACCAGGGCCATCAGCACCGGCCATGCCGCCGGGGCCATGCCGCCGTAGCTGACGTCGAAGACGCGCCGCGGCACGCCCATAAAGCCGGCGGTGATGCCGGCCGCGCCGAAGATCAGCAGGCCGATGGTGACGACGGCCGGCATGCGCCGCAGCAGGTCCGGGCGCCACAGGCTGCCTCCGCCGAGTGCCGGCAGGATCACCATCAGCGCCGCCAGGAAGGTCTGGGTCAGCACGCCGACCGCGAAGAAGTGGAAATAGCCGGGCACGAAGAAGGTGTCGGACAACATCGGCGCCAGCTTCTCCTGGATCAGGACGAAGGCGAAGGTGATGCCGATCATCATGTTCACCACCGCCCAACCCATGTTTGCCATCGCCGGGTTCCGCCAGGGCAGCCCCCGCATCCAGCCGAAGAAGCCGGTGGCGCCGCGCGCCCGGGCGCTGGCTTCCAGCGAGGAGACGATGATCGCGAAGGCCGCCAGGGTCGGCACCGAGACGAACAGCGACAGCAGCGAGCCGACGACCCGGACGCTCTCCGACAGGTTCGGCTCAAGGAACATGTGGTAGAGGCTGGTCGGCGGAACGAAGACCAGATAGGCGGCGAAGACGATCTTCGACAGGCGCGCGCCATGGATCGACGTCACCCCGGTCAGGTGTTCGCTCAGCACGTACCACACCAGCACGGTCGCCATCAGCGGCAGGTAATGCAGGTTGTGGAACAGGATGTGCCATTCGGTGCCGTGGTCGGCCGGGAACGGACCGGTGCCGAGCGCCCACAGCAGGCCGGGCAGGAAGGCGTTCGTCGCGGCGATCGCGCTGACCACCAGGAAGCCGGCCCAGGCGAACAGGGCGAAGCCGATGGAGGTGAACTCGCCGGCCTCGCCGCACAGCCGGGGCTGGAGCACGGTGGCGATGCCGCAGACGGCGGACGCCGCCAGACCTGCCGAGAGCAGCAGGTAGCCGAGGGCGAAGACCCCAACGGAGCGCGGGTCGTCCGCGGCCAGTTCGGGGCTGCCGTCATAGAGCAGCGGCGTGCCGGTGGCGGAGATCCACTCGCTGACGCCGAAGCCCGCCAGCATCAGGGCGGCACCGGTCCAGGCGAGGGGGCGCAGGGCGAGGCCCTGGCCGTTCTCGGCCGCCGCCAGCACCAGCAGCAGGGCCGCCTGGATCAGGTAGAGCCAGTAGAAGAACACGGACACGCCGTGCAGGGTCAGGATGCGGTAGGCGTCATCCGGAAAGAAGGTGAGCGCCCCGGCGCGGGCGAGCGCGGTCACGGCGCCGCCAACCAGCCCCAGCACGAGCGCCAGCAGGGCGGCGCCGAACAGCAGCGCGAGGAGGGCCTTGTCGGCAGACGGCAGGGAGGCGACGCGCGCGGTCAGGCGCGAGGTCGCGCCGGCCGGGGCGAAGGAGGTCGAGAGGGTATCCATGCGTTGAGTCCTCCCCGGCTCAGCCGACGACGATGCGGCCGTGCATGGCGTCATGCGCCTGACCGCAGTAGACGGTGCAGTACACGAGGTACTCGCCCGGCTTGGTGAAGGTGATCGTCTGCTCGGTCACGACGTTCGGCCGCAGGCGGATGATGCGGCTGGCGGATCCCAGCTGAATCGACGCGCCATGCGTGATGTCGTCCGCCATCATGCGGAACCGGTAGGCTTGGCCGGCCTTGAGCCGGAGGACATCCGGGCTGTAGGCGAACTTCTGCGCCATCAGGTAGAGTTCCACCGACTCGCCGGACGCCGTCGCCGCACCGGGGCCGTGACCGGCGTCGGCGTGCCCATGCCCGCCATGCGCATCGCCCTCATGGCCGTGGGCGTCCGCGTCGGCGTGTGGATTCACGCTGCCGTCCTTCTGCGCGTATTTCCGGACGAAGAAGTCATGCTCGAAGCGGAACTCCTCGGGCGCCATGCCCTCCGCCGCGTCATGGCCGCCATGACCGTGTGCGTCGGCTTCAGGGGCGGCGTCCTTGTGTCCGGAATGTCCGCCGAAGGGAAGCGGGGCGGCGCCATAGGCTGCCCAGGCGCCGTACAGGGAGACGGCGCCGAAGCCCAGCGCGGCGACGAAGCCGCGGCGGGTCGTGAAATGCCTCTCGGGCATGATTGAGAGTCCTCTGATCGCGTGGTCGGAATCGCTCGCGCACGCCGCCGGTCAGGCGGCGCGTGGCCGGGCGTCCGACGCAGGCGTCAGAGCGCGCGGCCGATCAGAGGCTGGTCTTCGGAGGGGGTGTGTCCGGTGTGATGTCCCGCGCGTTCGGGACGAAACCGGCCCGCGGGTGCCAGGACGTTTCGACCATGGTCACCGGGATGGCGACGCCGTGCCGGGCCGGGGCCTCGGCCGCCGGACAGCAGGTCGCGGCGACGGCGAGGGCGGCCTTGTGGTGGTCGGTCTGGGATGGGGGCGACGGCGCGTGATGTGAGCCGTGATGGCCCATCGAGCCGGCCGGCATTTCCACATGCGCCATGGCTCCGCCCGCCGCGCTCATCAGGAGCGCGAAGGCGAACGCCAGAATGGCGAAGATGTGGCCCAACCGCTTCATGCCAGCCATTGCTTTGAACGACCCGGGTCTGTCCGGGCCGGCACAACCATAGTCCCCCCGATGGGCGTGGCCATTGATGTCCGTCAACCGGCATCGCCGTCGGACATTTTCCGTATTGACCTTCCCACCGCTGGAGGGTCGATGCTCGCCTGGCGCGGCCGACTTTCAAGATGATCGTGCTGTTGCAGGGGCCGGGGAATGGTCCTAGGCTCATGAGAGAGGCCGATAGGCACGCAGGTGCCGCCCGGTCTCGGACAAGGAAGGCAATCGCCATGTGGCGTGGGGCTTGGTCGACGGTGAGGAGGGTGGTGGTGAGCCTGCTGATGCTGGCCACGCTGCTCGTCTATGCCGTGCCGAGCCACGCCAGTCTGCTGCCTCACCAGCATTCCCCGGCGCCTCATGAGCATGCCCTGGCCGCCACGCAGGACGATGCCGTCGCTGCCGTGGCCGACCATGAGCACGGGCAGGATTCCTGCGGGGATCTTGGTGTGCTCGGTGACGATGCCTGCTGCAGCGTCGCCCAGTGCGCGACCATGCATGGCGGCCTTCCCGCCGGTGCCGTCGCGGCCTTCGTTCCGCCCCTCGACCGGGCGGCCTACCTGCCTGCCCTGGCGACGCCCGAAGGCATCGACAGCGACCCCGCACTGCGTCCCCCTCTCTGATCCTCTGACGCCACGAGTCTGTCCGCATCCGGCTTGAGCTTCGGCTCGGCAACGGCTGCCGGTTCCAGTCCTCGTGCGCTCGGCCTTTCTGTTCCCGGCGCTCCCGCGTGGAGTCCGTCCGGGATGGCTTGAACCAGATGATCAGATGGAGGACGCCATGTCGTCTCTCACCCGCAGAATTCTCCCGGTCTTCGCGCTCGTCGCCATGATGTCGGCTGCCCAGGCCCAGACCGCCGCCACGCCGGACCAAAGCCAGGATCACCAAGCCCACCACCCCGGCGGCGCCACGACCACCCAGGTCCAGCCCGCTCCGGCCCCGACGCCCGCCCAGCCGTCCCAGGGCGTCCAGCCCGCGATGCCCGGCACTGCGCCCATGATGGGGCAAGGCATGGGCGGCGGCATGATGATGAACATGGACCAGATGCGCCCGATGATGGGCGGCATGATGGGCCAGCAGGGCGGCCAATCCGGCATGATGGGCCAGATGATGCCCATGATGCGCCAGATGATGATGGGCCAGCAGGGCGGCATGGGCGCAATGGGCGCCATGGGCCTGCCGTTCGAGCACGTCGAGGGCCGCATCGCCTTCCTGAAGGCGGAGCTGAAGATCACCGATGCCCAGGCGCCGCAGTGGAACGCCTTTGCCGACACCCTGCGGTCGAACGCCAAGGCCCATCAGGCCATGCACGAGCAGATGACCAAGGGCGGAATGCCGTCCGCATGGCCGGACCGTCTGGCCGCCCAGCAGAAGGTCCTGTCCACCCGGCTCGACGCCATGAAGGCCCTGGAGGCTGCCGCCAAGCCGCTCTACGCCGTGTTGACCGACGAACAGAAGAAGACCGCCGACCAGCTGTTGGCCAGCCCGATGGGGATGATGTGAGGACAGGACCAATCCACCGACGCCTTCTCGCCGCGGCCTCGATCGCGGCGAGCCTTGCCGCGCCGGTCGCCCTTCCGGCGCTGGCCCATGAAGGGCACGGGCACGGCGACGCTTCCAAGCCGGTGGTCGCTGCCGCGATGCCGACCATGGAGACGGCCTCGCCGGACTTCGAACTGGTGGCGGTCGTCCAGGGGAAAAGCCTGCTCGTCACCCTGGACCGTTTCGCCACCAACGAACCGGTGACCGGCGCGACAGTCGAGGTCGGCGCCGGCGGGGAAGCCGTGACCGCCTCCCCCGTTTCCGGGGAGGAGGGCATCTACCGCCTCGACGCCGCGTGGCTGTCGAAGCCGGGGCCGCACGAGCTGACCGTGTCGGTGACGGCGGCCGATGCCGCCGACCTGCTGATCGGCACGCTGGAGATCCCGGCGACCGCCCGGCCCGCCGAGCCGGAGGATGGGAGCGGCGTGTCCGCCATCCTCGGTCAGGTGCGACATGACCCCGGCCTGATGCTGGGGGCCGTCATGGTCTTCCTGCTCGGCATGCTGACCGCGGTGGTGCTGACCCGGCGGGGCCGGGCGCGCACGGTTGCCGGGGCGGCTCTGTTCGGCCTCGGTCTATTGCTGGCAGGCGGCGCCGCCTTCGCCCATGGCGGCGAGGACCACAGCCACGGCGACGAGGCGAAGGACGGGACTCCGGGAGCGGCGGCCATGCCGATGGCGGTGACCGGCGCGGTGGAGGGCCCGCGCAGGTTGCCGGACGGCAGCCTGTATGTGCCCAAGACGTCGCAGCGCCTGCTGTCGGTCCGCACCATGGTCGCGAAGACGCAGCAGGCGGCGCAGACGGTCCAGCTGATCGGTCAGGTCGTGGCCGATCCGAACGGCGGCGGCCACGTCCAGGCGACACAGAGCGGCCGCATCGAGCCGGGCGAGCAGGGGCTGCCCTATGTCGGCCAGCGGGTCGAGGCAGGGCAGATCCTGGCCACCATCACGCCCGCCGTGAACGTCGTGGACCGCAGCGGCATCCAGCAGCAGATCGCCATGGTCGAGCAGGAACTGGTCATCGCAGAGTCCCGCGTCCAGCGTCTCCGCAAGCTGGAAGGCAGCGTGCCGCAACGCGACATCGAGGAGGCGGAGGCCAACCTCAACGGCCTGCGCAAGCGCCGCGCCGCCCTGTCGCCGACCCTGACCACCAAGGAGGCCCTGCGCGCGCCCATCGCCGGGGTCGTCACCGCCAACAACGTCAAGGCCGGTCAGGTCATCGAGGCCCGCGATCAGGTCCTGTTCGAGATCGTCGATCCGTCGCGGCTGATGGTCGAGGCGGTCGCCTTCGATCCCCGGGTGGCGAACGCCATCAAGGCGGCCACGGCGACGACCGCCGACGGCACCAGCCTGTCGCTGGAACTGCTCGGCTCCAGCCTGGCGTTGCGTCAGCAGGCGATCCCGCTGCTCTTCCGCATCGGCAATCCGCCGTCGGGACTCGGTGTCGGCCAGCCGGTCCGGCTCGTCGCCCAGGTGCAGGGCACCGCGTCGGGCATCGTCCTGCCGCGCCACAGCGTGGTGCGCAGCGCCGGCGGCCAGCCGATCGTCTGGCAGCACGAGTCCCCGCAGCGTTTCGTCGCCCGGCCCGTGCGCACGCAGCCGGTCGATGGCAACACGGTTCTGGTCCTGGCAGGCATCGAGCCCGAGGCGCGCATCGTCACCGACGGCGCCGGCCTGCTGAACCAGGTCCGGTGAGGCGGCCATGTTCAACGTCCTCGTCAACACCAGCCTGCGCAACCGCCTGTTCGTGCTGGCCGCCGCCGTGCTGCTGGTCGTCTACGGCTCCTTCGTCCTCAAGGGACTGCCGGTCGACGTCTTCCCCGACCTCAACAAGCCCACCGTCACGCTGATGACCGAGGCCGAGGGGCTGGCGCCCGAGGAGGTCGAGCAGCTGGTCACCTTCCCGCTCGAGACCTCAATGAACGGCATGCCGGGCATCACGCGCGTGCGCTCGGTGTCCGGCGTCGGCCTGTCCATCGTCTTCGTCGAGTTCGACTGGGGCACCGACATCTACCGCAACCGCCAGCAGGTGGCCGAGCGTCTGGCCATCGTCCAGGGCCAGCTGCCGCCGAACGTCCGCCCGCAGATGGGGCCGATCTCCTCCATCATGGGCGAGATCATGCTGCTCGCCATGTCCGCCGAACCGGGAAGCGGCGTCGGGCCGATGGAGGTCCGCGAACTCGCGGACTGGGTGGTCCGTCCCCGCCTGCTCGCCATTCCCGGCGTCAGCCAGGTCATTCCCATCGGCGGGGAGATCCGCCAGTACCGCATCGCCCCCGATCCGGCGCGCCTGCACGACCTGGAGATCACCACCGACCAGCTTGTGAACGCGCTCCGGCAGTTCTCGGCCAACACCGGCGGCGGCTTCATCGACCAGCACAGCGAGGAGTACCTGATCCGCAACATCGGCCGGACGACCCGGCTGGAGGACCTGCGCACCCTGGTGGTCGCCTACAAGGCCGGGCAGCCCATCCATCTGCGCCAGGTTGCCGACGTCGACTTCGCCGCCCGTGTAAAGCGCGGCGACGCCGGCGTCGACGGCAAGCCCGCCGTCATCCTGTCCGTGCAGAAGCAGCCGGGCAGCGATACGACGAGGCTGACGGCCGACGTCGAGAAGGCACTGGCCGATCTGGCGCAGTTCCTGCCGAAGGGGGTGAAGGCGAACGAGATCCTGTTCAAGCAGGCCAACTTCATCGACACCTCGATCCACAACGTCATGACGGTGCTGCAGGAGGCGGTGGTGGTCGTCGCCGTCATCCTGTTCCTGTTCCTGCTCAACGTCCGCACGACGCTGATCTCGCTGACCGCCATTCCGATCTCGATCCTGATCACCGTTCTGGTGTTCAAGGCGTTCGGCATGTCGATCAACACCATGACGCTGGGCGGCCTCGCCATCGCCATCGGCGAACTGGTCGACGACGCCGTGGTGGACGTGGAGAACATCTACCGCCGCCTCGGCGAGAACCGCCGGGCCGGCAACCCGCGTCCAATCCTGGAGGTGGTGGCGGCGGCCTCGCAGGAGGTGCGCTCCGGCATCGTCTACGCCACGATCATCATCATCCTGGTGTTCGTGCCGCTGTTCGCCCTGTCCGGCATCGAGGGGCGGCTGTTCGCGCCGCTGGGCGTGGCCTACATCGTCTCCATCCTCGCCAGCCTGCTCACCGCCATCACCGTCACGCCGGTGCTGTCCTACTACCTGCTGCCCAAGCTGAAGCGGCTCGACGAGCATGACAGCCGGCTGGTGCGGCGGTTGAAGGCCGGCAACGCGCGGCTGCTCGGTTGGGCCTTCGCCAACCCCGGCACCCTCTTCGCCGTCGTCGGCTCCGCCGTGGTGATCGCCGCGGCCACGGTGCCGAGCCTGCCGCGCGCCTTCCTGCCGCCCTTCAACGAGGGCACGCTGACCATCTCCATGGCCCTCAACCCCGGCATCTCGCTCGCCGAGTCCAACCGGGTCGGCCTGGCTGCCGAGAAGCTGATCATGCAGGTGCCGGAGGTGGCGTCTGTCGGCCGCCGCACCGGCCGTGCCGAACTGGACGAACACGCGGAAGGCGTGCATTCCAGCGAGATCGACGTCGACCTGATGCCCTCCGCCCGCAGCCGCGCCGAGGTTCTGGCCGACGTGCGGGCGCGGCTGGCTGCCCTGCCGGTGTCGGTGAACATCGGCCAGCCGATCTCGCACCGGCTCGACCACATGCTGTCGGGCGTCCGCGCCCAGATCGCCCTGAAGATCTATGGCGAGGATCTCGACACCCTGCGCAGCCTTGCCGGACAGTTGCAACAGACGCTGACGGCGATCCCCGGGCTGGTCGACCTGCAGATCGAGAAGCAGGTCCGCATCCCGCAGGTGCAGGTCGTGATCGACTACGAGCGGGCTTCGCTCTACGGCGTCACCCCGGCGATGGCGACGGACGCGCTGGAAAGCCTGTCCAACGGGCGGGTGGTGTCGGAGATCGTCGACGGCACGCGGCGCTTCGACGTCGTGCTGCGCCTGTCCGACGAGGATCGCACCACCAGCGGCTTGGCCAACCTGCTGGTCGAGACCCCGGCCGGGCGGGTGCCGCTCAGCCTGTTCGCCACGATCGAGGAGACCGACGGGCCGAACCAGATCCTGCGGGAGAACGGCAAGCGCCGCATCGTCATCCTCGGCAACAGCGACGGCAAGACGGACATGGCGCGGATCGTGGCGGGCATTCGCGACGTGGTCGGCCGCTCGTCGCTGCCGCCCGGCTACTTCACCAGCCTGGAGGGCACCTTCCAGGCGCAGGAGGAGGCGTCCAAGACCATCGCGGTGCTGTCGATGGTGTCGCTGGCGATGATCTTCCTGGTGCTCTACAGCCGCTACCGCTCGGCGGTGCTGACGCTGATCATCATGGGCAACGTGCCGCTGGCCCTGATCGGCAGCGTGGCCGCCCTATGGATCGCCGGACAGCCGCTGTCGGTCGCCTCGATGATCGGCTTCATCACCCTGACAGGCATCAGCGCGCGCAACGGCATCCTGAAGGTCAGCCATTACATCAACCTCGTCCTGCATGAGGGCGAGAGCTTCGGCCGGGCCATGGTGATCCGTGGCAGCCAGGAGCGGCTGACCCCGGTGCTGATGACCGCCTTGTCGGCCGGCGTCGCCCTGGTGCCGCTGATGATCGGCGCCGACGCGCCGGGCAAGGAGATCCTGCATCCGGTCGCCGTCACCATCTTCGGCGGTCTGGTCAGCGCCACCCTGCTCGACACGCTCCTGACCCCCGTCCTCTTCCTCAGGCTCGGCGAGAAGCCGCTCAGGCATCTGGTCGACGCCCAAGCCGGCTCGCCGCGTCCGGCCGAAGCCTACTGATCCAACCGTTCACCCTGTTCAATTCAGAAGGAATGCCTATCGTGAAGGTCTCGACCCTCCTCGTTGCCGCCACCCTGTTCGCCGCCCCGGCGACGGCCTTCGCCGACGGTGCCAAGACCGGCAGCCATGGCGGCCCCCGCACCGACGCCGGCCCGTATCACGCCGAACTCGTGCTGCAGGGCAATGACGTCGTCCTGTACGTGACCGACGGCGCGGACAAGCCGGTCGACGTGACCGGCGCCAAGGCCGAGGCCACCATCCTGGCCAACAGGCAGACCCAGAAGGTCGCGCTGGAACCCGCGGGCGCCAATGCGCTCAAGGGAAAGGCCAGCCTGGGCGAGGCCCACGACAGCGTGAAGGTCGTCACCGCCCTGACCATGCCCGGCCAGAAACCGGTCCAGGCCCGTTTCGAACTGGGCCACGCCGGCCACTGAACCCGTATGGGCGGCATGAGGCGGTGATCCTCATGCCGTCCCGAACAAGGAGACGCGCGATGAGCGCCAGGAGGAAACCCGCAACGCCGGCGGCGGCTTGGCTGATCCCGGCTCGACGCCTGGAGGCCGTTCCAGTCATGACGCGCCGGGGAAAATGGTCGTGAAAAAGGCGTTGAAGGTCGGCATCGGCTTGGCCTTGGCCGCCACGGTCGCGCTGGCCGGCGCGGTCATGGTCGCCGGTCCGACGGTGAGTGCCGACCCGACCGATGCCGCACAGGTCGCCCGAGGGAAAATGGTGTACGCCGAGCAGTGCGCGTCATGCCACGGGAGCCGGCTCGAGGGCCAGACGAACTGGCAGAGCCGCAAGGCCGACGGCCGTCTGCCCGCGCCGCCTCACGATGCCACCGGCCATACGTGGCACCATCCGGACGAGGATCTCTTCAGGATCACCAAGCAGGGCATCGCGGCGTTCGCACCGCCCGGCTACAGCAGCGACATGCCTGCGTTCGGCGGCAAGTTGAGCGACGCCGACATCTGGGCGGTTCTCGCCTTCATCAAAAGCTCCTGGCCGGAAGACATCCGCCGCCGCCACGCCGCCATCAGCGAGCGGTCGAAGAAGTGAGGAGACGAGTAGTGATCTTGCCCCGGTTCGGTGGGGCAAGATCATTCTTGGCGCCGTTACGCCTCATATGTCGAGCATGGCCCCCGCATCGCCCAACGCTCCAGGGCGATACGGACGCGATCGATGACGGGTGTCCAGTCGCCCGGCCGGCCCTGGCGGAACAGGCGCATGGTCGGATACCAGGGGCTGTCCGATCGGTTGCACAGCCAACGCCAGCAGGAGTCGTAACGCGATAGCATCCAGATCGGCCGGCCCAGTGCTCCGACCAGATGGCACACCGAGGTGTCGACGCTGATGACGAGGTCAAGTTCCGCGACAAAAGCCGCGGTGTCGGCGAAATCGCCAACCATCTCCATCCAGTCGACAAGATCCAGACCGGGCGGCCGCACCTCATTCGCCGGTGGCCCTTTCTGCAGACTGTAGAAGGTCACGCCCGGAACATCGGCCAGCGGAGCCAGCGCAGCCAGCGGGAAGCTCCGCCGCCGGTCGACCATATGCGCAATGAACTGCTCGTCATGCGCCGAACCAGCCCAGACCAGGCCGACCCTTCGGCGGCGCTCACCGCCAAGCCTCCGTTTCCAGGTGGCGCGATCCTGTTCGGACGTGTGCAGATAGGGGACCGCTGCCGGGATGGTTGCCAACGTGGTGCCGAACGCCAGCGGCAGGCTTAGCAGCGGAATGCAGGCGTCGCATACCGGCGGCGGGTCCGCGAGCGACCGGACGGAGGCGATGCCCGGGAGCGTCGACAGCAGCCGGACCAGTGACGGCTGCACCATCAGATGAACGTGGGCGCCGAGCGCGGCCAGCATCGGAGCATAGCGGACGAAGTGCAGCGTATCGCCCTGTCCCTGCTCGGCCACCAGAAGGAACGAGCGTCCGGCCGGGTCGCCGCCACGCCAACGCGGGGCATGGGCCGGATAGGCCCTATTTTCCATCCGCCAGCGCGATTCGTAGAGACGCCATCCGTTGGCGAAGTCACCCTGTGCCAGAAGCACCATGGACAGGTTGAAGCGTGCGACATCGCTTTCGGGATGGAGCGCAAGGGCGCGCTCGTTGCCGCGGCGCGCCCGCTCCATCTGCCCGCTGTCGTGTTCGGCCAGGGATAGGTTGATGAGGGCCGAAAGGGACGCCGGTTGCAGAGCGAGAGATCGGCGGCCCAGCGATACCGCCGTCGCAAAGTCGCCGCGCAAGCTCGCCACCAGACTGTCGCCGGCTTCCGCATGGCCCTCCAGCGGAGCCAGCTGACGCAGCCGATCATGCATTGCCTGGGCTGCGTCGAGCTTGCCATGCCGGATCAGGAGTCCCGCATGACTCACATAGCCGCCTGGTCGGTCGGGCGACAACGCAACCGAACGCTGTGTGCAGGCAAGCGCCAATTCCGCCGCTTCACCGAGGCCACCGGCCAGTGCGAGCCACGCAGACGGGCTGGTAGGGGCCAGCCGCACCGCGCGAAGGAAGATCATCGGCAGGCGCTCCATCGCCCGTCGCTCATGCAGAATCGAACCGGCAATCGACCAGCCTTCGGCAAAGCCCGGATCGAGAGCCAATGCCCGCATCGCCGCCCGTGCCGCAGCCTTGAAGCGCCGGGTTTTATGCAGGAGCGAGGCCAATCCGGCCCAGGCCTTCGGATAGGCCGGACGCAATCGCAAGGCGTGTTTGTAAGCCTGTTCCGCATCCTCCACCCGGCCCTGGATGCGTCGCGCCTCACCAAGATTGTGCCAGATGCTGGCCCGATGCGGCGCAAGTATGGCTGCCGCCGTGAAACAGCAGTCAGCAAGCGCTTCCTGCCCGTCAGCCAGGGCTGCTGCGCCTCGATGGGTAAGCGCGACGGCTTGATCGGAGAAACCAGTGGTCAGTGCGCACATGAAAAAAGCTTTCTTCGGATGGCAGCGGACCCGCGCGGTGTGGCTGTGGAGTGGATTCTGGTGCGTGCCGCCGGGCTTCCATTCGATTTGACCAACCGAGGTCCGTGTCACGTCCTAAGAACTGTAATATTGAACCATTTTTCTGCGCTTCCTCCTTTGCGTGTTTTCTATTTTTAGATGCAATGCGCGTCCATTTCGAGAATTTTTCCATTCTTTGCGGTGATTTCAAATTATATAGCAGCTAATGTTAACGAAGCATCCGGGATGATGGTCAAGAAGCGCGATGGAGAGCGGTCGGATGGCAGCCGAAGAACGATCCCGTCCCATGCTGGAAGGCACGCCGCATTTGGCTGATTGGCTGGAGACCGCCGGCTGCGCAATCGCTTTTTCGACCTATGAGGCGCACCGGCTTTTTTTCCTGGGGTTGGGGGAAGACGGGCGTTTGAAGGCCCATGAACGGATCGTGCAGCGTTGTCAGGGGTTGTGTGTCGACCGAGCCGCGTTATGGGTCGGCGGACAGTCGCACCTCTGGCGCTTCGCCAACACACTGCGACCGTCCGACCGCACGCCGTCGGGCGCAGACCGTCTTTATGTGCCGCGACTCGGTTATATGATCGGCGATGTGGATATCCATGACATCGCCGTCGGACATGACGGTGTCCCGATCTTCGTCAATACGCGCTTCAGTTGTCTTTCCGTCCCTGACGCCGACCAGGGCTTCCGTCCCGTTTGGAAGCCCGCCTTCATTTCTGCCCTGCGCAACGAGGATCGCTGCCATCTGAACGGATTGGCGCTCGGTGAGGACGGCCGACCGATGTTCACGACCGCATTGGGCCGCTGCGACGTCATCGAAGGCTGGCGCGAGCGCCGGACCGACGGCGGCGTACTGATCGACGTCCCGTCGGGTGAGGTCGCCTGCACCGGACTGTCGATGCCCCATTCCCCCCGCTGGCACCGCGGCCGGCTTTGGCTGCTCAATTCCGGCACCGGCGAGCTTGGAACGGTGGACCGGAACGGCCGCTTCGAGCCGGCCTGCTTCTGCCCCGGTTTTGCGCGCGGATTGGCCTTTCATGGGAAATGGGCGGTTGTCGGGCTGTCGCGTCCACGCGGCGATCACGGAACGCTGAGCGCGCTGCCGCTTGAGGCGGCCCTGAACCGGGCCGGAGTCTCCGCTCAATGCGGCTTGGCCGTGGTGGACACCGACAGCGGAACCGTGGCGCACATGCTGTGGCTCCATCACACCGTCAACGAGTTGTACGACGTCGCCATCCTTCCCGGTGTGCGCCGTGCGGAGGCGGTGGGGCTGCTCGACGCGCGGGCGCTGGCCGAAGCGGTGACCACTCCAACAGACGTTCCGAATTGACCGGACGCCACATGGCGGACGGTGAACGGGTGCGACGTCGACAGATATATCCGAGGGGCTGACAGATCGTGGCTACTCCAACCTTTACTCTGGTCGGTACCAATTCTTTCGGTCTCAGCGGCGTCGGCAATTATGCCGCACCCACGTTCGCTGACCTCGACGGCGACGGCGACCTGGATCTTCTGGTTGGCAACAAGCTTGGCGAGACGGTGTATTTCGCCAATGTCGGGACGACGCTGGCACCGACCTATTCGCTTCAAGGCACGAACCCGTTCGGCCTTTCCAGTGCCGACACCTATGCGACACCGAGCTTCGTCGATATCGACGGAGACGGCGACCTCGATCTGTTCATCGGCAGCAAGGACGGCGGCACGCGGTTCTTCCGCAACACCGGAACGTCGGCCTCTCCATCCTTCTCCCTTGAGGGGACCAACCTCTTCGGCATCGTCACCGGCAGCTATGTCGTTCCGACCTTCGCCGATCTGGACGGCGACGGCGATGCCGATCTGCTGATGGGGACCACCAACAACGGCCTGCTTTTCTACCGCAACAATGGAACGTCGTCGTCACCGACCTTTTCGCTGGAGGGAACGAACCTCTTCGGCATGACGGCGGGTGTCAGTCACAATGCTCCGGTCCTTGTCGATCTCGACGGCGATGGCGATCTCGACCTCGTGAACAAGGATGTCGTTTCCATCAACATCGGGACGACGTCCTCCCCCACATTCTCGCTCGTCGGGACGGCTGTCTACGGCCTCAACACCGGAGCCTATCCGATGCCGGCCTTGGCCGACCTCGACGGCGACGGCGACCTTGACGCGATTTACGGTATCCAAGTCGGCTCCCTGTTGTATCTCCGGGACATCGCGCCGGTCGTCAGGACCTTGGCCGATTCCGGCAACACGCTGACACTGTCGCAGATCAACACGCTGACGGGTGGCACCGGCACCGACGTCATCACGCTGGGCAATATCGGTGCGACCTTCAGCGTCGCCGGCGTCGAAACGCTGACGGGAGGCGCCGGCACCGACGTCGCTACGCTGGGCACCTCCGGCAACACGATGCTGGTTTCCGGGCTGGAAACCGTGCTCGGCAGCAGCGGCATCGACGTCGTCACGCTCGACACAACGGGCAATACCCTGCTGCTCTCGACAGTGGAGACGCTGACGGGCGGGGCCGGCACCGATGTCGTGACACTCGGCACCAGCGGCAATACGCTGAGCGTCACCGGCATCGAGACATTGACCGGCGGTACCGGCACTGATGTCGTGATACTCGGCACCGCTGGCAACACGATGCTGGCTTCGCGCATCGAAACGCTGACCGGCGGCCTCGGCACCGACATCATCACGCTCGGCACCGCGGGCAACACTCTGACGGTCGCGGCAATCGAAACGCTGACCGGCACCGGCGGCACCAATGTGATCACGTTGGGTGACACGGCCGGCACCACCATGATGGTGTCGTGGCTGAGAACCCTGACCGGCGGGGTTGGAACCGACGTCGTCACGCTGGGTTCGGCGGGCAACACCACGACGATGGTAAAGTTGGAAACCCTGACCGGCGGGGTTGGAACCGACATCATCACGCTGGGTTCGGCGGGCAACACCGTGCTGGTGTCCGGACTGGAATCCCTGTTGGGCGGTATTGGTGTCGACATCGTCACCCTGGGCGATGTCGGCAACACGATAGCGGTCTATAGCACTGAAACCGTCATCGGCGGTGCCGGAACGGACACCGTCACGCTTGGCTCCAATGGCGTGCAGGTCGCAGCGTGGGGCCTGGAATTCGTCACTGCGGGCGGCGCGGGCGGCACGACGTCTTTGAACTTGGGGGCGCAGGGCAACACCACCACGGTGTCGCTGATAACGACCATCGTCGGCGGGACCGGCACCGACCTGATCACCCTGGGATCGGCCGGCGTCACCACGAAGGTGTCGGATCTGGAGACGCTGACCGGCGGCGTCGGCACCGACGCCGTCACCATCGGAACCGCCGGCACGACCATGCTGGTCTCCCGGCTGGAAACCCTGACCGGCGGCACCGGCACCGATGTCATCACCATCGGCACCATCGGCAGCACCATGACGGTGAAGCTGCTGGAGACCCTGGTCGGCGGTGCCGGCACCGACCTCGTGACGTTCGCCTCCGGCGGCAACACGACACTGGTTTCCGTCATCGAGACGTTGACCGGCGGTGTCAACACCGATGTCGTCATTCTCGGCACCGGCGGCAACACGCTTCAGATCTCCCGCATTGAAACGGTGACGGGAGACAGCGGCACCGACGTCGTAACGGTGGGCACCACCGGCGTATCGGTGAAGGTGCAAGGCATCGAGACCATGGTCGGCGGGGCCGGCACCGACGTCGTGACGTTCGGTACCGCCGGCAACACAGTGCTGTTCTCCGCCGTGGAAAGCGTCATCGGTGCCACCGGCACGGATGTCGTGACCTTCGGGTCGGCCGGCAGCACGGTATTGATCTCGGCGCTTGAAACACTGGTTGGTGGTGTGGGCGTCGATGTCGTCACAGTCAGCGCCAGTGGCATAACCCTTTTTCTTTCCCAGATCGAAACATTGAACGGTGGTTCGGGCCGTGATGCCATCTCGCTGATGGATTC
>NZ_VTTK01000032.1:0-6833 GCF_008365135.1 Azospirillum sp. Sh1 | reverse complement strand
CTGTCGAAACGCTGACGGGTGGGGTCGGTGCCGACGTCATCATGCTCGGCACCGCGGGCAACACCCTTACGGTCGCGGCAATCGAGACGCTGACGGGCGGCCTCGGCAACGATGTCGTCACCCTTGGCACCGCCGGCAATACGCTATTGGCCGTCAGCATCGAGACGCTGACCGGCGGTTCGGGCACCGACGTCGTCGCTCTGGATTCGAGCGGGGTCACGCTTCTGGTCAGCGGTGTCGAGACGCTGACCGGCGGCGCCGGCAGCGATGCCGTGACGTTGGGGACCCTCGGCAGCACCTTGGAAGTTGGTGCCATCGAGACGCTGACGGGCGGCGTCGGCACCGATGTCGTCACCCTTGGCACCGCCGGGAACACGCTGCAGGTCAGTTCGATTGAAACGCTGACCGGCGGCTCGGGCACCGACGTCGTCGCTCTGGATTCGGGCGGGGTCACGCTTCTGGTCAGCGGTGTCGAGACGCTGACGGGCGGCGCCGGCACCGACGTCATAACGATCGCCACGACCGGCACAACAATGCTGGTGTCGCTGGTGGACACGCTGATCGGCGGGGTCGGCCTCGATGTCATCGCACTGAACAACGCCGGCAACACGCTAGCCGTAAAGGCGATTGACACGCTGTTCGGCGGCTCAGGATCAGACATTGTCAATTACGTGCTGAGCGCCACGGAAACCATAACGTTAAGCAATATTGAGGCGATCACCGCGTCGGGGAGCGGAACGCTTACCGTTCAGGTCGGAACGGATGGCGGAACGCTTTCGGTCAGTAACCTTGATTATGTTGTCGGATCGTCCGCCACGGACGTCGTTACTCTTTCAGGAACTTATATCCTAGGCGTCTCCAATGTCGAAACCCTTATCGGTACGAATTCTGTAGATCATGCGGTAACTCTTGGCACCGGCGGCAACACGATGCTGGTCGCCGCGATGGAGTCCCTGATCGGCGGCATCGGTACGGATGTGCTGACGACCGGCAGCGCCGGCTCGACATTGCTGGTGCGGTTGCTGGAGACGCTGGTCGGCGGCGCCGGCACCGACATGGTGACGTTGGGTTCGGCCGGCAACACGACACTGGTCGCCGGGCTGGAAACCCTGACCGGCGGCACCGGCACCGACGTCGTCACCATCGGCACCATTGGCAGCACCATGACGGTGAAGCTGCTGGAGACCCTGGTCGGCGGTGCCGGCACCGACCTCGTGACGTTCGCCTCCGGCGGCAACACGACACTGGTTTCCGGCATCGAGACGTTGACCGGCGGGATCAGCGCCGATGTCGTCCTTCTCGCCACCGGCGGCAGCACGATTCAGATTTCCCTCATCGAAACGGTGACGGGAGACAGCGGCACCGACGTCGTAATGGTGGGCGCCACCGGCGCATCGGTGAAGGTGCAAGGCATCGAGACCTTGATCGGCGAGGCCGGCACCGACGTCGTGACGTTCGGTACCGCCGGCAACACGGTGCTGCTTTCCGCCGTGGAAAGCGTCATCGGTGCCGCCGGCACGGACATCGTGACCTTCGGGTCGGCCGGCAGCACGGTATTGATCTCGGCGCTTGAAACACTGGTTGGCGGTGTGGGCGTCGATGTCGTCACAGTCAGCGCCAGCGGCATAACCCTTTTTCTTTCCCAGATCGAAACATTGAACGGTGGTTCGGGCCGTGATGCCATCTCGCTGATGGATTCGGGCAACACCATCCAGCTGTGGAGAATCGAGACGCTGACCGGTGGGGCCGGCACCGATGTCGTGACGATCGGTTCCAACGGAAGCACGGTGTTGGTATCCGACATCGAAACCTTGGCGGGCGGCACCGGCACCGACATCGTGATGCTGAACACCGCCGGCAACACGATGCTGGTTTCGGCTGTCGAAACGCTGACGGGTGGGGTCGGTGCCGACGTCATCATGCTCGGCACCGCGGGCAACACCCTTACGGTCGCGGAAATCGAGACGCTGACGGGCGGCGCCGGCACCGATGTCGTCACCCTTGGCACCGACGGCAACACGCTGCAGGTCAGTTCGATTGAAACGCTGACCGGCGGCGCGGGCACCGACGTCGTCGCTCTGGATTCGAGCGGGGTCACGCTTCTGGTCAGCGGTGTCGAGACGCTGACCGGCGGCGCCGGCAGCGATGCCGTGACGTTGGGGACCCTCGGCAGCACTTTGGAAGTTGGTGCCATCGAGACGCTGACGGGCGGCGTCGGCACCGATGTCATCACCCTTGGCACCGCCGGCAACACGCTGCTGGCCGTCAGCATCGAGACGCTGACCGGCGGCTTCGGCACCGATGTCGTCACCCTTGGCACCGCCGGCAATACGCTGCAGGTCGGCAGTATCGAAACGCTGACCGGCGGCTCCGGCACCGACGTCGTGACGCTGGCGTCCGCCGGCAATACGCTGCAGGTCGGCTCGATCGAGACGCTGATCGGCGGCTCGGGCACCGATGTCCTCACCATTGGATCGGCTGGGGCCACGCTGACCGTTTCCGGCATCGAAACCATCATTTCGGCCAACCAGACCCTTCAACTCACCGGGTTGGAGACGCTGGTCAGCATCGTGAAGTCCGACATTCTCTTCGTGGGCAGCGGGGGCGAAACCCTGTCCCTCGCGGAGCAGTACAGGACCATCATCGGTTCTTCCTCCTCCGACGTCATCACACTGGGAACCACAGGCGGCACCCTCCAGGTCCAGGGGCTGGAAACGCTGATCGGATCGACGGCCAGCGATGTCGTGGCACTCGGCACCTTCGGCAGCACCATGACGCTGTCGCTGTTCGAGACGGTGACCGGCGATGCCGGCACCGACGTGATCCTGCTGGGCGGCGCCGGCAATACCGTCCTGGTCGACCGGCTGGAAACGCTGAGCGGGAGCACCGGCACCGACCGGGTGACGCTGGGCACCATGGGCGCCACCTTGCTGCTCAGCGGCATCGAATCGCTGGCGGGGGCGGCCGGCACCGATGTCGTCACCCTGGGGGGCGGCGGCGCCACGATTCTTGCCGAGTCCCTTGATACCATCACCGGCGCCGCCGGATCGGATCTGGTCTTTCTGGGGTCGTCGGGCAGCACGCTGCTGGTGTCCGCGGTGGAAACGCTGGTCAGCGGCACCGGCACCGACGTCGTCACGCTGGGCAGCGGCGGCAGCACCATCCTTCTGCGCGGCCTCGAAACCCTGATGGGCCAGGGCGGTACTGACGTCGTCACCGTCGGCGACACTGGCGCCACCATGCTTGTTTCCTCGTTGGAGACCCTGATCGGCGGCATAGGCACCGATGCCGTCACGCTGGGGACTGCCGGCAACACGCTGCTCGTATCGGCGGTCGAGACCCTGACGGGGGCGGCCGGCACCGATGTCGTCACCATCGGCTCGGTCCTCGGCAACACCATCCTGGTGACCGGTCTCGAGACGCTGACCGGTCAGGTCGGCACCGATGTCGTCACCCTGAGCGCGGCCGGCAACACGCTGCTGCTGTCGCTGCTCGAGACGATCACCGGCGATGCCGGCACCGACGTCGTCACCCTGGGCTCGGTCGGCGGCACGCTGCTGGCGTCGGGGCTGGAAACGCTGACCGGCGGTGCCGGCAGCGACAGCATCTTCCTGGGGCTTGGCGGCAGCACGCTGCTGGTGTCGGGCATCGAAACCCTGATCGGCGGGCTGAACATCGCCACGGCGAACAGCGCCATCGACATCGTCACCCTGTCCGCCGCCGGCAACACCATCCTGCTGCGCGGGTTGGAAACCCTGACGGGCCAGGGCGGTACCGACGTGATCACCATCGGCGATACCGGCACCACCATGCTGGCTTCGGCCCTGGAGACGCTGACGGGCGGTTCGGGCACCGACGTGATCTCGCTGGGCACCTCGGGCAACACCCTGCTGGTCTCGGCTCTGGAGACCGTGACGGGCGGTTCCGGGACCGACGTCGTCACCATCGGTTCGGCCGGCGGCACGCTGCTGGTGTCGGGTCTTGAGGCGCTGACGGGCGGCACGGGTTCGGAACTGGTGTTCCTCGGTTCGGCCGGCAACACGCTCTCGGTGTCGGGCATCGATATCCTGATCGGCGGGGCGGGCACCGATGTGGTGACCTTCGGTTCAGCCGGCAACACGCTGCTGCTCCGCGGCATCGAGACGCTGATCGGCGGTGGCGGCACCGACGTCCTGACGCTGGGCGACACCGGCAACAGCGTGTCCGTGTCGCTGTTCGAGACCCTGATCGGCGGCGCTGCCACCGACGCCGTCACGCTGGGGACTGCCGGCAACACGCTGCTCGTATCGGCGGTCGAGACCCTGACGGGGGCGGCCGGCACCGATGTCGTCACCATCGGCTCGGTCCTCGGCAACACCATCCTGGTGACCGGTCTCGAGACGCTGACCGGTCAGGTCGGCACCGATGTCGTCACCCTGAGCGCGGCCGGCAACACGCTGCTGCTGTCGCTGCTCGAGACGATCACCGGTGATGCCGGCACCGACGTCGTCACCCTGGGCTCGGCGGGCGGCACGCTGCTGGTATCGGGGCTGGAAACGCTGGCCGGCGGTGCCGGCAGCGACAGCATCTTCCTCGGGCTTGGCGGCAGCACGCTGCTGGTGTCGGGCATCGAAACCCTGATCGGCGGGCTGAACATCGCCACGGCCAACAGCGCCATCGACATCGTCACCCTGTCCACCGCCGGCAACACCATCCTGCTGCGCGGGTTGGAAACCCTGACGGGCCAGGGCGGCACCGACGTGATCGCCATCGGCGATACCGGCACCACCATGCTGGCTTCGGCCCTGGAGACCCTGACGGGCGGTGCGGGCACCGACGTGATCTCGCTGGGCACCTCGGGCAACACCCTGCTGGTCTCGGCTCTGGAGACCCTGACGGGCGGTTCCGGGACCGACGTCGTCACGCTGGCGCCGGATGGAGGCACGCTGCTGGTGTCGCGTCTGGAGACGCTGACGGGCGGCACGGGTTCGGAACTGGTCTTCCTGGGTTCGGCCGGCAACACGCTCTCGGTGTCGGGCATCGATATCCTGATCGGCGGGGCGGGTACCGATGTGGTGACCTTCGGTTCGGCCGGCAACACGCTGCTGCTGCGCGGCATCGAGACGCTGATCGGCGGCGGCGGCACCGACGTCCTGACGTTGGGCGACACCGGCAACAGCGTGTCCGTGTCGCTGTTCGAGACCCTGATCGGCGGCGCTGCCACCGATGCCGTCACGCTGGGGACTGCCGGCAACACGCTGCTCGTATCGGCGGTCGAAACCCTGACGGGGGCGGCCGGCACCGATGTCGTCACTCTGGGTTCGACGCTCGGCAACACCCTGCTGATTTCGGGTCTGGAGACCCTGACGGGTGCGACCGGCACCGACGTCGTCTCCCTGGGTACGGCCGGCAACACGCTGCTGCTGTCGCTGCTCGAGACGATCACCGGTGATGCCGGCACCGACGTCGTCACCCTGGGCTCGTTCGGCGGCACGCTGCTGGCGTCGGGGCTGGAGACGCTGACCGGCGGTGCCGGCAGCGACAGCATCTTCCTGGGGCTTGGCGGCAGCACGCTGCTGGTGTCGGGCATCGAAACCCTGATCGGCGGGCTGAACATCGCCACGGCGAACAGCGCCATCGACATCGTCACCCTGTCCACCGCCGGCAACACCATCCTGCTGCGCGGGTTGGAAACCATGACCGGCCAGGGCGGCACCGACGTGATCACCATCGGTGATACCGGCACCACCATGCTGGCTTCGGCCTTGGAGACCCTGACGGGCGGTTCGGGCACCGACGTGATCTCGCTGGGCACCTCGGGCAACACCCTGCTGGTCTCGGCTCTGGAGACCGTGACGGGCGGTTCCGGGACCGATGTCATCACGCTGGCGCCGGATGGAGGCACGCTGCTGGTGTCGCGTCTGGAGACGCTGACGGGCGGCACGGGTTCGGAACTGGTCTTCCTGGGTTCGGCCGGCAACACGCTCTCGGTGTCGGGCATCGATATCCTAATCGGCGGCACCGGCACCGACGTCGTCACCTTCGGTTCGGCCGGCAACACGCTGCTGCTGCGCGGCATCGAGACGCTGAGCGGCCAGGGCGGCACCGATGTCCTAACGCTGGGCGACACCGGCAACAGCGTGTCCGTGTCGCTGTTCGAGATGGTCATCGGCGGTACCGGCACCGATGCCGTCACGTTGGGGACTGCCGGCAACACACTGCTCGTATCGGCGGTCGAGACCCTGACGGGGGCGACCGGCACCGATGTCGTCACTCTGGGTTCGACGCTCGGCAACACCCTGCTGATTTCGGGTCTGGAGACCCTGACGGGCGCGACCGGCACCGATGTCGTCATGTTGGGTACGGCCGGCAACACGCTGCTGCTGTCGCTGCTCGAGACGCTGACCGGTCAGGTCGGCACCGACGTCGTCACCCTGGGCTCGGTCGGCGGCACGCTGCTGGCGTCGGGGCTGGAAACGCTGACCGGCGGTGCCGGCAGCGACAGCATCTTCCTCGGGCTTGGCGGCAGCACGCTGCTGGTGTCGGGCATCGAAACCCTGATCGGCGGGCTGAACATCGCCACGGCGAACAGCGCAATCGACATCGTCACCCTGTCCACCGCCGGCAACACCATCCTGCTGCGCGGGTTGGAAACCCTGACCGGCGATGTGGGCACCGACGTCGTCACCATCGGCGACACCGGCACCACCATGCTGGCTTCGGGTCTGGAGACGCTGACGGGCGGTGCGGGCACCGACGCCATCACTCTGGGCACCACCGGCAACACCCTGCTGGTCTCGGCTCTGGAGACGATCACCGGCCAGGGCGGCACGGACGTCATCACCATCGGCACG
>NZ_VTTK01000031.1:0-79844 GCF_008365135.1 Azospirillum sp. Sh1 | reverse complement strand
ATCGCGCTGACGATCAGCCCGGCCCTGACCGACACCGACGGCTCGGAAGCCTTGAGCATCGTCATCGCCGGCGTTCCGACCGGGGCGATGCTCAGCGCCGGCACCCACAATGCCGACGGCACCTGGACTCTGACTCCGGCCCAGTTGTCCGGCCTGACCATCACGCCGCCGTCGAACAGCGACGTGGATTTCACCCTCACCGTCACCGCAATTGCCAAGGACGGTGTCGCTGCCGAAGCGACCAAGACCGAGACCCTGCGCGTCACCGTCGATCCGGTGACCGACACCCCGACATTGAGCGTCACCGCCGCCACCGGCAACGAAGACACTGCCATCGCGCTGGCGATCAACCCGGCGCTGACCGACCTGGACGGCTCCGAGGCGCTGAGCATCACCATCAGCGGCATCCCCGCCGGAGCCATGCTCGCCAACACGCTGAACGGCACGCTGACGGTTACCGGCGGCTCGATCACGCTGACCAAGGATCAACTCGCCGGCCTGACCGTCACGCCGCCGTCGAACAGCGACGTGGACTTCACCCTGACCGTCACGGCCACGGCCAAGGACGGCACTGCCAATGCGGTATCGGTGACCCAGACGCTACCGGTGACCGTCAATCCAGTGTCGGACACCCCGACGCTGAGCGTCACTGCCGCGCGTGGAAACGAAGACACCGCCATCGCGCTGACGATCAGCCCGGCGCTGACCGACACTGACGGCTCGGAAGCGTTGAGCATCACCATCGCCGGCGTTCCGACCGGGGCGATTCTCAGCGCCGGCACCCACAATGCCGATGGCACCTGGACGCTGACCCCGGCCCAGCTGTCCGGCCTGACCATCACGCCGCCGTCGAACAGCGACGTGGATTTCACCCTCACCGTCACCGCAATTGCCAAGGATGGCGTTGCCATCGCAGCGACCAAGAGCGAGACCCTGCATGTCACCGTCGATCCGGTGACCGATACCCCGACGCTGAGCGTCACCGCCGCGCGTGGAAACGAAGACACCGCCATCGCGCTGACGATCAACCCGGCGCTGACCGACACCGACGGCTCGGAAGCCTTGAGCATCGTCATCGCCGGCGTTCCGACCGGGGCGACGCTCAGCGCCGGCACCCACAACGCCGATGGCACCTGGACCCTCACCCCGGCCCAGCTCGCGGGCCTGACGATCACGCCGCCGTCGAACAGCGACGTTGATTTCGACCTGACCGTCACCGCCATCGCCAAGGACGGCGTCGCCACCGAGGCGACCAAGAGCGAGACCCTGCACGTCACCGTCGATCCGGTGAGCGACACGCCGACGCTGAGCGTCACCGCCGCGCAGGGTAACGAAGACACCGCCATCGCATTGTCGATCAGCCCGGCGCTGACCGATCTGGACGGCTCTGAAACACTGAGCATCCGGATCACCGGCATCCCCGCCGGTGCCACGCTCTCCAACACGCTGAACGGCACGCTGACGGTCACCGGCGGCTCGATCACGCTGACCAAGGATCAGCTTGCCGGTCTGACGATCACGCCGCCGTCGAACAGTGACGTCGATTTCGACCTGACCGTCACCGCCGTCGCCAAGGACGGCGGCGCTGCCGAAGCGACCAGGAGCAAGACCCTGCACGTCACCGTCGATCCGGTGACCGACACCCCGACGCTGAGCGTCACCGCCGCGAGCGGCAACGAAGACACCGCCATTGCGCTGGACATCCGGTCCGCCCTGACCGATCTGGACGGTTCGGAAACGCTGAGCATCACCATCGCCGGCGTTCCGACCGGTGCGACGCTCAGCGCCGGCACGCACAATGCCGATGGCACCTGGACGCTGACCCAGGCCCAGCTGTCCGGCCTGACCATCACGCCGCAGCACGACAGCGACGTCGACTTCACGCTGACCATTACCGCCACGGCCACCGACCGCGGGCTTTCCCCGGTCTCCGTGCAGACGACGCTGGCCGTCACCGTGGTGGCGGTGGCCGACACGCCGACACTCGCCGTGACGCCCATCACCTACGACCTTGCGACCGGCCAGAACGACACGTTGACCGGCACCGCCGGCAACGACACGCTGTCGGGCGGTGCAGGCAAGGACACCATCCGGGGCGGCGCCGGCGACGACCTGATCTACGGCGACGGCACCGGCACCTTCACCACCGGCCTGACCATCACTCCCGCCGTGACGGACGTCGACGGGTCGGAGTCGATCTCCAGGGTGACGATCTCCGGCGTTCCGGCCGATGCGACGCTCAGCGCCGGCACGCACAATGCCGACGGGACCTGGACCTTGACCCAGGCCCAGCTGTCCGGCCTGACCCTGACCGCCAAGGAGGGGGACAGCGCCACCCCCATCACCCTCACCGTGGTCACGACCTCGGAAGAGCGGGAGAACGGCAGCACCGCCAACAGCGTCGCCCAGACGCTGACCATCAAGTTCACCAACACGCCCAAAGGCGCCGACAGCCTCGAGGGCGGGGACGGCAACGACACCATCTATGGCGGGGCCGGCAACGACACCCTGAGCGGCGGTCTCGGCGACGACGTCCTGGATGGCGGAGCGGACAACGACACGGTGACCTACGCCGCCTCGGCCACCGCGGTGAACGCCAATCTGGCGACCGGCATCGGCACCGGCGAGGGCACCGACACCCTGCGCAATCTGGAGAACGTCACCGGCTCGGCCTTCGACGACGTCATCACCGGCGACAGCGGCGCCAACATCCTGCTCGGCGGTGGCGGTACCGACACCATCACCGGCGGCGCCGGCACCGACACAATTCGCGGCGGCGCGGGCGACGATCTGTCGATCTTCACCGTCGGCACCGACGGCGGCACGTCGTCCAAGCCGGAACAGCAGGACGGCGACACCGGCATCGACACCTTCCGGGTGATGCTGACCGGGGCGCAGCTGTCCGATGCTTCGATCCTGGCCGACCTGCGCACCCTGCGCAACCAGATCGAGACCGCCGGCGCTCTTCCCAACGCCGCGAGCCAGGACACCAACGTCGCCAACGCCACCACCCTGAACGCGCTCGGCATCAAGGTGGCGGATTTCGAGAAGCTGGAGCTTTACGTCGACGGTCGATCGGTCGATGTGCGCACGGCGCTGAACTATGCGCCGACCGCAACGGCGGCCACCACCGGAACCACGGAGGACACCGTCGTCACCGGACGGCTGGGCGCGACGGACCAGGACACGGTCAATGGCCGCACCGACGACACGCAGACCTTCAAGGGACCCGGCGACGCCGGGCAGCCGGTGCGTCTGGCCCACGGCACGCTGGTGGTGAACGCCGACGGCACCTTCACCTACACGCCGGATGCCGATTTCAGCGGCACGGAAACCTTCTCCTTCACGGTGACCGACGGCTATGGCGGCACCTCCACCGCCACGCAGACGATCAAAGTCACGCCTCAGGCCGATGCCATCACGCTCTCCACGCTGGCCGCGCGCGGCAACGAGGACGCGTCCGGCGGCATCGCGCTCGCCCCGACCATCACGCTGAGCGACATCGACGCCGCCAGCCCGGAACGGGTGGAGAGCGTCACCCTGACCATGGCCGCCTCGCAGCAGGACGTGGCCGGCGCCAAGTTGTACGTGAACGGCGTGGAGCTGACCCGCAGCGGTCCCGATGCCTCCGGCAACTACAGCTGGACGATCCCGACCGCGGCGCTGGCGGCCGGCGGCACGGCGGGGACCTGGACGGTCCAGGGGCTGACGGTCGTCACCGCCCACAACTCCGACGCCGACCTCGCCTACACGCTGAAGGTCGGGACAATCGACAGCACCAGCGCCGGCACGGCGCGCGGCACGCAGACGGCGACCGGCACCATCACGGTCGATGCGGTGGCCGATGCGCCGACCGTGACCGCCGCCGCCGCCGCGACGGATGAGGACACCTCCGTCGCCCTGAAGATCACCCCGGCCCTGACCGACACCGACGGGTCGGAGAGCATCGGCTATGTCACCATCTCCGGCGTTCCGGACGGAGCCAGCCTGAATTTCGGCAGCGTTGTCAGCA
Organism: Azospirillum sp. Sh1; assembly: GCF_008365135.1. Classification (NCBI taxonomy): domain Bacteria; kingdom Pseudomonadati; phylum Pseudomonadota; class Alphaproteobacteria; order Rhodospirillales; family Azospirillaceae; genus Azospirillum; species Azospirillum sp. Sh1. The sequence goes on along the minus strand of NZ_VTTK01000031.1, from coordinate 75,832 downwards.
CCCAGAGCGACGGCAGCAAGACCTGGAAGGTGGATGCGGCCGATCTGCCGAACCTGCGCCTGACTCCGCCGCACGACTTCTCCGGCACCATCACCCTCAGCGTCACCGCGACCTCGGTGGAGCGGGAGAACGGCTCCACCGCCGTGTCGGCGCCGGCAACCCTGTCGGTGACCGTCACCGGCGTCGCCGACGCCCCCATCGTCATCCCCACCGCGGCCACCGGCAACGAGGACAGCGCCATCCCGCTGACCATCGACGCCCACCTGTCCGACGTGACCGGGGAGACGCTGGACCACATCACCATCACCGGCGTGCCCGAGGGGGCGACGCTGTCCGCCGGCACCCACAATGCCGACGGCAGCTGGACCCTGACGCCGGGCCAGTTGAGCGGCCTGAGCTTCACGCCGCCGCTGAACTATTCCGGCACGGTGACGCTGAAGATCACCGCCACCTCGGTGGAGGGAACGACCACCGCCACTTCGGCGCAGCAGTCGCTGGCGGTGACCGTCAACGCGGTCGCCGATACGCCGGTGCTGTCGGCCTCCGACGCGGTGGGCCGCGAGGACACCGCCATCCCGCTGTCGGTCGTGGCGGCCCTGACCGATCGCGACGGTTCGGAAAGCCTCAGCATCCTGGTCGGCGGCGTGCCGGCCGGGGCAACGCTGAACCATGGCCATTACGACGCGGGCCTCGGCAAGTGGGTGCTGACCCAGGCCGACCTGACCGGCCTGACCATCACCCCGCCGGCCAACTCCAACACCGGCTTCGACCTGACCTTCACCGCGCGGGCGACGGAAAGCTCCAATGGCTCCATCGCCGACGCGGCGGCGATGACCGTCCATGTCGACGTGCAGGGCGTGGCCGACGTGGTGACGCCCAACGGCACGCTCACCGCCCGCGGCAACGAGGACACGGCGATCAACCTGCGGCTCGGCGATCTGGTGATGGTCGACAATGACGGGTCGGAGCGCCTGTCGCTGGTCGTCAGCAACCTGCCGTCCGGCTCCTGGCTGTCGCTGGCGGCGGGGCATGAGAGCGGGCTGGTCTATCTCGGCAACGGCCGCTGGTCGGTCGATGTGGAGTATCGCAACGAACTGACCCTGACGACCAAGCAGGACTTCGCCGGCACGATCACGCTGAAGGTGGACGTCATCACCACCGACAGCAACGGCGCGCCGATCATCACGGTGAACGGCGCGACCTCCGGCGGGATGCTGAAGGACACCCGCGACCTGACCGTCACCGTCGACCCCAAGACGGACGAACCTGTCGTCTCCATCGGCGCCCATGCGCAGGAGGACGCCGTCGGCGGCATCCCGCTGACCATCTCCGCCCTGACCGGCGACAGCGACGGGTCGGAGCATATCTCCTCCATCGTCATCTCCGGCCTGCCGGCCGGGGTCACCCTGACCAGCACGGATGCCGGCGCGCTGACCGACAACCATGACGGCAGCTGGACCGTCGATCCGGCCAAACTCGGGAATCTGCGGCTGAACGTGCCGGCCAACGACGCCGACGACTTCACCATCACCGTCAAGGTGACGGCGGTGGACGGCACCGACAGCCTGACCAGGACCTACACCCCGACCGTCACCGTCACCGCCGTGGCCGACGCGCCGGTGTCGCACGGGGCGAACGGCGCGGTCGAGGCCTACCATGTCGACGACCAGTCGGTGGCCGGCGTGCCGGACGGCATGGTGCTGAACCTGAACGCCTTCCTGCAGGACACCGACGGCTCGGAAACGCTGGCGGTCACCATCTCCGGCGTGCCGAAGGGCACGGTGTTGTCGCGCGGCCTCGACAACGGCAACGGCACCTGGACGCTGACCGCCGAGGAGTATGCCAAGGCGCTGGGCGAGGGCGGCCTGAAGCTGACCGTCAAGGACGCCAATGCCGCCGGCATCACCCACAGCGTGTCGGGCACCGTCGACACGGCCAGCGTCACCCTGACGGTCAATCCCTACAGTATCGAGAGCGAGGGCGACCGCAACACGAGCGTGTCCGACAGCTTCGTGCTGAGCTGGACCACCACCGCCTCGACGGGTGGCGGGTCCACCGGTGGGGGAGGCACTGGCGGTGGATCCACCGGTGGTGGATCGACGGGCGGCGGATCGACCGGTGGAGGCTCCACCGGTGGCGGCACCGGCGGCACGACCCCCGATCCGGCGACCGGTGTCGGCAGCGACCGCCCATCCGGCGTCACGACGGCGGAGGACGGCAGCGTCGCCCTGCATCTCGACACCGGCCTGCAGGACTGGAGCGGCGTCAGTTCCGTCACTCTGTCCGGAATTCCGACCGGGGCCGTCCTGACCAACACCGCCGGTGACACGCTGACCATCGCCAGCGGCTCGATCACCCTGACGCCGGCCCAGTTGGCCGGGCTGTCGCTGACTCCGCCCTCCAACAGCGACGCCGATTTCACCCTCGGCATCGATGTGGTTACCAACTCCGGCAACACCCACACCAGCCTGACCCAGGCGGTGACGGTCACCGCCGTCGCCGACAGCCCGCTGCTGACCGTGCAGGCGGCTTCCGGCAACGAGGACACGGCCATCGCGCTGAACATCACCGCCGCGCTGGCCGACACCGACGGGTCGGAGGTTCTGGCCAGCATCGTCATCGAAGGGGTGCCGGCCGGTGCCTCGCTGTCGGCCGGCTATCTGGACTCCGCCACCGGAAAGTGGGTGCTGACCCCCGACCAACTCGCCGGGCTGAAATTCACGCCGCCGCACGACGCCAGCGGGACCTTCCAGCTGACGGTGAGCGCGGTCGCGCGCGAAAGCGGCAACGCCGACCGGGCGACCACGACGAAGACCCTGGCGGTCGAGGTGGCGCCGGTCAGCGACGCCCCCTCCATCAGCGCCAGTTCCGCCACGGCGCAGGAGGATCACGCCGCCAGCCTGTCCATCTCCGCCGCCGTCACCGATCTGGTCGGCACAGGCGAGGTGATCACCGCGCTGAGGGTGACGGTTCCGGCCGGCTTCACCCTGTCGGGCGGCACCTCGCTCGGCAACGGAGTCTATGATCTCACCGGCCTGTCCGCGTCGGATCGCGCGGCGTTGACGCTGACGCCGCCGGCCAACTATGCCGGCACGGTGACCCTGACGGTCGAAGCGGCCGCCCAGGACGGCACCGCGACGCCCGCCTGGTCGACCAAAACGCTGTCCGTCACCTACACGGCCGCCGCCGACGCGCCCGCCGTCATCGTCCATAACGCGACCGGCGCGGAGGACACGCCCATCGCCCTGGACGTATCGGCCAGCCTCGTCGACACCGACGGGTCGGAGACGATGGCGGTCATCCTGTCGGGCCTGCCCGAGGGCGCGGTTCTGAACCACGGCTCCAACAACGGCGACGGGTCCTGGACCCTGAAGACGTCGGAGCTGTCGGGCCTGACAATCACGCCGCCGCGCAACTATTCCGGCGGCATGGACCTGACGCTGACCGCGACCAGCCTGGAAAGCTCCAACAAGGACACGGCGAGCACGACCGCCAGCATCCATGTGGAGGTGACGGCGGTCACCGACGCCCCCACTGTCATCGTCGCCAACGCGTCCGGCAACGAGGATTCGCTGATCGCACTGAACCTGACGGCGGCACTGGTCGACACCGACGGGTCGGAGACGATGGCCGTCACCCTGTCCGGCCTGCCGACCGGCGCGGTGCTGGTGGATGCCAACGGTAACATTCTGACGCCCACCGCCGGGTCGGTTAGCCTGACCGCCGCCCAGCTGTCGGGCCTCAAGCTTCAGCCGCCGGCCAATGCCGGCACCGACTTCAACCTGACGCTGACCGCGACGACGACGGAGACTGTCGGCGGCGCCACCGCGACCACCAGCCAGCTGTTCCGGGTCAGCGTCGATCCGGTCGCCGACCAGCCCATCCTGACCTGGGCGCCGATCACCGGCACCGAGGATACCGCCGTCCCGCTGAACCTCGCCGTGGCGCTGGCCGACACCGACGGGTCGGAGCGGTTGGGGCTGCTGACCATCACCGGCGTGCCGACAGGTGCGCTGCTGTCGGCCGGCACCCACAACGCCGACGGCAGCTGGACCCTGACGCCGGCCCAGCTCAACGGCCTGAGCCTGACGCCGCCGGCCAACAGCGATGCGCCGATCAGCCTGACCGTCACCGCCGTCAGCATCGAATCCAACGGCAGCACGGCGACCAAGGTGGTCACCGTTCCGATCACCCTGAACGCCGTGTCGGATATCCCGACCCTGTCCGTCACCGCCGCCGGTGGCAACGAGGACTCGGCCATCGCCCTGGCGATCACCCCGGCCCTGACCGATCTCGACGGGTCGGAGACGCTGACCGTCACCATCGCCGGTATTCCGGACGGCGCCCACCTGTCCAACGCGGCGGGCGACGTGCTGACCGTCACGGGCGGGTCCATCACGCTGACGGCCGGGCAATGGACCGGTCTGGCGATCACGCCGCCGCCCAACGAGGGCGAAGACTTCACCCTGACCGTCACGGCGACCGCCACCGACGGCACCGCCACGCCGGTCAGCACCAGCGCGACGCTGCCAGTCACGGTGGCGGCGGTGACCGACACCCCGACCCTGTCCGTCACCGCCGCCACCGGTGACGAGGACACCGCCATCGCGCTGACGATCACCCCGGCGCTGACCGACCTGGACGGGTCGGAAACGCTGACGGTCACCATCGCCGGCATTCCGGCCGGCGCCCATCTGTCCAACACGGCGGGCGACGTGCTGACCGTTTCCGGCGGGTCAATCACCCTCACACCCGGCCAGCTCGCCGGTCTGGCGATCACGCCGCCGTCGAACGACAACCGTGATTTCGCCCTGACCGTCACCGCCACCGCCAAGGACGGCAGCGCCAGCCCGGTCTCGGTGACCTCCACCCTGCCGGTGACGGTCAACCCGGTGTCCGATGCCCCGACCCTGACCGCGGCCGCGGCGACGGGCGACGAGGATGCGGCGATCCCGCTGACCATCACCTCGGCCCTGACCGACAGCTCGGAGCTGCTGAGCATCACCATCGCCGGCGTTCCAGCCGGTGCGACGCTCAGCGCCGGTACACACAACGCCGACGGCACCTGGACCCTGACCCAGGCCCAGCTTGCCGGCCTGAAGATCACGCCGCCGCTGAACGACGACGGCGACTTCACCCTGACCGTCACCGCGACCTCCACCGACGGCAGCGCCGCCCCGGCCTCCGTCACGGCGCAGTTGCCGGTCACCGTCCGCGCCGTGTTCGACGCGCCGACCCTGCAGGTCGATCCGGCATCGGTGGCGGAGGACGGCACGGTCGCCCTGTCGATCACCCCGGCCCTGACCGACGCGTCGGAGACGCTGAGCGTCACCATCGCCGACATCCCGGCCGGCGCCACCCTGTCGAACACGGCGGGCGACACGCTGACCATCGTCAACGGCTCGATCACGCTGACGCCGGCCCAACTGGCCGGGCTGGCGATCACGCCGGTCCATGACAGCGGCAGCAGCTTCACCCTGTCGGTCACCGCCATTTCGACGGACGGCACCGCCGCGCCGGCGACCGCCACCCGCTCGCTGGCGGTGACGGTGGCCCCGGTCGCCGACACGCCGACGCTGACCACCCCCGCCGTGCATGGAAACGAGGACACGGCGATTGCGCTGACGATCACCGCCGCCTCCACCGACGGCGACGGGTCGGAGACGGTGACGGTGCGGATCAGCGGGATGCCCGACGGCGCCAGCCTGAACCACGGCACCCACAATGGCGACGGCAGCTGGACCCTCGCCGCGTCGGATCTGGCCGGGCTGACCTACACTCCGCCGGCCAATGCGCATGGCACGGTCGATCTGTCGGTCGCCGTGACCGCCCGGGACGGAACCGACACCGCGGTGGTGACGCAGACGCTCAGCGTGACGGTCGATCCGGTGAACGACAAGCCGACCCTGGCCGCCGCCCACGCCACGACCGTCATCGCCGCGGACGCGACCGATCATCCGGCGGTGGTCTCCGACGCGACGATCACGGATGTGGACAGCAGCGTCATGTCCGGCATGTCGATCCGCATCGCCGCCGGATCGCAGACCGGCGACGCGCTGAACCTCGACAGCCTGACCATCGACACCGACCCGTCGACCGGCCGCAAGACGGTGTCGGGCACCGGGATCGAGGTCAGCTGGGACGACGGCACCCACCAGCTGTCATTGTCGGGCAGCGCCTCCACCTCGACCTACACCGACATCCTCCAGCATCTGGCGCTCAGCCCCAATGGCGGCGGTGCCCGGACGCTGGAGGTGACGGTCAGCGACGATCAGGGGCTGTCCAGCGATCCGCTGGCGGTGCAGGTGCTGGTCTCGGCCGATGCGACGATGACCGGCAGCACCGGTGCCGACATCCTGCATGCCGGAAGCGGCACGACCGGCATGTCCGGCGGGGCCGGCGACGATCTGTTCATCTTCGCCCCGCGCGGCGGCAACCTGACCATCGACGGCGGGGTGGGGTGGACCGACGTGGTCGAGGTCGGCGCCTTCGTCGCCAATGCCGGCGCCAATTGGCTCCAGCAGCTGGACGGGCACGCCTACACCGTGGATCCGTCGGGCCACGGCCTGACCTTCACCCAGGAGACGACCGTCACGCTGGAGGACCAGAACCATCACCAGCTTGTGTTGCAGAACATCGAACGGCTGACGTTCTGACCGGATGGAAGCAGCGGGGAACGAGGCAGCGGAGTGGGGCGGGGCGGGTCAGCCGACCGGCGCCCCGTCCTCCGCGGTCGCGGCGCCTGCCTGCATGTGGGTGATGATCCGCCTCATCAGGCGGCCCAGCATCGCCCGTTCATCTTCCGCCATGGCGGCGAGCGGCGGGGTCAGCGACTGGCGCAGGGGATCGCGGTGCAACAGGGCCCGCCCCTCGTCCGTCAGGTCGAACAGCCAGCCGCGCTTGAATCCGGGATGTGGACGGCGGGCCAGAAACCCCTTGTCCACCAGGGTGGACACCGTGCGCGACACCGGCGCCAGATGGATCCGCTGGAACCGGGCCAGCGCGGTCAGGGTGCGCGCCGGCTCCGGCGCGTCATGGAAATAGCGCAGCGCCACCCATTGCGCCGGGAAAAGCCCTTCGGTGAAGCTGATGCCATAGACAAGCCGGCTGACCTGATCCAGCAATGTGACCAGATCCTCGTCTGTCGACCAAGCGTCGCCTTGCCCCGGCCTTTCCGACACGCGCTTCTCTCCCTACCGGCATTGCGCCGAACATACCGGCGGCAAGCTTGGGCGTGGACTGTAGCGAAGTCAACGCGCCAGCGGAAGCGCCAGTCTTCGCGCCCGCGTGGTGAAACCATGGTGAAAGTTCGCGTGGATTATCGTCGAGGAAAATCCATCACCGTCCTTTGCAAATCCTTGGCGAAACGCGCGGGCCGGTCCCACTTCTGGTCCTGTCGAATTCGACCCGCCTCCACAACCTGCGGACCACGGACATGACCGGCTATCCCCACGTGACCAACGCCTTCCTGTTCGACCTGGACGGCACGCTGACCGACACGGTGTACCAGCATGTGCTGGCCTGGAAGGAAGCGTTGGACGAGGAGGGCATTGCCCTGTCGGTCTGGCGCATCCACCGCAAGATCGGCATGAGCGGCGGGCTGTTCACCAACATGCTGCTGCGCGAGACCGGCCTCGCCATCGACCAGGACCTGCTCGACCGGCTGCGCCATCGTCATACGCAGGCCTACAAGCGGCTGGCGGCCGGCGTCGTCCCGCTGCCCGGCGCCCGCGATCTGCTGGACACGCTGACGGAACTGAACATCCCCTGGGCCATCGCCACCAGCGGCCGGATGGAGACGGCCCGGCCGGCGCTGGAAAAGCTGGGCGTCGATCCCGAGCGCGCCGCGGTGGTCACCCGCGACGAGGTCGAGTATGCCAAGCCCGACCCCGACCTGTTCCTGGCCGCCGCCGCGCGCATCGGTGTCGACATCGCCAGTGCCTTCGTGGTCGGCGACAGCATCTGGGACATGATCGCCGCCAAGCGGGCGCGCGCGCTCGGCATCGGCCTGCTGTCCGGCGGCTATGGCCGGGAGGAGCTGGAGCGCTCAGGCGCGTTGCGCGTCTATGAGGATCCGGCCGACATGCTGACTCACCTGGACGAGGTCGGCGGGCGGCGCGGGCTGGCACAGTAAAAGATCGAACTGCACCAAGTAACGGCCCCGTATCCCACTTGCAGAATTGATCGGAGCGCTGCGATCACCTTCCGCAGTTTGCATCATGCACAGTCACAGCGCTATGATGCAGTGCAACATCGTCATGAAGGACATGCGGGATCGGCGCGTTTCACGGCGGCACGACGATGGCAGCATTGGTTTGCCGATGACGCCGACGCCGCTCCCCGACGCCCGATCATCGCAATCCCAGCCAAGGAGCCGTCGCATGTCCTCCCATCAGCCGTCATTTCACAAGCCCGCCGCGCGCCACACGATTGCCCGCGCTCTGATCGCTTCGGCCTTCGCGCTCGCCTCGCTGCTGTCGGTCGCCGCCGCTGCCGCCGTCTCCGCCCAGCCGGACCGCGCCGCGCCCGCGTTCGAGGTCGACAGCCAGTCCTTCCTGTTCAACTGATCGGCCCCGGACAAAAAAAGAGCCGTCGGTGACACCGGCGGCTCTGAAGTCCGAGAGGAACGTCCAACAAGTTGTGCCGGGTCAACCCACGGCGCATCCAGCGGTACGGCGCTAATATACTAATATCTCATCCGCGTAGCAAGCGACTTTGCCACATCGCGGTCAGCTTTTTTGTCCATCGGTCTCGTCGGTCCGGCCCGATGCGAAACGCCCCCCGGCGCTGTGCCGGAGGGCGTTCCAATCGCGGTGTAAGGTAAAAGTCGGGACCGGATGGACCGTCAGTCGGCGCCGGCCGTGGCGTTCGGCATGGCGGCGGCGGGCTTGCCGCCGCGCTGACCCAGCACCAGGGCGATGATGACGAATGCGGCCAGATCGAACACCGTCAGGCAGGCGAACAGCGGCTCGTACCCGATGGTGGTGGCCAGCTGGCCGATGATCAGCGAGAAGATCATGCCGCCCATATAGCCGGCCATGCCGCCGAAACCGGTCGCCGTGGCGACGTCCTGCTTCTCGAAGGTGTCGGTCACCAGGGCATAGAGCAGGCTGGACAGCATCTGGTGGGCGAAGGCGCCGAGCGAGAACAGGAAGATGGCGGCGATCGGGCTGACGGTGAAGCTGATCAGGGCCGGGCCGACCATGCACACCGCACCCACGCCGACACCGGCGATGCGGGAGTTGACCAGCGACATCTTGAAGCGCTTGACGAAGAAGGGCGACATGTAACCGCTGAGGATGCAGCCGATGTCACCGGCCAGGAAGGGCAGCCAAGCGAACAGGGCGAACTGCTTGATGTCCATGCCGCGGGTCGAGACCATGTACAGCGGGATCCAGAAGCTGAAGGTCTGCCAGGCCGGCTCGGTCAGGAAGCGGGCGGCGGCGATGCTCCAGAACTTGCCTTTGCCCAGCACGCGCTTCACCGACGGCTTCGGCAGCTCGACATGCGCTTGGCCTTCCAGGATATAGTCGTGCTCTTCCTTGGTCAGGCGCGGATGGTTCTCCGGGTTGCGGTACAGCGTGTACCACAGGGCCGACATGCCGACGCCCAGCAGACCGGTGACGATGAATGCTTCCTGCCAGCCATAGGTCAGCGACAGCCAGATGACGAAGGGCGGGGCGACCATCGCGCCGATCGAACTGCCGGTGTTGAACCAGCCCGTGGCGATGGAGCGTTCCTTGGCCGGGAACCACAGGGTGGAAGTCTTCACGCCCGACGGCATCGCCGCCGCTTCGCTGACGCCCAGCAGGCCGCGGAAGAAGGCCATCGACTGCCAGCTGCCGGCCAGTGCATGTGCGGCGGCGGCGGCGCCCCAGACGAAGGCGAACATCGCGTAGCCCAGCTTCAGCCCGACCAGATCGGTGATGTAGCCGGCGACCGGCTGCATCAGGCTGTAGCAGAGCTGGAAGGCGCTGACGATGAAGGAATACTGCTCGGTCGAGAAGTGGAGCTGCTCCTTGAGCGTCGGCGCCAGGATGCCCAGCGTGTTGCGGTCGATGTAGTTGACCACGGTGCCCAGCATCATCAGGGCAAGGATTTGCCACCGCAAACCACGGATCTTGTTCATGTTTTCCTCACATGCCTGCCACGGCAGGCGCCGGTGCGCACGTACGGGCCCTAAGGCGGCGATCCTTTGCTGGGGGATGCCTTGCCGGCGGGTGTTCGGTGCCGGGCGACGGGGTCGCTTCCGCTTCGTTTCAAGAGGGCGGGAGCATCGCTGGTGGAGTTATATTAATATATCAGTGTGCGTCGCAAGTGTTTTCCGGGACCGCCGTCTGCCCTTGCGAAAATGTCGCAGGACGATGGTGCGGTGCGCTGATTTATTCGCAACTGCAGCATAATCACGCCGGTTGCTGACCGGCGTTTCTTTGCTGCAATGCAACGTAATCGATGGTTGAGATGCCTGTTCTTCTGTTCGGATTCTTCCGCCGGGGTTGATCGTCCACGGCGCATCCGCATGCAGGAAGCCACAACGCCGGGTCGGGATAAATGACCTGGATCAACGGCCTGCGCCCGCATTGCCTCGCTGCATGCGGCCTGCTTCACCCCGATCGCCCGCCCGCAATCCCGCGGCAACGCTCGGCTTCCACCCGATGCTGCGCTGCGACAACGTGGGGCCTTCCTTGCAAAGGTAATATATCAGACGCTGGTGCAGCGCAGAACGGCGTCACCCGGAAATTCCCGATCCGACTGACGCGTGTCAATGTGTCCGGCCCGCTCCGGATGGACCATTCCCCTGGTCGACAGCCGTTTTCCGCCGGCTTTTCAAAAAAGCCGCCCCGTCATCGAAGACGTGGCCATGGAGACGACCGTCGCCAGCAGAGAGGACATTTCCGGCATGACCCAGAGCCCAACCTCCACCGCATCTCCCCGGCCATCCGCCGCCATCCGCATCATGGACGGCAACGAGGCGGCGGCCTCGGTGGCCTACCGCGCCAGCGACGTCATCGCCATCTATCCCATCACGCCAAGCTCGCCGATGGGGGAGTTCGCCGACGAATGGTCGGCGGCGCGCCGTCCCAACCTGTGGGGCAGCGTGCCCCAGGTGGTGGAGATGCAGTCGGAAGGCGGGGCGGCCGGGGCGGTCCACGGCGCGTTGCAGGCGGGCGCGCTGGCGACCACCTTCACCGCGTCGCAGGGCCTGCTGCTGATGATCCCCAACATGTACAAGATCGCCGGCGAACTAACGCCTTTCTGCATGCATGTGGCGGCGCGCACGCTGGCGACCCACGCGCTGTCGATCTTCGGCGACCATTCCGACGTGATGGCCTGCCGCCAGACCGGGTTCGCCATGCTGGCCTCGGCCAATGTGCAGGAGGCGCAGGATCTGGCGCTGGTCGCCCATGCCGCCACCCTGCGGGCGCGCGTGCCCTTCCTGCATTTCTTCGACGGCTTCCGCACCTCGCATGAATTCAACTGCGTCGAGCCCCTGGCCGACGACGATCTGCGCGCCCTGATCGACGATTCCTGCGTCGACGCCCATCGCCGCCGCGGCCTGACGCCCGACCATCCCGTCGTCCGCGGAACGGCGCAGAATCCTGACGTCTTCTTCCAGGCCCGCGAGGCCGCCAACCCCTGGTACGAGGCCTGTCCGGCCATCGTGCAGGAAATGATGGACCGGCTCGCCGCCCGCACCGGCCGCGCCTATCGCCTGTTCGACTATCACGGCCATCCGCAAGCGGAACGGGTGGTCGTCGTCATGGGATCGGGGGCCGAAACCTGCAACGGCGCGGTCGACCGGCTGGTGGGGGAGGGCGAGCGCGTCGGCCGCCTGACCGTCCGCCTGTTCCGCCCCTTTGCGATTGCCGATTTCGTCTCCGCGCTGCCGCCGACGGTGCGCCGCATCGCCGTGCTCGACCGCACCAAGGAGCCGGGGGCGGTCGCCGATCCGCTCTATCTCGACGTGGTCGCCGCATTGGCCGAGGCCCGCGCCGCCGACCCGTCCGCCATTGACCCCGTGGTGATCGCCGGCCGCTACGGCCTGTCGTCCAAGGAATTCACCCCCGCCATGGCGAAGGCGGTGTTCGACGAGCTGGGCCGCGACCGGCCGAAGCGCCGCTTCACCATCGGCATCACCGACGACGTCACCCACCACTCGATCCCCTGGGACCCGGCTTGGGGCGTGGAGGAGCCGGGCGTGTCGCGCGCCGTCTTCTTCGGCCTCGGCGCCGACGGCACCGTCGGCGCCAACAAGAACTCGCTCAAGATCATCCAGTCCCGCAACGGCGGCCACGCCCAGGCCTATTTCGTCTACGACAGCCGCAAGTCCGGCTCGACCACGGTATCGCATCTGCGCTTTTCCAAGGACCCGATCCGCGCCCCCTATCTGATCGGCCGGGCCGAGTTCGTCGCCTGCCACCATCTGCCGCTGATGGAGCGGGTGGAGGTGGTGGAGATGGCCGCCCCCGGCGCCACGATCCTGCTGAACGCCCCCGGCACGCCGCAGCAGGTGTGGGACTGCCTGCCGGCCGAGGTGCAGCGCCTCTGCATCGAGCGCAGGCTGTCATTGCACGCCATCGACGCCGGCGCGGTGGCGCGGGCGGTCGGGCTCGGCCGTCGCGTCAACACCATCATGCAGACCTGCTTCTTCAAGCTGTCCGGCGTGATGCCCGTCGAGGACGCCATTGCCGAGATCAAGGCGGCCATCGCCAAGACCTACGCCCGCCGTGGCGGGGAGGTGGTGGCGCGCAACGTCGCCGCCGTCGATCAGGCGCTGACCCATCTGCGCCCGGTCCCGGCGCCCGACCATGTCACCGCCGACCACGACCGTCCGGCCCCGGTACCCGAAACGGCTCCCGATTTCGTCAAGCGCGTCACCGCGATGATGATCGCCGGCCATGGCGACCGGCTGCCGGTGTCCGCCTTCCCGGTGGACGGCACATGGCCGACCGGCACCTCCAAATATGAGCGCCGCAACATCGCGGCGGAGGCGCCGGGCTGGAACGCCGACCTCTGCATCGAGTGCAACAAGTGTGTGCTGGTTTGCCCGCATGCCGCCATCCGCGCCACCGTGGTGCCGGAGTCGGCGCTGACCGACGCGCCCGCCGGCTTCGAGACCATCCCCTACAAGGGGCGCGAATTCCCCGGCGGGCGTTATCGCTTGCAGTCCTCGCCCGCCGACTGCACCGGCTGCACGCTGTGCGTCGCCGTCTGTCCGGCGGAAGAGAAAGATGGCCCAGGAAACGAAAAGGGCGGCCGCAAGGCGCTGGAGATGCGGCCGGTCCAGGCGCTGGCCGGCCATCAGGAGGCCTTCGACTTCTTCCGCAGCCTGCCCGCCATCCCGCGCGAGTCGGTGCCGGTCACCGTCAAGCACAGCCAGCTTCTCGAACCCTTGTTCGAGTTCTCCGGCGCCTGTGCCGGCTGCGGCGAGACGCCCTACATCAAGATGCTGACCCAGCTGTTCGGCGACCGCATGGTGATGGCGAACGCCACCGGCTGCTCCTCGATCTATGGCGGCAATTTGCCGACCACGCCCTATACCACCGACGCCAGCGGCCACGGCCCGGCCTGGGCCAACTCGCTGTTCGAGGACAATGCCGAGTTCGGCCTCGGCCTGCGCGTCGCCATCGACGGCATGGCCGAACAGGCGCGCGACACGCTGGCCCTGCTGTCGGCCCAGCTGGAGCCCGGTCTGGTGACCGCATTGCTGGAGGCCGACCAGCATGACGCCGCCGGCATCGCCGCCCAGCGGGCCCGCGTCGCCACTCTGATGACGCAGCTCGCCCCGCTGAAGGACCCGCTCGCCCGCCGGCTGGAGCAGTTGGCCGACTATCTGGTTCGCAAATGCGTTTGGATCGTCGGCGGCGACGGCTGGGCCTATGACATCGGCTATGGCGGTCTCGACCACGCCCTGGCCTCGGGCCGCGACGTGAACATCCTGGTGATGGACACGGAGGTCTATTCCAACACCGGCGGCCAGCAATCGAAGGCAACCCCGATCGGCGCCTCGGCCAAGTTCGCCACCGCCGGCCGGTCGGCGGCCAAGAAGGATCTGGGGCTGATGGCGATGGCCTACGACCATGTCTATGTCGCCCGCACCGCCTTCGGCGCCCGCGACAGCCACACGCTGAACGCCCTGATGGAGGCCGAATCCTACCACGGCCCGTCGCTGGTCCTGGCCTACAGCCATTGCGTCGCCCATGGCTTCGAGCTGTCGCATGGGCTGGAACACCAGAAGCTGGCGGTGGAGAGCGGCCATTGGTCGCTCTACCGCCGTGACCCGCGCCGGCTGGCCGACGGCAAGACCGCGCTGCAGCTGGACAGCGGTGCCCCTTCCGCCGGCCTCGCCGCCTTCATGGCCGGCGAATCCCGCTTCAGCGCGGTGGAGCGCGCCAACCCCGAGCGCTACCACGCGCTGCTGGACGAGGCCGAAGCGGAGATCCGCCGCAAACGCCACCTGTTCGAGCATATGGCGGGGTTCAAGGAGTAGGGGCGTCGGCTTCGATTGCCCCCTCCCTAACCCTCCCCCGCTTCGCGGAAGAGGGGACTGCCGCCGCTTCGGCAGCTATGTCATGCCAGCAAGCATCCTGCCCCCTCTCCCGCGAAGCGGGGGAGGGATGGGGAGGGGGCATCCGGTCGACCTCCCCCCAACCACAATGCCGCACCCTTTTCTCCTTGCCCCACTCATTAATATATTAGTATATTTAACCCATCGCCCGCGCCTGCGGTCAACGCACCGGGCCCGGATTTTCAGCTCCTGTAAGGATGCCCAGTCATGCGTTCCCTGACCCGTGACCAGCTTGCCGGCGGCGCGTTCGACGTCGCCCACACCGATGGCGCTCCGACCCTGCCCGTGACCATCCTCCAGGTCGGCGACGGCAATTTCCTGCGCGGTTTCGTCGATTGGATGGTCGATGTTGCCAACGGCCAAGGGCTGACCAAGGCCGGCGTCGCCATTGCCCAACCGCTCGACCAGGGCATCGCCCCCCTGCTGAAGGCGCAGGACAATCTTTATACCGTGCTGCTGCGCGGCATCGAGAATGGGCGCGAGGTCGAATCCCGCCGCGTCGTCTCCTGCGTGTCCGAGGCACTGAACCCCTACGCCGACTGGGCGCGGATGGTCGAGCTGGCCTCGTCCCCGGCTCTGCGCTTCTTCGTCTCCAACACCACCGAGGCCGGCATCGCCGACCGCGAGGAGGCCTATGCCCCCGGCACCTGCCCGGACAGCTTCCCGGCCAAGGTCGCGGCCCTGCTGCATGCCCGCTACACGGCGCTGGGCGGCAGCGCCGACAGCGGTCTGGTCTTCCTGCCCTGCGAACTGATCGAGGCCAACGGCACCAACCTGAAGCGCATCGTCCTGGCCCATGCCAAGCGCTGGGGGCTGGAGGCCGGTTTCGCCGACTGGGTGGAGACGCACAACCATTTCCTGAACACGCTGGTCGACCGCATCGTCCCCGGCTATCCGAAGGACGAGGCCGCGGCCCTTTCCGCCAAGTGGGGCTACGAGGACAAGCTGGCCGTCGCCGCCGAGCCCTTCCATGTCTGGGTGATCGAGGGTCCGGCCCATCTGGCCGAGGAACTGCCGCTGCACAAGGCCGGGCTCAACGTGGTGTGGACCGACGACCTTCAGCCCTACCGCACCCGCAAGGTCCGCATCCTGAACGGCGCCCACACCGCGAGCGCACTGGCCGCCTATTGTGCCGGGCTGGACACCGTCAAGTCGATGATGGACGACCCCGCCGTGTCGGCCTACCTGAACAAGGTGATGTTCGAGGAGATCGTTCCCTACGTCCCGCTGCCGGAGGCGGAGCGCCAGGACTACGCCCGCACCATCATGGAGCGCTTCGGCAACCCCTATATCCGGCACGAGCTGATCTCGATCACGCTGAACTCGGTGTCGAAGTGGCAGGTGCGCGTCCTGCCCAGCCTGAAGGATGCGGTCGTCCGCAATGGCTCGGCCCCCGCCGGCCTGTCCTTCTCGCTGGCGGCCCTGCTGCGCTTCTACCGCGGCCGGCAGGCCGACGGCGCCTACACCGGCACGCGCGACGCCGGGTCCTACCCGATCAGCGACAATGCCGAGGTGATCGCCGCCATGAGCGCCGCCTGGGCCGCCAACGCCGGTGACGCCAAGGCCCTGGTCGCCGCCGTCCTGTCCGACGCCCGCCTGTGGAAGGAGGACCTGACCGCCATCACCGGCCTTGCCGCGCGGGTGGCCGACAGCCTCGCCGCCATCGAGGCGAAGGGCATGAAGGCCGCCATGGCGGAGTTGGTTGCCGGCTGACCCGGCTGCCGTGAAAAGGAAGCGGGGCGTGTCCGATCGGATGCGCCCCGCTGGGCATGACATCGATGACACCCCTTCTGACCCGGCGGATCGCCGAACTGGAACTCGATGCGGCGGTGCTGCGCCACCGCCTGCTGCATATCCCGCTCGCGCTGCAAGAGGATTGCGGACTGCAGGCTTGCCATAGGATCATCGGCCGCGAAGCGCTGACCCTGTTCCGGGCCGTCCGGCAGGAGACGCGCGACGATGACGATGAATGCGACCGTGCGCTCTGCCGGATCGAGGCCGCCTATCAACTCGTTCACGACGCGATCGAGGCCCTGGCCGTCCTTGCGCTCGCCGATCCGCCGACGCGGCACTGACCGGCCGCCCCCTGATGCGTGAGGAAGACCGACGATGCAGGTGACCGAAACCAGGAAGCGGACGCGCCGCGGCACCCAGCGGGTGACGATGACCGACGTGGCCGCCGCCGCCGACGTGTCGCCCAGCACCGTCTCGCTCTTTCTCCGCCGGCCGGAATCGGTGTCGCGCCACCTCGCCGAACGCATCGCGCGGGTGATCGACGAAATGGGCTATGTGCCCAATCTGGTCGCCGGCAGCCTCGCCGCCGCACGCAGCCGCACCGTCGGCGTCATCCTGCCGTCGATCCTGAATTCCTTCTTCGCCGAGACCTACAACACGCTCCAGGGCATGTTCCAGGCGGCGCATTACCAGACCCTGCTGGGCGTCAGCGAGTTCAGCCCGGAGGAGGAGGAAAGCCTGATCCGCGCCTTCCTCGCCTGGTCGCCGGCGGCGATGGTGGTGACCGGCTTCCACCACACCGAACGGACGCGCTCCATGCTGGCCTCCTGCGGCGTGCCGGTGGTGGAGATGTGGGACATGCCCGGCCATCCCGGCGAGGCGGTCGGCATCAGCGTCGGCTTCTCGCATTTCGAGGTCGGCCGCATGCAGACCAGCCACCTCTACGACCAGGGCAGCCGCAAGGTCGCCTATATCGGCGCCGCCGCCAGCCAGGACCTGCGCGTGCGCAGCCGCACCGACGGCTATGAGGCGGAGGTGATGCGCCGCGGCCTGCACGACCCCATCGACTTCACCGTCCCCGACGCCGCGACGACGGAGGTCGGCCGCTGGCTGATCGACGAGATCCTGACGCGCCATCCCGACATCGACGGTGTGGTCTGCTCCAATGACGCGCTGGCGCTGGGCGTGCTGTTCGAGGTGACCCGCCGCGACCTGCGCGTGCCCGACGATCTGGCGGTGGTGGGCTTCGGCGATCTTCCCTTCAGCAACTCCTGCCCGCCGCCGCTGACCACCGTCCGCCCACCCCAGCGCGAGATCGGCCGCCTCAGCGCCACCCAGATCCTGGCCGCCCTGGACGGTGTCCGCGTGACGCAGAAGCACCACAACCTGGACTGCGAACTGGTGATCCGCGGCAGCACCCGTCCGGTCGCGAAGCGGTAGCTTCCGCTCCTTGCTGTTTTCCGATTGCAAGGCATACCCTCGATTCCGGTTATTGCTTTCGGCGTAGTTCCGCCGAGCCGCTCATTGGACGGGGGCAGGGTGCATGCAGACGCAAGGACGGGATGATTCCGGCCGCTTTCCGAACCGCAACGGGCGTCTGCCCCGGCTCATGTCGGGTCTGACGCTCCTGCTGGCCCTTGCGCTTCCGCTGTCCGAAGCTGGCGCCGCCAAGCCCGATCGCCTGCAACGGCTGCTCGACCGCTTCCTCGCCGACGAGGAGCTGGACGGCGGCATCCTGCTGGTGTCGGGTCCAGACGGGCGGCGGGTGGTGGTTTCCGGGATCGCCGACCGCAAGGGAGAGCGGCCGGTGACGGAGGACACCCGCTTCTACGTCGCCTCCGTCGGCAAGATGGCGACCGCAACAGCCGTGCTGCAACAGGTGGAAGAGGGGCTGCTCGCGCTCGACCAGCCGGTGCGGGATCTGGCTTCCGACCTGCCGCTGGACAAGGTCGCCAACGCCGGCCGGGCGCGTCTGGTCCATCTGCTCGACCACAGCTCGGGCATTCCCGATTACATCACCGATGCTTATCAGGAGGACGAGGCTGCCAAGCCGGAAAAGCTGCCGCGCAGCGGCGCCTTGATCGCCTATGCGGCGGGCGAGAAGGCGACCGGGCCGGTCGGCGGTCATTACGAATATTCCAACAGCAACTACGTCCTGCTCGGCCACATCGCATCGCGGCGCGACGGCGTTCCCTTCGCGCAGGTTCTGCGTAACCGCGTGCTGGACCGGGCCGGGATGGGCTCGACCAGCGTCGGCGCCGAACCGCGCGACCGCAGCCTTGCCCATGGCTATACCGAGGAGGGCGACGTCAGCCGTCGGTCCTGGGCGGCGACCACCGGCGACGGACCGCTGGTCACCACCGCCGGCGATCTGGAGCGCTTCGTCTTCGCCCTGTTCCGTGACAACCGGCTGCTGGGGGCGGCGACCGTCCGGCGCATGCTGACCCCGTCGGAGAACGAGGAAGGGCAGGGGCTTGGCGTCGCGCTGTGGAAGGACCGCTGGGGACGCGGCGCCGGCCACGACGGGCGTTACGATGGGTTCGAAGCCGATGTCCGCTATTACCCCGGCCGCCGCACCGCGCTGATCTTCCTGACCAACGGTAACCAGCAGAGCGACGACGCCCTGCTGGATGCGGTGGCCGAGGAGGTGTTCGGCCCCTGAGCCGGCCGCATGACCCATGGCGAATGACGAGCGGGGTGGAAGCTTAGGGCGGGCACAGTTGACGGAAATTGTTATCAATAGGATAGTAAGTTTATAAAAACACAACTTTCATAGCAGGATGGACAGGCTCATGGCGCTCGGACTGCACGCTTCCCGCCGCAATTTCCTTGTCGGGGCCGGCCGCTTCGCGGGTGCCGCCGCGGCGGTCCGGCTGATGCCGGGCGCCGCCTTCGCGGCGGAGACGAGCGGCACCTATTGCCCGCCGCCGTCGGCCTGGACGGATCTGGCGAAGGCGGTGAAGGGCGGGGCGGTGTTGCGGCCGGAGGATCCCTTCTTCGCCGATATCTGCCGCCCCAACAACCTGCGCTATGGCGCCACCCTGCCGGCCGGCATCGCCCGCTGCGGCACTCCCCAGGATGTCCAGGCCTGCATCAAGTGGGTGAAGGAACTGGCGATGCCCTTCGCCGTGCGCTCCGGCGGCCACAATTACGCCGGCTTCTCCACCACGCCCGGCCTGCTGATCGACATGACGCTGATGGCGGGGGCGGAGCCGGTGGCGGGCTCCGACGGGCTGGTCAGGGTGCTGGGCGGCACGCTGAACTCCTACGTTTACAAGCAGATGGAGCGGCTGGGCCGCACCATCACCCACGGGCGCTGCGATTCGGTCGGCGCCGCCGGCTTCCTGCTGGGCGGCGGCATCGGCTTCAACATGCGCAAGTTCGGCATGGCGTCCGACCTGCTGCGGGCGACCGAACTGGTGACGGCGGACGGCAGCCATGTGAAGGCCGATGCCGCCACCGAGTCCGCCCTCTATTGGGCCTGCCGTGGTGGTGCCGGCGGCAATTTCGGCATCAACACCTCCTTCACCCTGGAGACCCGCCCGGCGGAGCCGGTGACGGTGTTCAACCTGGTGTGGACCAAGGATCTGCCGAAGGTCCTGAAGCTGCTGCTGACCGAACTGGCGGCCGCCCCCGACGAGTTCGGCAGCAAGATCAACGTCACCATCCCCAGTTGGCAGGAACGCTGCGCCAACGTGCCGCTCAAGCTGTCGATCCTCGGCCAGCTGCACAAGTCCAACAAGATGCTGAAGGAGATCTTCAAGTCCACCTGGGAGCTGATCGATAAGGACCAGTCGCAGGTGAAGGAGAATGTGCCCTACTGGACGGCGCAAGACTTCCTGGTGGAGACGACCTTCCCGTACTACTACCAGGAGAAATCCAGCTACATGAGAGCGGCGGACATCGGCGACGAGGCGATTGCCGCGATGTTCGACTGGGCGGCGAAGATGCCCGCCACCTCGATGCCGGTGGCCTTCAAGTTCTTCCAGGTCGGCGGCGCCATCAACCGCGTCGGCCCGACCGAGACCGCCTATGTCCACCGCGGCTATGACTGGCTGTTCTCGGTCGAGGCCAACTGGTGGCGGCCGACGGACTCGGTGCTGCTGATCGAGCAGGCGCTGGAATGGCAGCA
The DNA here is from genome assembly GCF_008365135.1 of Azospirillum sp. Sh1. Classification (NCBI taxonomy): domain Bacteria; kingdom Pseudomonadati; phylum Pseudomonadota; class Alphaproteobacteria; order Rhodospirillales; family Azospirillaceae; genus Azospirillum; species Azospirillum sp. Sh1. The sequence goes on along the minus strand of NZ_VTTK01000031.1, from coordinate 55,397 downwards.
GCGCTTCTACGACGACGTCAACCGCCGCACAAAGGCGCAAGGCGCCTTCCAGAACTTCCCCGATCCGTCGTTGGCCGACTGGCAGCGCGCCTATTACGGCGAGAACCTCGCCAGGCTGGCCCAGGTGAAGAAGGCGGTCGATCCGGCCATGCTCTTCACCTTCGCGCAGGCGATCCGCCCGGCGTGATCACGGCAGGAAGGCTGCGGGCTCAGTCCGCCCGCAGCCCCCGTGCCTGGAACTGCCCCCGCACCCGTTCCACCAGCTCGTGCGAGGGCGGCTCGGTGTCGGTCAGCATGTATTTGCGCCCCAATGCCTTCCATTTATGCTCGCCCATCTTGTGGAAGGGCAGCACGTCGACCCGGTCGACCACGCCCAGCCCGGCGACGAACTCCGCCAGCCCGTCGATCTCGGCCGCGTCGTCGGTCAGGTTGGGGACCAGCACATAGCGCAGCCAGATGCGCTTGTTCATCCCGGCCAGCCGTTCGGCGAACTCCAGCGTCGGGCGCAGCGGAACGCCGGTCAGGTGGCGATAGGTCTTTTCGGAAAAGGCCTTGATGTCGAGAAGGACGAGATCGACGTCCTCCAGCAGATGATCGTCGGCATGGTTGCCGAGGAAGCCGGAGGTGTCGAGCGCGGTGTGCATGCCCAGCGCCTTCGCCCCGCGCAGGATGGCGGCGGCGAATTCCGGCTGCACCAGCGGCTCGCCCCCGCTCAGCGTCAGCCCGCCATGGGCGCGCTTCAGGAATTCGGCATAGAGAGCAATGTCTTCGAGGACTTCGGTCGAGGTCGTCCGCGTCCCGTCATGCATGTGCTGGGTATCGGGATTGTGGCAGTACAGGCAGCGCAGCGGGCAACCCGACATGAACAGCACATAGCGGATCCCCGGCCCATCCACCGTGCCGCCGGTCTCGACCGAATGGATCCAGCCGGACACGGCGCCGGGGCGGGCCTGGGGGAGGGGGGGTGTCATAGCGTCAGGGATCCAATTTTAAAACTCTGCGTCCCTCGGTGAGTCCTCTCCCGTCCCGGGAGAGGGAGGGGACCCGCCGGAGGCGGGGAGGGTGAGGGTCAGGGCAAGAATCCCGAACCGCTTGGTTCCTTGAATCACCCCTCACCCTTCCCACCGCTTTGCGGTGGGCCCCTTCCCTCTCCCGGGGCGGGAGAGGGGACCGGATCGCCGTTTAGCGCACTCAATGCTTGTCGTGGAACGTCCGGCTGATGACGTCGAGCTGCTGCTCGCGCGTCAGCTTGATGAAGTTCACCGCGTAACCGGACACCCGGATGGTCAGCTGCGGATACAGCTCCGGATGGTCCATGGCGTGCAGCAGCGTCTCACGGTCGAAGACGTTCACGTTGATGTGGTGGCCGCCCTGGTGGGCATAGCCGTCCAGCATGCCGACCAGATTGCTCACCCGCTCGTCCTCGGTGCGACCCAATGCGCCGGGGACGATGGTGAAGGTGTAGCTGATGCCGTCCTGCGCGTGCGAATAGGGCAGCTTCGCCACGCTGGCCATCGACGCGATGGCGCCCTTCCTGTCCCGCCCGTGCATCGGGTTGGCACCCGGCGCGAAGGGCTGGCCGGCCTTGCGGCCGTCCGGCGTGTTGCCGGTCTTCTTGCCGTAGACCACGTTGGAGGTGATCGTCAGCACCGATTGGGTCGGCATGGCGTTCCGATAGGGCTTCTGCTTGCGCAGCGCCGTCATGAAGCGCTCGACCGCCCAGATCGCGATGTCGTCCACGCGGGCGTCGTTGTTGCCGAAGGCCGGGTAATCGCCCTCGATCTCGAAATCGGTTGCGAGGCCGTTGGCGTCGCGGATCACCTTGACCTTCGCGTGCTTGATCGCCGACAGGCTGTCGGCCACCACGCTCAGGCCGGCGATGCCGCAGGCCATGGTGCGCAGGATGTCGCGGTCGTGCAGGGCCATCTCCATCCGCTCGTACATGTACTTGTCGTGCATGTAGTGGATGGCGTTCAGCGCGTTCATGTAGACCTTGGCCAGCCACTCCATCATCGGCTCGAAGCGGGCCATGACCTCGTCATAGTCCAGCACGTCGCCGGTGATCGGGGCGAAGGCCGGGCCGATCTGCTCGCCCGAAACCTCGTCCTTGCCGCCGTTGATTGCGTACATCAGCGTCTTGGCCAGGTTGGCGCGGGCGCCGAAGAACTGCATCTGCTTGCCGATGCGCATCGCCGACACGCAGCAGGCGATGCCGTAATCGTCGCCCCAATAGCCGCGCATCAGGTCGTCGTTCTCGTACTGGACCGAGCAGGTCTTGATCGAGGTATCGGCGCAGAAGCGCTTGAAGCCGTCCGGCAGCTGTTCCGACCACAGAACCGTCACGTTCGGTTCCGGCGCCGGCCCCAGATTGTGCAGGGTCTGCAGCATGCGGAAATTGGTCTTGGTGACCAGCGTCCGGCCGTCCAGCCCCATGCCGCCCAGGCATTCCGTGACCCAGGTCGGGTCGCCCGAGAACAGCTGGTCGTATTCCGGCGTGCGCAGGAAGCGGACCATGCGCAGCTTCATCACGAAATGGTCGATCATCTCCTGGGCTTCCGCCTCGGTGACGACGCCGTCGCGCAGGTCGCGCTCGATGTAGATATCCAGGAAGCTGGACACGCGGCCCAGCGACATCGCCGCGCCGTTGGCTTCCTTCACCGCGGCCAGATAGGCCAGATAGGTCCACTGCACCGCTTCCCGCGCCGTCGCGGCCGGACGCTTGACGTCGAAGCCGTAGGAGGCGGCCATCTCGACCAGCTCCTTCAGCGCGCGGATCTGCTCGGAGATCTCCTCGCGCAGGCGCAGGACGTCCTCGTCGATCCGGCTGACCTCCAGCGAGGCGAGCTGGGCCTTCTTGTCCTTGATCAGGAAATCGGCGCCGTAGAGCGCCAGCCGGCGATAGTCACCGATGATGCGGCCGCGGCCATAAGCGTCGGGCAGGCCGGTGATGACGCCGGACTTGCGGCAGCGCAGCATCTCGGGCGTGTACACGTCGAACACGCCGTCATTGTGCGTCTTGCGCAGCGCCGGGAACACCTCTTCCAGCTTGGGCGACGGGGTGTAGCCGTAGGCCTCCAGCCCGGTCTTGACCATGCGCCAGCCGCCGAACGGCATGATCGCGCGCTTCAGCGGCTTGTCGGTCTGCAGGCCGACGATGACCTCCAGTTCCGGGTCGATGTAGCCGGCGGCGTGCGAGGTGATGGAGGCGAAGACTTCGGTGTCGGCGTCAAGAACGCCGCCCTTGGCGGCGCGTTCCTGCTTCAGCAGGTCGGTGACCTTGGCGAACAGCGCGGTGGTGCGGGCGGTGGGGCCGGCGACGAAGCCTGCGTCGCCTTCATAAGGGCACAGGTTGCGCTGGATGAAATCGCGGACGTCGACCGAGCGGCGCCAGACGCCCGGGGCGAAGCCGCGCCAGGGGTTGGCGGCGGACTGCTGCTCCGTTGTCTGGGCAAGTCCGTCCATCAGCAGGGTGTCCATGATGACTCCTCAGAGATTCAGACGTCGGCGCGGATCATAGGCCGTGTCGGCAGTCTCGTGGTGCCCGCGAACCGCGCGGGACGATTGGAAGCATAGGCGCGATGGGCGCCGGATTCGTTGATACACGTCATATTCTCAGGTCGGGCGGTAAACGGCAGATGCCATGGATGGATGCCGTGATTTGCGCCCGCTCTGTAGTTTTACTACATACTCCCGGACGAGCTTCCGGACAAGGCGAACCGGCTCGACATTTTGTCGCAGGGCAGGGTTCAGCAGCTTGGAAACGCTTGGAAAGGACACCGCCGCCGGGCGACGGAATCGGTCGTTCGCAGCGCTGTATATGTAGCTTTGCTACATGTGCTAGGCTGACCCGCAATCAGAAGGGAGAGCCCCCAGAATGCTGGCGAGAATCGCCGCCGTCCGCGACCAGATCCGGCCCTCGGAACGCAAGCTGGCCGACTATGCGATGGCCCATCCGGGCGACGTCATCAACCTGTCCATGGCCGAACTGGCCGACCGGGTCGGGGTGAGCGAGCCGACTGTGGCGCGTTTCTGCGCGGCTCTCGGCTGCCGCGGCTTCCGGGAATTCAAGATCAAGCTGGCGCAGGACATCGCCGGCGGCATGCCCTTCCTGCACCAAGACCTGTCGGTGGGGGGAGAACCGGGCGCCGACGGCGGGGGGCAGGGGACGGTGCCGGGCGCGGTGCTGGCCGGCAAGCTGTTCGACCGCACCATCGCCACGCTGATGCAGGTGCGCAACAATCTGCCGGCCGAGGCGGTGGACCGCGCCGCCGACGTTCTGGCTGCGGCGCGGCGGATCGAGTTCTACGGCTCCGGCAATTCCGGCACGGTGGCGGAGGACATCCAGCGCAAGTTCTTCCGGCTGGGGATGCCGACGGTCGCCTACACCGATTCCCACGTCTATTTCGCCTCCGCCCTGACGCTGGCGAAGGGTGACGCGGTGGTCGCGGTGTCCAGCACCGGCCGCACCCGCGACATCCTCGACGCGGTGCGGAACGCCCGCAAGGCCGGTGCCGACGTGGTGGCGCTGACCCGCTCCGGTTCGCCGCTGGCGGAGATGGCGACCGTCAGCCTCGTCGCCGACATCGCCGACGACTTCGATATCCATTCGCCGATGACCGTCCGCATCGCCCATCTGGTCCTGGGCGACATCCTGTCGATCGCCGTGGCCCTGCGCATGGGCGACACGTTGCAGGAGCGGCTGAAACGCCACGACCGCGCCGTGGACGCCCACGTATCGGAGAACCGCATGCCGGCCGGCGATAGTTAAGACAGGTCAGAGGTTCGCATGGCGAGGCCACAAGCGGCGCCTCTTTCAACAAATGCACCAAAAAGGAACGGGGTCCCGTAAAATCCGGCGTTACCCACCCCCTTGCGGAGGCCGGCGAGATGGAACGGCAGCCGGGATCCTGTTTCACGATGTTCCATCCGCCCGGCCATCCTCTGTCGCGGGCGGCGGGTTCAGCGGCTGCCCGGCAGCGTCGCCCCGCCGCGGGCATAGGCCTGGATCGGCCGGCAATCCTCGTCCAGCGTGACCACCAGGGCGCCGGGCTGGTCCTTCAGATAGACCCAGGCGTCCCAGCGGACGATCGCGTCGCGGAACTCGTCGCGGTAGAGGCCGTAGCTCAGGCCGCGGATGTCCCCGGCCGGAACATGCATCCCCGTCAGCACCGCCGCTGTCTGCTGGTTGCACTCGGCAGCGGAGTAGCGCTCCAGCGTGCTCAGCACCGCCGGGTCTGGCTGGGCCACCGGCGGGGGCGAGATGACGGAGGCGCAGGCCGAGACCAAAAGGGTCAGCGCACCGGCCGCGCCGGCGGCGGCAATCTTCGGCGTGTTCATGGAGGGCACCACGTGTTCTTTTCAACGTCTTGGAAATATGGGCGCCGGCCACCGGGGCGTCGACTGCACGTTCGGCAAGCCTCCTGCGTCATGTTCGCCGAACTGCCGGCGTCGTGGCGCGCGGCCCTTGCCTCCCGCCCGCCTTTGGCGCAAGAGGTGACGGGAGAAAGTCCCTGCACCGTTCACGCTGCGGAGCCCCGATCCCCATGAGCACCGATCAGATGAGCACAGATCAGACCGCCACTGCCTTCACGCCGACCTGCGACCTGTTCGACCGATTCAAGGACGATGCCCGCTATGTCCTGCCGGGCTTCCGCGACTTCGGTGCCGTCATCCGCTTCGCGGGCGAGGTCGTCACCGTGAAGTGCCTGGAGGACAATTCCCGCGTGAAGGAACTGCTGGCCACCCCCGGCGCGGGCCGCGTCCTGGTGGTGGACGGCGCCGGCAGCCTGCGCTGCGCCCTGATGGGCGACATGATCGCCGCGTCGGCCGTCAAGAACGGCTGGGCCGGGGTGGTGATCTGGGGTTGCGTCCGCGACGTGGCCGAACTGGCGACCCTGCCGCTCGGCATCAAGGCGCTGGCGTCCATCCCGCGCGCTTCCACCCGCCGCGACCAGGGGCTGGTCGATGTGCCGGTCGAACTGCCCGGTGCGGCGGTCCGCCCCGGTGACATCCTGTTCGCCGACGAGGACGGCATCGTCCTGCTGACGCCGGAGCAGGCCGCAGCGCTGAAGTAAAGCGGGGCTGGCAAAGTGGTCATACCAAGCGCCGGTAATACCAGTGCAAAAAGAATGGCTGCTTCATCCTGACCGCTTCACGTAAGCGGGGCGCCCCCTTGCACTTTCATTTAAGCGGGCATATAAACCCGACCTGAGTTCAAGCGGGCCGTCTCACGGTTCCCATCCAAGGGCCGGCCTTTCATTTATGAGGAACCCTGCCGTGCTCGAAGCCTATCGCCAGCACGCGGCCGAACGCGCCGCCCTCGGAATCCCGGCTCTGCCCCTGACCGCGAAGCAGACGTCGGAGCTGATCGACCTGCTGAAGGCCCCGCCGGCGGGCGAGGAGGCCTTCCTCCTCGACCTCATCACCCACCGCGTTCCGGCCGGCGTCGACGATGCCGCCCGCGTCAAGGCCGGCTTCCTGGCCGCCGTCGCCAAGGGCGTCGACAGCTCGCCGCTGATCTCCAAGGTGAAGGCCACCGAACTGCTGGGCACCATGCTCGGCGGCTTCAACGTCCAGCCGCTGATCGACCTGCTGTCGGACGCCGAATGCGGCGCCGCCGCCGCGGAAGGCCTGAAGAAGACCCTGCTGGTCTTCGACTTCTTCCACGACGTCAAGGAGCTGGCCGACAAGGGCAACGCCAACGCCAAGGCGGTGCTGCAGTCCTGGGCCGATGCCGAGTGGTTCACCTCGCGTCCGGAAGTCCCGGCGTCGATGACGCTGACCGTCTTCAAGGTGTCGGGCGAGACCAACACCGACGACCTGTCGCCGGCCCCCGACGCCTGGAGCCGTCCGGATATCCCGCTGCACGCGCTCGCCATGCTGAAGAACCCGCGTCCGGGTATCGAGGCCGACGAGCCGGGCCAGCGCGGCCCGACCAAGCAGCTGGAAGCGCTGAAGCAGAAGGGCAACCTGATCGCCTATGTCGGCGACGTGGTCGGCACCGGCTCCTCGCGCAAGTCCGCCACCAACTCGGTGCTGTGGTTCACGGGCGAGGACATTCCGTTCGTCCCGAACAAGCGCTTCGGCGGCGTCTGCCTCGGCACCAAGATCGCCCCGATCTTCTACAACACCATGGAAGACGCCGGCGCTCTCCCCATCGAGTTGGACGTCAACAAGATGGAGATGGGCGACGTCATCGAGCTGCGCCCCTATGAGGGCAAGGCCCTGAAGAACGGCGAGGTCATCGCCGAGTTCTCCGTGAAGTCCGAGGTGATCTTCGACGAGGTGCGTGCCGGCGGCCGCATCCCGCTGATCATCGGCCGCGGCCTGACCGCCCGCGCCCGCGAGGCGCTGGGCCTCGCCCCGTCGACCCTGTTCCGCCAGTCCGCCGCCCCGGCCGACACCGGCAAGGGCTTCACGCTGGCCCAGAAGATGGTCGGCCGCGCCTGTGGCTTGGCCGAAGGCAAGGGCGTCCGTCCGGGCACCTATTGCGAGCCGAAGATGACCACGGTGGGGTCGCAGGACACCACCGGCCCGATGACCCGCGACGAGCTGAAGGACCTGGCCTGCCTGGGCTTCTCGGCCGACCTCGTGATGCAGTCCTTCTGCCACACCGCCGCTTATCCGAAGCTGGTGGACGTGAAGATGCACCACGAGCTGCCGGACTTCATCTCCACCCGCGGCGGCGTGGCGCTGCGTCCGGGCGACGGCGTCATCCACTCCTGGCTGAACCGCCTGCTGCTGCCGGACACCGTCGGCACCGGCGGCGACAGCCACACCCGCTTCCCGATCGGCATCAGCTTCCCGGCCGGTTCCGGCCTGGTCGCCTTCGCCGCCGCCACCGGCGTCATGCCGCTGGACATGCCGGAATCGGTCCTGGTCCGCTTCAAGGGCGAAATGCAGCCGGGCGTCACCCTGCGTGACCTCGTCAACGCCATCCCGCTCTACGCGATCAAGGCCGGTCTGCTGACGGTCGAGAAGAAGGGCAAGAAGAACATCTTCTCCGGCCGCATCCTGGAGATCGAAGGTCTGCCGGACCTGAAGGTGGAGCAGGCGTTCGAGCTGTCCGACGCCTCGGCCGAGCGTTCGGCGGCGGGCTGCACTGTGCAGCTCAGCAAAGAGCCGATCATCGAGTACATGACCTCCAACATCACGCTGATGAAGTGGATGATCGCCAACGGGTATGCCGATGCGCGCACCCTGGAGCGCCGCATCAAGGCGATGGAGGCTTGGATCGCCGATCCGCAGCTGCTGAAGCCCGATGCCGACGCCGAGTATGCCGCGGTGATCGAGATCGATCTGGCCGACATCAAGGAGCCGATCCTGGCCTGCCCGAACGATCCGGACGACGTGAAGACGCTGTCCGAGGTCGCCGGCGACAAGATCGACGAGGTGTTCATCGGTTCGTGCATGACCAACATCGGCCACTTCCGCGCCGCCGGTAAGATCCTGAACGGCAAGTCGGACATCCCGACCCGCCTGTGGATCGCCCCGCCGACGAAGATGGACGCGATGATGCTGACCGAGGAAGGCTACTACGCCACCCTCGGCAAGGCCGGCGCCCGCATGGAGATGCCGGGCTGCTCGCTGTGCATGGGCAACCAGGCGCAGGTGCGCAAGGGTTCGACCGCCATCTCGACCTCGACCCGCAACTTCCCGAACCGTCTGGGCATCGACACCCGCGTCTACCTGTCGTCGGCCGAACTGGCCGCCGTCGCGGCGCTGCTGGGCAAGATCCCGACCACCGAGGAGTATCTGGCCCAGGTTGGCGTGGTGAACCAGGCCGCCGCCGACATCTACCGCTACATGAACTTCGACCAGATCCCGGCCTTCCAGGAAGTCGCGGACAAGGTCGCCGTCCCGGCCTGATAGCCGGACACAGCGGTCAGTAATGAAAACCCCCGCCGGAGCGATCCGGCGGGGCTTTTCATTTTGCAGCGTCAGTTCCGGACCGCACTTTTGAAGGCGGCCGAAAGTCCGTCCAGCGCCTCGCGCGGCCGCCCATTCTTCACCCTCGTGTGCAGAACCACCGGCAGGCGCGGCAAGACCGGAAGCCCGAGCTTCGGGCCGACATCGACCGCGCCGAACGGCACCATGCGCGGAGACAGCGCCGCGACGCCGAGCCCGACGGTAACGGCCGCCGCCACCGCGGTCACGCCGCCACCGACGAAAATCTCGGTCCAAGGCACGCCGGCCGCGTCGAGAAGCTGCCCGGCCAATGCCCGAACCCCGCAAGGCTCGGCCATGGTGGCGATCGGCAGGGGTTCGTCTGCCCGATGCTGCCAGTTCGGCGCCGCGAACCAGCCGAACTGTTCTTCCGCGAGGAGTTGGCCGTCGTCCCGCCCTGCATGCAGGCGAACGATCACGGTGTCTAGTTCCCGCCGGTCGAAACTCTGAAGCAGGTCGCCCGACGAACCGATTCGGATTTCGATCACCAACTGCGGATCCTGCGCGTTCATTCGGGCGATCAAGGACGGAAGCTCCGGCCCAGCCACGTGGTCGCTGATGCCGATGGCGATGCGCTGGCGCCCCTGCGTCAGCGACGCCAAAGCGCGATCATGTGCCTCCAGCAGGTCGCGGGCATGATCGAGAAAGGAGGCACCGCGTGCCGACAGTTGGACATGGCGTGGCGTCCGCTCTAACAGGCGGCACCCAAGCCTTTCTTCGAGACGCTTCAGCTTCAGGCTGACCGCGGCCTGTGTCGTGCGCATCGCCTCGGCCGCGCGCGTGAAACTCTCCAGTTCGGCGATATGCACGAAGGCCCGGACCGCATCGAGGTCGAGAGGGTGGTCCATCATTTCCAGGCGTTATCTTAGATATAAGAATTCATAGCATATGAAAATGACCGGTCGGTCCATATTGTCAAGGAGGACTTCATGGAAAGGAATAGCGATGCCGCTCGTTCATATCTCGCTGCGCGCCGGCAAGTCGGAGTCGTACCGGCAGGCCATCTTCGATGGCATATACCGGGCGATGCACGAAACCTTCAACGTGCCGGAAGACGATCAATTCATGACCATCACCGAACATGATGCAGCAAACTTTCGCTACAGTGCATCTTATCTCGGCGTTCCTCGCGGGGATGACCTCATATACATACAGATTACGGCGAACAACACCCGCACTGTGGAGCAGAAAAAGGCGCTGTACGGGCGGATCGTGGAGTTGCTCGGCGACAATCCCGGCATTCGGTCGCAGGACGTTTTCGTGAACATCGTCGAAGTCGCTAAGGAGAACTGGTCGCTTGGCAACGGTGTTGCCCAATATGCCTGACGCAATGGCCGGCGTCCCTTCGATGGGCGCCTGCCACGGCACGTCACACGAACACCGGCGCGGCGAGCACCCGGTGTTCGTGGCATGAAAAGCAGGGACGTCTCATCCCTCCGGAGCGCGGTAAGCACTGCGGTCCTCGGCACGTGCCGGATTTTCCAGATAGATGCCCCGCCGCGGGATGGCGATGCTGTCGAACTCGCCCGTGAGCCGGTGCAGGGCGGCGCGCATCTCGGCCCCCTTCATCGGCTCGCCATGGCCGGTGATGACCAGTTCAGGTTCCAGGGCCGCCAGCCGAGCCACCGAATCCTTGGCCTTGTCCCATTCCACCGTGAAGTACATCGGCGGTCCATGCATCTCGGCCCGCTGCACCGCCACCGCATAGGCCGACTCCTGCCCGGTGGTGACGAAGGCGTCGCCGACGATCATCGAGCGGTCCTGCTCCCGCCAGAAAGAGACATGGCCGACGCTGTGACCCGGCGTGTGAACCCAGCGCCAGTCCGGCATCCCCGGTACCGAGCCGTCCTCCGGCAGTGCACGCAGGCGCGATCCGACATCCACCGGCCTGCGCGGGTAGAAGCGTGCCAACGCGGCCATGGCGCCGCCGCCAACCGACGGGTCGCCGGGCGGGTAGGCGGCCCGGCCGTTCAGATAGGGATGCTCCAGCGGGTGGGCGTAGACCAGGGCATCCCACTCTTCCGCCAGATCCTCCAGAGCTCCGACATGGTCGAAATGGCCGTGGGTCATGACGATGGCGGCGGGGCGGGAATCGCGGCCGAACCGCTCCGCCGCCGCGCTGCGGATGAATCCCTTGGTACCGATCAGTCCGGTGTCGATCAGCACCCATTCGCGGTCGCCGGCTCGCGGCGGCCCCCAGAACACCACATTGACGATGCCGAGCCGCCGATAGGCGATGTCAGGCGCGATCTCGTGCGTATGGTCGTTGCGCAGCACGTCGAGCGCCGGATCGATCGCGCTGCTGTCCTCCGACAAGGGGATTTGCGTGGCCATGGTCGTCCATCTCCTGCCCGTGTCTTCCGACAACAGCGTGGAGCGGCGCTTGTCCTGCAATCCCCTGCCGGTCCGGCCCTTCACGGCATGAATTGGCCGCCGTTCACGTCCAGAACCTGTCCGGTGATGTAACCGGAGCAGGCATGGGAGGCGAAGAACAGGAAGGTCGGTGCGCATTCCTCCGGCTTGCCGAAGCGGCCCATCGGGATGCCGGTCGACACGCGGGCCTTGGCCGCCTCGTCCTTGTCGGCGTGGAAAGCGGTGTCGAAGGTGCCCGGCGACACTGTGTTGAATCGGATGCCGTCCTTGGTGTGGAAGGCGACCCAGTTCTTCTGGATGTTGTGCAGCCACGCCTTGGCTGCCCCATACAGCCCGGCGCCCGGCCCGCCGCCGGTATGGCCGGCGACCGACCCGACCAGAATCACCGATGCGGTCAGGCCGCTGTCCTTGGCCGACTGCCGCAGATGGGGCAGGGCGTGCTTGGTGGTCATCAGGGCGGAGCGGGCGTTCAGGTCGGTCACCGCATCGAAGAACTCGTCGTCGATCTCCTCCAGCGGCTTGCGGGCGACCAGCCCGCCGGCATTGTTGATCAGAACGTCGATGCCGCCGAACCGCTCGACGAAGGCGTCCACCACCGCCTTGCAGGCGGCGCTGTCGCTGAGGTCGCCGGCGAAGAAGGCGGCCTCGCCGCCGGCCTGCTCCATCGCGGCAAGGGTGGAGGTGAGATCGGCCGGCGCCTTGCGGCCGTTGATGCCGACCTTGGCGCCGCAGCGGGCGAAAGCCTGAGCCGCGGCCAGCCCGATCCCCTGGGTCGAGCCGGTGACGAGGACGCGGCGGCCCTTCAGATCGTCGAACATAGGCAGGTTCCTCACTGTCAGGCTTGATTCACTTGGTTTGATGGAGGGGACTGGTGGCGCCGGGCCGGCGGCTCTCCGTCCGGTGGGCACGCCAGCGCTTCACCAACGGCAGCAGCAGGGTCAGGATGGCCACCGACAGCAGCACCACGGTGATCGGCCGGGTGTAGAGGAAGTCGTAGCTTCCGCTGGAGAGTGACAGCGCCCGGCGGAAATTGGCTTCCGCCATCGGTCCCATGATCAGGGCCAGCACCACCGGGGAGGCCGGGAAGTCCCACTTCTGCATGAAGTATCCGGCGACCCCCGCCGCCAGCATGACGCCGATGTCGAACAGGCTGTTGTTGATGGCATAGGTGCCGACGATGCACAGGACCAGAATCACCGGCGTCAGCACCGACTTCGGCATCTGCAGCACCCGGCCCATGAAGCGCAGGGAGGCCAGCCCGATGACCAGCATGGCGACGTAGCAGAACAGCATGCCGGCGAACAGGGTGAAGACCAGATCCGCATGGTCCTTCAACAGCAGCGGTCCCGGCTGCAATCCCTGCAGAGTCAGAGCGCCCAGCATCACCGCGGTCACCGCGTCGCCCGGAATGCCCAGCGTCAGCATGGTCAGCAGCGCGCCGCCGGTGCAGCCGTTGGCACCGGCTTCGCACGCGGCGACGCCGGCCAGTTCGCCCTTGCCGTAATTCTCCGGCGTCCGGCTGAACCGCTTGGCCTCGTTATAGGCGACATAGGCGGCGATGTCGGCGCCGGCGCCGGGTATGATGCCGATCACGATGCCGAGGCCGGAGGAGCGCGCCACCGTACCCAGCATGCGGCGGTAGGTCGGCCAGTCCGGCAGAATGCGGCCCAGCGCCGCCGCCATGCCCAGGCGGACCTTCGGATCCTCCAGCGTCTTGAAGGCTTCGGCCGCGGCGAACAGGCCAATCATCACCGGGATGAAGGGAACGTTGAACAACTCGGTATAGCCGCCGGTGAAGCGGGGAAATCCGTCCATCGGGTCCATGCCGACGGTGGCGATCAGCAGCCCAAGGAAGCCGGCGATCAGGCCCTTGATGACCGAGCGGCCGGAAATGCTGGCGATGATGCTCAATCCGAAGACGGCCAGCGCGAAGCTCTCCGGCGCACTGAACTCGAGGGCGAAGCCGGCCAGGATCGGGGCCATGAAGATCAGCACGAAAATGCTGGCGGTGCCGCCGAGGAAGGAGGACAGCGTCGCCGTGCCCAGCGCCACCCCCGCCATGCCCTTCCTGGTCAACTCGAACCCGTCCAGGGCCGTGGCGGCGGCGGCCGGGGTGCCGGGGATGCGCAGCAGGATCGCCGTCACCGACCCGCCATAGACGCCGCCGAAGAACACCCCGGAAATCATCAGCAGGCCGGACACCGGGTCCATGCCGAAGGTGAAGGGCAGCAGGATGGCGACGCCCATGGTCGCGGTCAGGCCGGGCAGGGCACCGATGACGATGCCCAGCGTTACGCCGACCAGCGCCAGCAGCAGCGCCAGCGGATTCGACGCCAACGTGGCGAAGCCGCTCATCAGAAGGTCAAGTTCATGCATGGCGGCTGTCTCCCACCGGGCAGAGGGGCGCGACGGAGTGGAGAGTGCGGGTCATTCGAACAGGCTCCCCACCGGCAGCGGCACCTGCAGCATGTAATGGAAGACGCCGTAGACCAGCGCGGTCACGCCGACTGCAAGAACCGGATTCCAGATCGGACTGCGCTGTCCCATCAGCGCCATGATGACCGCCATGTAGACGGCAGTGGCCGGGCCGTAGCCGACATGCTCCATGGCGGCGATGCAGGCGGCGGTCGCCAGCATGCCCAGCGCGACACCGGCATAGCCGGCAATGCCGACGCGTACCTGCCCATCGGCGGCGGGGGCGGTGGGTGCGCGCAATGTGTTGGCAATCAGGATCAGGCACAGCAGGATCAGCGCGCCGGAATGAATGATCGGGAAGCGCGCGGCGCCGACATCGGCGGCGAGCATGCTTTTCGGAAAATCGGAGGTCGTGGCGATGGCCGACGCGGCGACCGCGATCAGCACGACGGAGATCACCAGATTTGCGATCTTCGTCGTCAACGGCATGGCGTTGCCGGCATCATCGCTGGAGCCGGGGCGTTCGCTCCCGGCGGACGGGGTGCTCATGGTCCGGTCTCCTCAACCGAAAAGGCGACCCCGGCGGCGGACCACCGGGGTCTGTTCGGTCAGGCGTTACTTCGCCATGCCCAGCTTGGTCATCATGCCCTTGAAGAAGGCATTGTCCTTCTGCATGACCTGACCGAACTCGGGACCGTCGGCATAGGCCCAGGTCAGGTTCATCTTGGCCAACTGGTCGCGGAAGCTCTGGTCCTCCGCCGCGGCCTTGCTGGCGGTGCGCAGGGTTTCGACGACCGCGGCCGGAGTCTTCTTCGGCACGACGATGCCGCGCCAGGTGGCGACGGTCAGGTCGATGCCCTTCTCCTTCAGCGTGGGCACGTCGGGGAAGGCCTTCTGGCGCTGATCGGCCATGATGGCCAGCATGCGCAGTTGGCCGGCGGCGAGTTGGCTCGACACCTCGGCCGGGCTGACCGATACCGCCTCGATATGGCCGCCCAGCAGCGAGGTCACGGCCGGATTGGCACCGTCGAAGGGCACATGGTTGAAGCTGGTGCCGGTCTTGTCCGCCAGCGCTTCGGCAGCGAGGTGCCAGATGGCACCGGTTCCGGAGTTGCCGATACGCACCTTGCCGGGGTTGGCCTTGGCGTAGTCCAGGAACTCCTCGAAGGTCTTCCAGGGCGAGTCGGCCTTGACGGTGATCGCGCTCGGCTCCGCATTCAGTCGGGCGATCGGGGTGAAGTCGTCCACGGTGAAGCGGGCGACGCCCATATGCGGCAGCAGGGTGATCTCCACCGTTCCCATGCCGATCTTATAGCCGTCGGGGCGGGCGGCCATGATCTCGGTCAGGCCGACGGCACCGCCGCCGCCGGTCTTGTTGACCACGCCGATCGGCTGCGGCAGATGCTTCTTCGCCGCGTCGGCGAAGGCACGGGCGACGAGGTCGGTGCCGCCGCCGGCAGCGTAGGGGACGATCAGCTCGATCTGCTTCGTCGGATAGTCGGCGGCAAAGGCCGCACCGGGCAGGGTCGCGGCCCCGGCGATCAGCACGCCCGCGGACAGGCCGACCGTCAGTGCACGGCGGGAAAGGCGATTGGTGACCTTCATGGGATTCCCTCTGTGGTGCGCCGGCGTGTACGCCGGTCGTTGGATGGCGAAAATGGAAAGTGAAATCAGCGGGCGACGGTCCCCTCCGCCCAAGCCTGGGCGAAGCGGGCGGCGCGGGCGGCCAGTTCGGCCACCGGCAGGCCGGGACTGTAGAGGGCGGAGCCGAGCCCGAAGCCGGCCGCACCCGCCGCGCGGTAGGGCTGCATGGTATCGGGCGTGATGCCGCCGACGGGGAGCAGCCGCACGTTGTGCGGAACCACCGCGCGCAACGCCTTCACCACCCGCGGGGTGATCTGCTCCGCCGGGAACAGCTTCAGCGCATCGGCGCCGGCGGCGAGCGCCGCGAAGGCCTCCGTCGCGGTGGCGACGCCGGGAACAGTGATCATCGACTGCGACTTGGCGGCGCGGATGATCGCGGTGTCCGCATGCGGCATCACCACCAGATCGGCGCCGATGGCGGCCAACCGGTCGACCTGATCCAGCGCCAGGACCGTCCCGGCCCCGACGAGCGCATCCCGCGGCAGGGCGCGGCGGATGGCCTCGATGCTGACGAACGGATCGGGGGAGTTCAGCGGCACCTCGATCAGGCGGAAGCCGGCGTCATAGAGCGCATTGGCCGCAGGCACAGCCTCCGCCGGGGTGAGGCCGCGCAGGATCGCGACCAGCGGCAGGGCGGCGAAGGCCGCATCGACGCGGGCGGAAAGCGAAAGCTCTGTCATGGTGCGCTCTTGATGCTGGAGGGCGTGGCGGACGCGGAGGGCAGAAGTCCTGCTGCGGCGGCGAACTGGAACAGGCCGCGGGGGGCGGTGTTGCCGAGTTGTGCGGTAGGTGTGGCGCCGAAGGCGGCAAGGCCGTGGCTGTAGCGGCGGCAAAGCGCCGGATCGCCGATCAGCAGCAGCGGCGTGCCGGTCGGCATCTCCGCCAGAAGAGCCAGACCGGACCGCAGTTCGTGTCCGATCAGCAGGCCCGACAGGTAATGCGCCAGTGCTTCCGGCGGCAGGCGTTTGGTCAGCCCCAGCGTGCGGGTGGCGAACAGCTGGTGCGGCAGGTCGCCCGGCCCGGCCGATTGGGCGGCGCGGATGCCGATGGAGAAGGCCGCCTCCTCATCCTCCGGCGTCGCGTCGACTCCGGCCGGCATCAGGCGGCCGAGCAGCGAGTGGGTCTTCAGAACCGCGAACAATTCGCCCGTCATGAAGGTGGAAAAGCCGGCGATGCGGCCGTCGGCGACCTGGACCCATTTGGAATGGGTGCCGGGCATCGCGACGCAGGCATTGCGCGCCCAACCGGTATTCTCGGCCAGCGCGCCGGCGATCTGGATTTCCTCGCCCCGCATGACATCGGGAATCGCAGTGGCGGAAACGCCGCCGCCAGGATCGTGCAGGACGCCCGGCGCGATCAGGATCCGCCTGCCGGCCGCCGTCTCGACCCGTGCCGCCTTGTCGGCCAGCGTCGTCGCGTCGGCCGGCGTGGTGACATAGGGCGCCTCGACCCAGCCCTGGGCGCTGCCGACCATGCCGCCGGCCACCACCGGCAGGATGGGATGGGCGTCCAGCCAATCGCCGCAAAGCCCGGCCAGTGCCGTATCGAAGCCCGCGGCGCCGGGCTGCGGCAGGTTCTGGATGCCGTGCCCGTTCGACCGCGCGGCCAATATGCGGGCGGAGCCGTCCAGCAGGAAGCCGCGCAGGCTCGACGTGCCCCAATCCAGCGCGATCAATGCAGGGTGGTCGGAGGTGGTTCCGGCGGAGGAGGTCACGGTTCGGTCCATCCCAGATCCTTGGAAATTGCCTCGGCCGTCGCGCGGACCAGCGGTCCCAGCGTCGTCATCCGGTCTTCGGGCATGTAGGGGACGGCGCTGGCGACGCTGACCGCCGCCACCACCAGATTCCGGCCGTCGCGCACCGGCGCTGCGACGCATCGGATGCCGAGTTCGTTCTCTTCCAAATCCATCGCCCAACCCTGGGCGACGTAGCGGGTCAACTGTTCCTGAAACACCGGCCACTCGGCCGGACGTGGCCGGCCGGCGGGCGACCCTGCCGGGCAGGTCAGCGCATGGAGCGTCTGCCAACGCGCCGGCGGCATCCCCAGCATCAGCGCCTTGCC
Organism: Azospirillum sp. Sh1; assembly: GCF_008365135.1. Classification (NCBI taxonomy): domain Bacteria; kingdom Pseudomonadati; phylum Pseudomonadota; class Alphaproteobacteria; order Rhodospirillales; family Azospirillaceae; genus Azospirillum; species Azospirillum sp. Sh1. The sequence continues at coordinate 37,958 of NZ_VTTK01000031.1, read as the reverse complement.
CAGTCCGGTGGAGGCGAGCGGCATGCGCTGTCCGGTGCGGGACCGCATTTCCAGCCCACGGGTGCCGGGAATCTTGTCGAGGTAGAACACCTCGCCATTCTCCTCGACGCCGAGATGGACGGTGTCGCCGGTCGCCTCGGCCAATGTCTCGATATGCGGGCGGGCGATGGCGACCAGCGGGCGCTGCTCCAGCGCCTTCATGCCGAGTTGGATCAGCTTTGGTCCCAGCAGATAGCCCTTGTAGGGGATGTGGTGCAGATACCCCTCCGCCACCAGACTGGCGAGCATGCGGTTGGTGGTGCTGCGCGGGGTGCCGAGCCGCGTCGCGATGCCCTTCACGTCGCAGATACCGGCCGCCACGCATTCGAGCAGCGCAAGGCCGCGCAGCAGGGTCTGCGTCCCGGTGCCCTGGGTCTTTCCGGCGTCAGCCTCCTGCTCCGTCGCTTCCATCGCCGCGCTCATGGTTTGTTTGACCACCATTGATTTCTCCGATGCTGGCGCATGCGCCGAGATGTGTCAAATAATTCCGCATAGTGCCAAATAGCGGGACATTTGGGGCGGCGACGAACGGTCGCGGCTCCGTTCGGAGCGCTGCGAAACCCATGATCGCGCTTTCAAATTCCTGTCGTATCGGTCAGAAAAGGAAACATGCCGGGACCGGCGGACAGGGTCCCCTACAAAACAGCAATCCTGGGAGAACCAACCATGCGTCTCACCGTCCTTTCCTTCGTCAGCGCGACGGCGCTGCTGGCCGGCTTCGGCACGGCGCAGGCCGACATCGTGATCGGACTCGGCACGGCGACCACGGGTCCGGTGGCAGCACTGGGTGAGCAGTCAGTGTATGGCGCCAAGCAGGCGGTCGCGGACATCAACGCCAAGGGCGGCGTGCTGGGCCAGAAGCTGGTGCTGAAGGTGGGCGACGACGCCTGCGACCCGCGGCAGGCGGTGGCTGTCGCCAACCAGTTCGTGCGCGATCAGGTTACGGCCGTCGTCGGCCATCTCTGCTCCGGCGCCAGCATTCCGGCGGCCGACGTCTACCAGGAGGAAAGCGTGGTGATGGTCAGCCCGACCGCCACCAACCCCCTGCTGACCGCCAAGGGCTATCCGACCATTTTCCGCGTCTGCGGCCGTGACGACCAGCAGGGCGTGGTTGCCGGCAACTATCTTGCCCAGAACTTCAAGGGCAAGAACATCGCCGTGCTGGACGACAAGCAGGCCTATGGCAAGGGGCTGGCCGACGTCGTGGTGGAGACGTTGGAAAAGGCCGGCGGAAAGGTGGCCTATCGCGGTTCGGTCACGGCGGGCGAAAAGGACTTCTCGGCGCTGATCACCAGCCTGAAGGACAAGAACATCGATGCCGTCTATTACGGCGGTTACCATCCGGAACTGGGCCTGATCGTCCGTCAGGCGCAGGAACAGGGACTGAAGCCGCAGTTCATCGCCGGCGACGGCCTGAACAACCAGGAATACTGGTCGATCACCGGCCCGGCCGGCGAGGGCACGCTCTACACCGACAGCCCGTCGGCGGCCAGCGATCCCAAGGCGCAGGAGCTGATCGCCTCCTTCAAGAAGGCCGGCCTGCCGGAACCGGGCAACTTCGCCTTCTATAGCTATGCCGCGGTCCAGGTCATCGCCCAGGGCCTGCAGAAGTCCGGCGGCACCGACAGCGGCAAGCTGGCGAAGGCCCTGCATGCCAACAGCTTCGACACCGTCGTCGGTCCGATCGAGTTCGACAAGAAGGGCGACATCGTCAAGCCGAACTATGTCATGTATGTCTGGAGCAACGGCCAACCCAAGATGATTGCACAGAAGTAATCGGGTTCGAGAGCCGGTCCGGCCTTAGGCATGGGCCGGCTCTTCTTTGCCTGCGAGTTCCGGTGTTGTCACGTATTTGCGGATGAAGTCTTCGACCGGCATCGGTCGATCGAAATAGTATCCCTGGAAGATCGTGCAGCCGCGGTCTTCCAGGAAGTCCCGTTCGGCTGCCGTCTCCACCCCCTCCGCCACCGCCTTCAGGCCGAGCCGGCTGGAAATCGACAGCATCGTCTCCACCAGCACGGCATTGTGGCTGTTGCGGTCGACATCCTGGACGAAGGAGCGGTCGATCTTGATTTCTCCCACCGGCAGCCGCTTCAGATAGGACAGCGACGAGAAGCCGGTGCCGAAATCATCCAGCGAGAAGGAAATCCCGAAGGCCGCCAGTTCCGACATCTTGGCGACGGTGTCGGCGCAGTCGCCGACGGCGATGCCCTCGGTGATTTCCAAGGTCAGGCGGCGCGGATCGGTGCGGGTGGCGCGCAGGGCGGCGATGACGCCCGCGCAGAAGGTCTGCTGACGGAACTGGCGCGGACTGATGTTGACCGACAGGTGGCAGTCGCTGCCGGCATCGGCCAGACGGCGCAGCACATGGCAGGCCTCCATCAGGATCCAGTCGCCCAGCGGCAGGATCAGGCCCGACTCCTCCGCCACCGCGATGAAGGCGCCGGGGGCGACGAAGCCGCGTTGCGGATGCTGCCAGCGGATCAGCGCCTCCGCCGCGACCAGCGTGCCGTCGGCCCGGGTCTGCGGCTGCAGGAACAGGGTGAACTCCCCGGCATCGACCGCCTTGCGCAAATCCTGCTGCAGCAGCAGACGGGCCTGGGCGTCCACCAGCATGGTGGGGTCATAGTCGCGGATGGTGTTCCGCCCGCCGTCCTTGGCGGCATACATGGCGGTGTCCGCCTGCTTCAGCAGGTCCTCCACCGATTCGTCCGGCGACTTGGGGAAGACGGTCAGGCCGATGCTGGCGAAGATGCTGTGTTCGCAGCGGTCGAGCTGGAAGGGCTGGGCCACCGCCAGCCGTAGCTTTTCGGCCACCCGCCGGGCGATCTCCGCCGCCTCATCCGCCGCCTCACCCAGGTCGGGCAGAAGGATGACGAACTCGTCGCCGCTCAGCCGGCTGACCAGATCGCCCTTGCGCAGGGTGGCGTTCAGCCGCACCGCCAGTTCGCGCAGCAGCATGTCGCCGACGATGTGGCCGCGGGCGTCGTTCAGTCCCTTGAAGTCGTCGAGGTCGAGGAACATCAGCGCGCCGTAGCGGCCGGTCTGGCGCGCCGTCCGCAGATGGCTGTCGAGATGTTCCAGCAGCAGGCGACGGTTCGGCAGGTTGGTCAGCGGGTCGTAGAAAGCGAGATTCTCGATCTGCCGTTCCGTCCGCTTCCGCTCGGTGACGTCCATCACCACCGTCAGGTAGCCGCGTACCGCGCCGCCGCTGTCGCGCAGCATGCTGGTCAGGGTGGAAACGGAAATGCGGGCGCCATCCCTGCGCAGTCCGGTCCATTCGCCGGACTCCGGCTGGCCGCTGTCGCGGGTGCGGGCGACCAGCGCATCGAAACCCGCCCGCACCGGCCGGCCGAGTTCCGCGGCGAGTCCGTCGGCGTGGGCACGCAGTTCATCCCGGTCGTACAGGCGCGGCAGGTCGGTGGTGCCGACGATCTCCTCCGACGGATAGCCGAAGATGCGCTCCGCCTCGCGGTTGAAGACGCGGACGACGCCGTCCAGCGTGGTGGCGATGATGCCGCAGGCCGCGCTCTCCAGGATGCCGGTGTTCAGCGACAGGCTGTCCTTCAACGCCTCGCGGCTGGCATAGGTCTCGGTCACATCCTGGAAGACCATGACGACGCCGTGCAGCGCGCCGTCGCGGTCCTGGATGGGAGAGGCCATGTCGGCGATGTGGCTGCGGCTGCCGCCGCGCGCCACCAGCACCGTGTGGTTGGCGAGGCCGACCATGTGGCCGTTCTCCAGCACCTGCTGGACCGGTACCGGAACCCGTTGCCCGGTCTCGGCATTCTCGATGTCGAACACCTCGACCACCGGGCGGCCGACGGCTTCCGCCACCGTCCAGCCGGTCAGGCGTTCCGCCACCGGGTTCATCAGGGAAACGCGGCCGGCGGTGTCGGTGGCGATCAGCCCGTCGCCGATCGACAGCAGCGTGACGCGTGCCTGTTCCTTCTCCCGCCACAGGTCGCGCTGGGACCTGTGCAGGGCGTCATAGGGATGGTGCACGGCGGTGACGAACACGGCCCGGTACAGGTACCAATAGCCGATGACCTTGTAGATGTGCCCGGCCACATTGGCGAGGTCGTAGACGCTGAGATAGAGCGTGAAGCACATCTCGCTGATGGAAATGGCGACGGCGGCGATGACAAGGCGATGGACGTCCAACGTCTGCGCCTCGCGCCGGCGGCGGTGAAAAAGCAGGGCGGCGCCGGCATAGAGGAGAACCAGCGCATATTCGGCCGCCACCTTCAGCGGCGTCAGCCCTTGGCCCGGCAGATAGGTGCGCGGCAGCAGGTCCGGGTACCACAATATGGCGACGAACATCGCGGCGGTCGCCAGCAGCACCCCGCCGATCAGCGGATAGCGCAGCGCCGCCGATCCCGGACGCCAGGGCAGGGTGGCCGCCATCAGCAGGGAAACCGCCGCCATCAGCCGGGCGCCGAGCCAGAAGGCGATGGCCTTTTCCGGCCCCGACGGCGTCACGAAATCGGGCATTCCCGCATAGGACAGCAGATGGCCGAAATCGAGCAGCGCCACGCCGAGGAAGCCGGTGGACAGGGCCAGCAGGGCCGGCGGAGTCTCCGCGGTGTGGGAATGCCAGCCGATGGCGAAGATCAGGGCGGCGACGGCGATGGCGAAGGTTTCGAAGAAGCTGTGCAGCGGCAGGTAATGCGCGATCTCCACCGAACCGGGAAGACGGGCGGCCTGAAGGACCAGCAGGAAGGGAATGGAGAGGATGACGAGCGTCGCGATGGCGCCGGGCGGTTTCGTGCGACCCTGCAACGACTCCGTCTTCGTTGGACCTGCTGAAGTCATTTCGTCCCCCCTGGCCGCTTGGTCGGTCGCCCGGTTCGCGGTGCTTATACCCCTTTTGCGTATATTAGAGCTTAACGGTATCAGCAGTCCATGGTCCGACGCCTTCCGCCGTTCCGAAGGTTTGGAACACCGTGAAACATCTCCGCGGCGACTGTTCAATGTTCTATCCGCCGGGATCGGCTGGGGATGTCGGGGCTTGGCGGGTGTGGTGCATGCCGGGGCCTTCGGGGCAGGGGAGGGAGGTGCATTCTACCCCAGCCGTCGAAGGTCTGCGGCGGCGGTAGAGAAAACGCGCCGCAAGTGTATGGAAAACAATGATAGTCGGCGTTTGCTTGGCAGTCGCCCACTGTCCCGGCCCTGGTTTTGATCGGGCATATGGGGGAGCGGCGTCGGGTCGATTGCCGGTCGGGCCTTCGCCCCTTATCCTCGACCGGGTCGGGCCAGTCGACCAATCGGGAAGGAAACCGCATGTTCATCGCGATGAACCGTTTCAAGGTCCGCCACGGGGCCGAGCAGGAGTTCGAGGAGGTCTGGCTGAACCGCGAGGTCCATCTGCACAAGGTGCCGGGCTTCGTCGAATTCCACATGCTGCGCGGCCCGGACCGCGAGGAGTACCGGCTCTATTCCTCCCACACCGTTTGGGACTCGGAAGCCGCCTTCCAGGACTGGACGCGGTCTGAGGCCTTCCGCAACGCCCATGGCAATGCCGGCGCCCGCAAGCCGCTTTATGTCGGGCCACCGGAATTCGAGGGGTTCGAGGTGATCCAGACCGTGCCGCGCGATCCGAACGCCTGACCCCCAAAACATTTGAACCGACGGGAGGAGCCCCCATGCTGGAGATGGTGATCGAGCAGCGCCGAAAGAGCCTCGGCGGATTCGAAGTGGGACGGATCCTGCCCTTCGTTCAGCGGCGGATGGTCGGCCCCTTCGTCTTCTTCGACCATATGGGGCCGGTCGATTTCGAAGCTGGGCTGCCGCGCGACGTCGACGTGCGGCCCCACCCGCACATCGGGCTGTCGACCGTCACCTACCTGTTCGAGGGCGAGATCATGCACCGCGACAGCGTCGGCTCCGAACAGGCGATCCGGCCGGGGGAGGTGAACTGGATGACCGCCGGGCGCGGCATCACCCATTCCGAACGGTTCGAGCGCGCCCGTCAGGAAGGCGGCCGGATGCATGGAATCCAGGCCTGGGTCGCCCTGCCCGAAGCGGACGAGGAGACCGATCCGGCCTTCAGCCATTACGGCACCGGCGACCTTCCGGTGTTCGAGGAGGGCGGCGTTCGCGGCCGGCTGGTGGCGGGAGAAGCCTTCGGCGCCAAGGCCGGGGTGAAGACCCATTCGCCGCTGTTCTACATCCACTGGGATCTCGCCCCCGGCGCCCGGGTGTCCTTGCCGGAGGACGGGTGGGAGCGTGCGGTCTATGTGGTGGCGGGAAGCGTGGAGGCGGAGGGCCAGCGCGTCGAGGCCGGACGGATGATCGTCTTCGCCCCCGGCCAGCCGGCGCAGCTGACCGCCGCCACGCAATCCATCGTCATGGCCATCGGCGGCGAGCCGCTGGGTCAGCGCTTCATCGACTGGAACTTCGTGTCCTCATCGAAGGAGCGCATCGAACAGGCCAAGGCCGACTGGCGGGCCGGGCGGATGAAGCTGCCGGATCTGGACAATGGCGAGTTCATCCCGCTGCCTGAGATGCCGAAGCCGGCCAATCCGATGTCGTGAGGGGGATTTTCCCACTCGATTCTCCCTCTCCCCCCGGGGAGAGGGTCGGGGTGAGGGGGATGCACTGCGTGCCTTCCACAAAGGTCCCGCCACGCACCCCCCTCACCCTAACCCTCTCCCCGGGGGGGAGAGGGGACTAAAAGAGGGGAGAGGGCGCATCACCGCCGTTCAAACGTGGAAGCTCTCGCCGCAGCCGCAGCGGCCCTTTTCGTTGGGGTTCTTGAAGACGAAGCCGGTCTGGAACTTGTCGTCGACATAGTCCATCTCGCTGCCGATCAGGAACATGACGGCGGCCGGGTCGATCAGGATGGTGACGCCCTTGTCCTCCACCACCTCGTCGAACTTCATCTTCTCCTTGGCATACTGAACGTCGTAGCTGAGGCCGGAGCAGCCGCGCGCCTTCACGCCGATGCGCAGGCCGACCATGTCGTCGGTGGCCTTCGACATCAGCGCCTTGACGCGCTCCGCGGCGGCGTCGGTGATCGTGAGCGCCTTGGGCAGGGAACGGGCCATGGTGACGGTCTCCTAAAACGGCTCAGAACATATCCAGTTGCAGGCGGGCTTCTTCGGACATCATGCCCTGGTGCCAGGGCGGCTCCCACACCAGTTCGATCTTGACCTCGTTGACGTCCTCGACGCCCAGCACGGCTTGGCGCACCTGCTCGGGCAGTTCGCCGGCCACCGGACACATGGGGCTGGTCAGCGTCATATCAATCTCGACATTGCGCTGACCATCCATGTCCACACGGTAGATCAGGCCGAGTTCCCAGATATCGACCGGGATTTCGGGGTCGTAGCAGGTCTTGATGGCCGCCACGACGCGATCCATGATCTCCTCCCGCGGGTCGTAACCCTCGGGCGGCTTGGGCATCGGCGCGAAGTCCTTGGACTCGGACGCCTCATTCGCCGTGTCGGCCTTCAACTGCGCCTCGGCTTCGGCCGGGTTCGGGGCGATCGGGCGCTGCGTCAGGGTTTCATCGGGCATTTCGATCCCCCTTCCCTCAAAACTGGTCGCTGGAGGCCGCAGCCTCGCCGTGGAGTGCCGCGTTCATCGCGTGCCAGGCCAGCGTCGCGCACTTCACCCGCACCGGGAACTGGCGCACGCCGGACATCACCATCAGCTTTTCCATGGTCTCGTCGTCGACACCCTCGGGGATGTCGGGTTCGTCCTGGGTGCACAGCTCGTGGAAGGCATGGAAGAGCTTCTCCGCCTCTGCCGCCGTCTTGCCGCGCACCAGCTCCGTCATCATCGAGGCGCTGGCGGTGGAGATGGCGCAGCCGCGGCCCTGGAAGGCCACGTCGTCGACCACCCCGTCCTTCAGGGTCAGATAGACCATGAAGCGGTCGCCGCACATCGGGTTCTCGCCCTTCGCCTCGCGATTGGCGTCGTCGGGATGGCGGAAGTTGCGGGGATTCTTGCCGTGGTCCAGGATCACTTCCTGATACAGCTCGCGCAGATCGTCCATCATGCTCCGAAGAACTCCTTGACCGCCTGGAGGGACTGGACGAGGGCGTCGGCTTCCTCCCGCGTGTTGTAGAGGCCGAAGGAGGCGCGGACGGTTGGTCCGACATCGAACCGCTCGGCCAGCGGCTCGGCGCAATGGCGGCCGACGCGCACGGCGACGCCATACTGGTCGACGATGGTGCCGACATCGTGCGGGTGCACGCCTTCCAGCGCGAAGGAGATGATCGGCCCCTTGCCGGGCGCGGTGCCGACGATGCGAAGGCCGTCGATCTGCGACAGCTGCTGCGTCGCGTATTGCAGCAAATCGTGCTCGTGCGCGGCGATGGCGTCGCGGCCCAGCGCCTCGACATAGTCGATGGCGGCGCCCAGCCCGATCACCTCGGTGATCGGCGGCGTGCCGGCCTCGAAGCGCGACGGCGGCGCCTTGAAGGTGGTGCCCTCGAAGCTGACGCTCTCGATCATGTCGCCGCCGCCCTGGTAGGGGGGCATCTTCTTCAACAGGTCGTACTTGCCGTACAGCACGCCGAGACCGGTCGGGCCGTAGAGCTTGTGCGAGGTGAAGACGTAGAAGTCGGCGTCGATGTCCTGCACGTCGACCGTGCCGTGCACCACCGCCTGGCTGCCGTCGAACAGCACCGGGACGCCGCGCTCATGCGCCAGCCTGGCGATGGCCTTGGCCGGGGTGACGGTTCCCAGCACGTTGGAGCAGTGGGTGATCGCCACCAGCTTCGTGCGGTCGGACAGCAGATCCTTGTAGGCGTCCATGTCGAGGACGCCGTCCTCGTCGCAGGGCACGACCTTGATGACGATCTTCTTCTCGGCCTGGAGCAGCTGCCACGGAACGATGTTCGCGTGATGCTCCATGATCGACAGGATGACCTCGTCGCCTTCGTTGAGGAAGGTGCGGCCATAGCTGGATGCGACGAGGTTGATCGCCTCGGTCGAGCTGCGGGTGAAGACGATGCAGCGGTCGCTGGGCGCGTTCAGAAAGCGCGCGACCTTGGTGCGCACCGCCTCGAACTGGTCGGTGGCGGTCTGCGACAGGAAATGAACGCCGCGATGGATGTTGGAGTAATCCTCCTCCAGAAAGCGGGTCATGGCCTGGATGACCTGACGCGGCTTCTGGGCGGACGCGCCGCTGTCCAGATAGACCAGCGGCTTGCCGGGCTTTCCCTTCCTGGCGTGGACGCTGCGGGCGAGGATGGGGAAATCCTCCCGCACCCGCTGCACGTCGTAGGCTTGGTTCAGGATGGCATCGGACATGGTTACTTCTGCTCCTCCAGCCAGCCGGCCACGATCCCCTGGAAGGCGTCGCGGATCGACTCCTCGGCGATCTCCTCGAGGGATTCCGACAGGAATGCGCCGATCAGCAGGCCCTGGGCGGTGTCGCGGTCGATGCCGCGGGCGCGCAGGTAGAACAGCGCGTCGTCGTCCAACTCGCCCGCGGTGCAGCCGTGGCTGCACTTCACGTCGTCGGCATGGATTTCCAGTTCCGGCTTGCTGTCGATCTCGGCCCCGTCGGACAACAGCAGGGCGCGGTTCAACTGATAGCCGTCGGTCTTCTGCGCGTCGGGGCAGACGGTGATCTTGCCCTGGAACACGGCCCGCGCCGTGTCGTCGATGACGCCCTTGTAGACCTCGCGGCTGGTGCCGTTCGGCTGGGCGTGGACGATCAGCGTGGTGGTGTCGGCATGCTGGGTGCCGCGGACAAGATAGCCGCCGCTGACATGGGTCCGCGCCTCGGTGCCGTCGAGGCGGCTGACCACCTCGTTTCGCGACAGCTTCGCACCCGTCGTCAGGATGAAGTTGTCGTAGCAGCCGCCGGCCGCCACCGTAGCCGCGATGTGCGACAGGTGGATGGCGCCGGTGCCTTCGCGCTGCGACTTGTAATGGTGAAGCGTGGCGCCTTCGCCGACGAACACCTCGGTGACGTGGTTGGACAGCGTGGTGCCGGCGCCGCGGCCGACATGGTGTTCGACCACCACCGCCTTCGACCCGGCCTCCGCGATCAGCAGCATGCGCGGATGGCAGGTGGTCGCCTGCGATTCCGACCCGACCGAGACGAAGACCAGTTCGATCGGCCGTTCGACCTGGACATTGGCCGGCACGTGCAGGACCGCACCATCGGCGAGATAGGCGCTGTTCAGCGCCACCAGCGGACGGTCGTCGGCCGCGGCGAGGCGGCCGAGATGGTCGGCCAGCAGGCCGGAATGGGTGCTCAGCGCGGCGTCGAGGCTCAGCAGATCGACACGCGGCGGCAGCCCGTCGACCGACGACAGGTCGCCCCGGAAGCGGCCGTCGACGAAGACCAGACGCGGGCCGTCCTGCCCCTCGGCCCGGACGGTCGGCAGCAGGTCGATCGCGGCGGCGGCGGGAGCGGCCGGCTGGAAGGTCAGCTTGGTAAGGTCGCGCAGGTTGGTGTAGCGCCAGCTCTCGTTCTTGATCGTCGGCAGGCCGACGGCGGCGAAGCGCTCACGCCCGGCGGCGCGCAGTTCGTTCAGCCAGGACAACCCGCTGCCGGGCAGGCCGGATCCCATCTGGTCGAGCGGCGCCAGGAAGGCCGGCGCTGTCGCCGGATCGGCGCCCCGCGTCGAGTAGGTCATGGGATGAAGGGGGGAGGGATGTTGCGCCGTCATCACGCCGCCTCGCTCGCGCCGAAGTCGCGGTAGCCGTTCTTTTCCAGCTCCAGCGCCAGTTCCTTGCCGCCCGACTTCACGATGCGGCCGGCGGCCAGCACATGGACATAGTCGGGAATGATGTAGTCGAGCAGGCGCTGGTAGTGGGTGATGACCAGCATCGAACGCTCCGGCGAGCGCAGGGCATTGACGCCCTCGGCCACGATCTTCAGCGCGTCGATGTCGAGGCCGCTGTCGGTTTCGTCGAGGATGGCGAATTTCGGTTCCAGCACCGCCATCTGCAGCGTCTCGTTGCGTTTCTTCTCACCGCCGGAGAAGCCGACATTGACCGCGCGCTTCAGCATCTCGTCCGACATGCCAAGCGCCTTGGTCTTGGCGCGGATCAGCTTCAGGAACTGCATGGCGTCCAGCTCCTTCTCGCCGCGATGCTTGCGGATGGCGTTGATCGCGGTCTTCAGGAAGGTGGTGTTGCCGACGCCGGGGATTTCGACCGGATACTGGAAGGCCAGGAAGACGCCCTCGGCCGCCCGCTCTTCCGGCTCCATCGCCAGCAGGTCCTTGCCGTAATAGGTGACCGAGCCTTCCGTGACCTCGTAGCCGTCGCGGCCGGCCAGGACGTAGGACATGGTGCTCTTGCCGGCGCCGTTCGGCCCCATGATGGCATGGACCTCGCCCGGGCGGATGGTCAGGTCGACGCCCTTGAGGATTTCCTTGCCGTCCACGGTGGCGTGCAGGTTCTTGATTTCGATCATCGTCTTCGCCTCGTTGTCTTCTTCAGGCCGCCGGCACGTCCGGTTCCGAGCGTTCTCTTCCTAAATCCACACCATCATTTGGTCGGCCGTCATCCCCGCGAAGGCGGGGATCCAGGCGTCCCGGTGAGTGCATCCTGGCCCAAGTCTGGATCCCCGCCTTCGCGGGGATGACGTGGCCTACCGAGGAACTCGCCTATGCGTTCAACCTCTCATAAAGATCCGCCCAGTCGGGGTTGTGTTCCTCGATCAGACGGATCTTCCAGTCCCGGTTCCACTTCTTCAGCCTCTTCTCACGTGTGATGGCCTCTTCGGCAGTGGCATAGGGCTCCAGATAGACAAGGCGTTTCACACCATATCGCTCCGTAAAGCCCGGAATGATGCCATCCCGGTGTTCCATCATCCGGCGTCCGAGGTTCGACGTGATACCGACATACAAAGTTCCGTTTCTTTGGCTTGCCAGGATGTAGACGAAGAACCGCTCATCCATCCCGTCAACCCTTTTTCTACCTCTACCCGTCATCCCCGCGGAGGCGGGGATCTAGGTTATTTGCCTTCACTCTCGATGCGAACGCCTGGATCCCCGCCTTCGCGGGGATGACGGTCCCAAGAAGTGCTGTTTGATTGACTAGCCCACGCTGCCTTCCAGGCTGATGCCCACCAGCTTCTGAGCCTCCACGGCGAATTCCATGGGGAGTTCCTTCAGGACCTCCTTGCAGAAGCCGTTGACGATCAGGGACACCGCGTCCTCTTCCGAGATGCCGCGCTGGCGGCAGTAGAAGAGCTGGTCCTCGCTGATCTTCGCCGTCGTCGCCTCGTGCTCGATGCGGGCGGAGCGGTTGCGGCTCTCGATGTAGGGGACCGTGTGGGCGCCGCACTTGTCGCCGATCAGCAGGCTGTCGCACTGGGTGTGGTTGCGCGCACCCTCCGCCCTGGGCAGGATCTTCACCAAGCCGCGGTAGGTCTGCTGCGCCTTGCCGGCAGAGATGCCCTTCGACACGATGGTCGAGCGGGTGTTCTTGCCGATGTGGATCATCTTGGTGCCGGTGTCGGCCTGCTGGAAGTTGTTGGTGATGGCGACCGAATAGAACTCGCCCACCGAATTGTCGCCCTGCAGGATGCAGCTCGGATACTTCCAGGTGATCGCGGAGCCGGTTTCCACCTGCGTCCACGAGATCTTGGAGTTCCTGCCGCGGCAGGCGCCACGCTTGGTGACGAAGTTGTAGATGCCGCCGACACCCTCGGCGTTGCCGGGATACCAGTTCTGGACGGTCGAGTACTTGATCGTCGCGTCGTCCATCGCCACCAGTTCGACCACGGCGGCGTGCAGCTGGTTCTCGTCGCGCTGGGGCGCGGTGCAGCCTTCCAGATAGCTGACGTAAGACCCTTCGTCGGCGATGATCAGCGTGCGCTCGAACTGGCCGGTGTTGGCCTGGTTGATGCGGAAATAGGTCGACAGCTCCATCGGGCAGCGCACGCCCTTGGGGATGTAGACGAAGCTGCCGTCGGTGAAGACCGCGCAGTTCAGCGTGGCGTAATAGTTGTCGGTGTAGGGCACCACCGAACCGAGATACTTCTTCACGAGATCCGGGTGCTTCTGCACCGCCTCGGAGATCGCGCAGAAGATGATGCCCATCTCCTCCAGCTTCGCCTTGAAGGTGGTGGCGACCGACACGCTGTCGAACACCGCGTCGACGGCGATCGCCGGGCTCTTGCCCTCCGACCCCTCGACGCCGGCCAGGATCTCCTGCTCACGCAGCGGGATGCCCAGCTTCTCGTAGGTCTTCAGCAGTTCGGGATCGACCTCGTCCAGCGACTTCGGCCCGGCCTTCTTCTTCGGCGCGGCGTAGTAGTGCGCATCCTGATAGTCGATGGGCGGGAAGCTGACGGCGGCCCATTGCGGCTCCTCCATCGTCTGCCACACGCGGAAAGCCTTCAGGCGCCAGTCCAGCAGCCACTCCGGCTCCTCCTTCTTGGCGGAGATGAAGCGGACGATGTCCTCGTTCAGGCCCTTCGGCGCGACGTCGGATTCGATGTCGGTCGTGAAGCCGTACTTGTACTTCTGCTCCGTGACGGCGCGGACCTGCTCGACGGTTTCCGGTTGGGCGGCCATGGCTTTGCCTCGTCCTTCTCAAGAATGCTGTTCGGTGCGCGCCGTTCAGTGCGCAGGGCGGGCCGGCTGGGCGGCTGTGGAAGTCGTTGCGGCTGCCGGGGCCGGGAAGGTGATCGGGGCCATCATGTCGGCCAGCGTCACCTCCTCCAGCGCGCCGCGAATGGCGCGGTTCACCTTCTCCCAACCGCCGCGCATGGGGCAAAGTTGCTCCACCCCGCACTGGCTGTCGGCACCGTCGACGCAGGCGGTCAGCGCGATGGGACCGTCGAGCGCCGTGATGATTTCCGCGATGGAGATTGCATCGGCCGCCCGGCTCAGCGCATAACCGCCGGCGGCGCCGCGTTGCGAGGTGGTGAGTCCCGCCGGGGTCATCGCCTTCATCAGCTTGGCGACGGTGGGAGCGGGAACGCCGGTGCGGTCGGCAAGATGGGCGACGGTATGGACCGTGCCGACCTGGCGCGCCATCTCGCTCAACACGACGATGGCATAGTCGGTCAGCTTGCTCAGCCGGATCATGCCCGCACCCCGTTTCACCCCGGTTTCGAATACAGGACCAATTTAGTCCTGATTGCTTCGGGGGGCAAGGGGCGTTTGTCGATTAAAGTGCAGGGTTTCTGCCGGTTTGGCGGGTTTGCATGGCTGATGCGCCGGCAATACCCGTCAATGCTGCTCGGTTATAGCGCCGCTCCTGCCACCACGCTACCGCGAAGCCGCGGCATTCCCGTCGCGGTGCGACGGTTTGTCGCGGGGGATGGGCCCCGAATACGGAAAACCCCGCGCCGGTGGCGGCGCGGGGTTGGTCCGGCAAAGCTCGGGCTGGAGGTCAGCCCGGCTTCTTCACTTCCTCGCGGGCGGCGTTGGTGGCCTCCGACACGACGTCGCGGACATCCTCCTTGGCCGACTCGACCACCGTCTCGGCAGCGGCCTGGGCGGCGCGGGTGCCGCGATCCAGCGCGTCCATGGCGATGGCCTTGGCGCGCTCGGTCGCCTCGTCGGCATACTCGCCCACCCACTGCTTCTCATAGCGGGTGCCCGGCAGGGCGGCGCCGATGGCCGCACCCAGCGCCACGCCCATGGCGCCCGCGACGATGGGATGGTCCTCCACCAGTTCCCAGAAGCCGGTCGACATGTCATGCGCGCGGTGGCGCAGATGGTCGGTCGACGGCGCCATGGAGGACAGGCGCGACATGCCGCGGCTGGCATAGGACTGAGACTGCCGCTGGCCGTGGAGATCGCCCCGGTTGTCACCCCGGCCCGACGCATGGTCGCCGTCCGACCCGCCCATCATGCCGCTGACAGTGCCCGTTGCACTGTCGTAGGCGGAGCTGACCGCGCCCGACGCGCTGTCATAGGCGGAACTGGCGGCATGGCGGACGCTGTCGGTGGCGTCGCTCAGCGATTCGCGGGCGTAGTCCACGGCGTCGCCCATGCGGTGGCGGGCGTTGCGGACGGTGCTGGACCGGGCGATGCGGCGGTCGTAGCCCGTGCTCGACAGGGCGAGCCAGCCCAGCCCGATGCCGACCAGGGCCAGCGGGATCGGATTGCTGGTCATGCTGTCGAGCATCGATCCCGACGAGTGCGACTGCCGGGAATGGACGGTCTGGCCGCTCTCATAGCGGTCCGACTGTTGCGACGGCGAATAGGTGTGCTTCATGGAATTCTCCATCAGGGATTGGGGAGACCACCGCGTCAGTCTGTCGCGCAGACGGGAACTGCGGTCGCGCAGCGCCTCGACGGTGCCGCCGATGCGCGCGCGGCTGGCGCGGATGTCGCCCTCCAGGGCGTCGAGATCCTGCGGACCCGCTGCTGATTTATGAACGTCGTCCGTCATCGGCCGGCCCCTCAGCGGGCAAGCTGGGACTTGGCCCAGCGCTTGTCCTCGTCCAGCGTGTTGATCGTGCGGCGGGGGCGGAGGTTGGCGGGGCTCAGCCGGTTCTTGCCGACATAGGCCAGGATGCCGCCGACCAGCAGAACCACCACGCCGACGATCAGCGCGGACAGCCACGGGGCCAGGACGTTGGACAGGCCGAGAACCGCGGCGGCAAGCAGGACAAGAACGCCGGCGAAGGCGATCAGTCCGCCGACGGCGATGAAGGCCACGCCGCCGGCGGCCTCGCTGGCCTTGTCGGTCAGCTCGGCCTTCGCCAACGCGATCTCGGATCGGGCAAGGTTGGCGGATTCGCGGGCGAGATCGGCGAACAGGCCGGCGAGCGGCCGGTCCTGCCGAGGATCCCGCGGCTCGTCATAGCGGTTCTCGGCGGCGCTCATGGACGCTGTCCCTGCGGCTTGGAGGTGGAGGAGGTGGTCCCGCCCTGGGTCCCGCCGACGCCGGTGGTGCCGGAGTTCATGGCACTGCCGGTGCTGCCGGTCGTGCCGCCCAGGGTGCCGCCGGGGGTGCCGCCGGGGGTGCCGACGGTGCTGGTGCCGAGCGCCGTATCGGGCGATGCCCCGGTGCCGCGGCCAGTGACGGAGGCCGGGGCGGTGGACAGCGGCATGCCGATGCGGCCGGCGGCCTGCTTCGGTTCACCCAGGCGCTCCGAAGCGCGCTCCGACTCCATGCGGCCGGCCAGGTTGCCGGTGTTGACGGCGGAGGACCCGGTCGTCGGCGTGTCGGCGGGGTGGGATGGCATGCTGCGGCTGACGGACTCGCCGATGCCGCCGGCCATGCCGCGGCTGGGGCCGGAGCTGCGGCCGGTGTCGCGATTCATGTCGCGGCCGGTGTCGTAGGCGGAACCACGCGCGGTGCGCACGGACTGCGACGGGTGCGCATTGCCTTGCCTGGAGGTCGAAGTGCGGTGCATCCGCCGCTCGCCGGAGCTTTTGATGAAGCGCGCGGCGAGGAAGCCGACGGCGAAGGCGGCACCGATGAACACTTCGGGCTGGCGGCGGGCGAAGCCCTCGACCTCGCCGACGATGTCGTCGACATTCGCGTCGCGCAGCATGTCGGCGACCCGCTCGACGCGGCTGGCCGCCTGCTCGGCGTAATCGGCGACCACGCCGCCATTCTCCTCGTTCAACTGCTCGGCAGCCTTGTGGAGGGCGTTGGCGACCCCGCCCAGCTGGTCGGCGGCGCGGCCGGTCTGCTGTTCCAGGAGGGAGCGGATACGGCCCTGGGCATTGCCCAGCGTCTCCTTCCCGGTGGCCATCGCATCGTCGGCGGCGCGGCTGACGGTCTTCTTGATATCCTCGACGCCGCTGCGCCCGCCCGACGTGCTGTTGCCGAGGGTGGAGCTGCCGGCGGCGAGATTTCCAGTCTGCGAACTTCCGGTGGTGGAACTTCCGGTGGTGGAGCCGGTCGGGTTCGGTCCGCCGGTGCCGGTCATGTCGCGGTTCGGCATCTTGTCTTTCCTCCTCGGGGATTCCGGTATTCCGCGGCTCCGCGCCTGCGGCATCAAACCGCCCGTTGCGGAATCGGGTGTCGGTAGGGAAACACCAGCCAAGCCTTCGGGGTTCCACGCGGGCGCTGCGCGAAATGGACAGTTTCTCCGATTGTGCTAAACTTTGCCGCGAACAAGTCGGTGCGGCCGGACCGGGGGATGGCGGCATGAGCGTCTTCAGCGTGGTGGCCGACGGTCAGGCCGGACTTTTCCGCCTGCAGCAGGCGAAGAAGCCGTGGGAGAAGGAGCTTCGGGCGAAGGACGCCCAGGGCCAGCTCGCCCAGAAGGCGGAGCGGGCGCAGGCGCTGACCCAGGCCGCTGCCAAATGGCAGAGCGACCATGCCAGCGCCCGGGCGGCGCTGGAGGAAGCGAGGCGGGTCGGCGGGCCCAAGCAGGCCGCCGCCGCCCGGCTTGAGCAGGTCGAACGCAAGATCGAGCAACTGAAGCTGGCGATGCGCTTCGCCCAGGGCGATCCGCAGAAGCTGGCGACCCTGGCGCGGGAGGCGGCGCTGCTGGCGCGCGAGGCCGGGCGCGCCGCCAAGGAATATGGTGCCGGCATCAAGGCCGCGGCGGAGATGGGGCTGCCCGGCGATACCAGCGCCGCCACCGGCGGCAGCACGATGCTGTCGTCGGAGACGACGATCACCCGCAGCACCACCAGCCTGACCCTGCAGCAGACCGAAGTGACGCTGACCATCGGCATTTCGACGGGGGAGGGGGCTTCGGCCGCCGCCGGTTCTGCGGAAAGCGCGGCCGACCTGATGGCTGCGGATGCCTGTGCCGATGCGAATTTTCAGTCCGCGGGCGCGGCGGAGGTGCGGGACGGCAAGCTGCCGGATGACATCGCCCGCATGGTGGAGGACGTGCTGTCGGGCCTGGGCAATGGGGGAATGACCTCCGCCGGCCCATCCGACGCCGATCCGTCCGCCGCCGGCCCGTCTGCCGCCGCGACTGCCGGCACCGGCGGGCGAAGCGCGATGATCCAGCAGCTGATGGCCGACAACGCCGTGAAGATGTCGCGTTACCGCGAAGCCGACACCTTCGGCCAGCGGGTGGAGGGGGTGCTCGCCACCTCCAAGCGCATCATCGGCGAGGCGAAGGCTGCCAACATGCTGGACGAGTCGGAGAAACGGCGGCGCGAGCGGCGGGAGGGCTTCAAGGCCGACGACAAGATGGTCGAAGCCGCCCAGAAGGAGGTCAACGCCCTGCGCGCCGCGGCGTTCGGGTCCAGCGAAGCCCTTGCCGTGGCCGGACTGCTCGGCGGCGATGCGGAAAGTGCGGAGATGCCGGCCATGCCATCGACCGCCGATCCGGCCGTCCAGCCGGCCGCGGCGCTGAATCTGCTGGCGTGAGTGTGTACAGGTTTTCAGCCGCCTTCATCGGCCGTCATCCCCGCGAAGGCGGGGAACCAGGAAACTCCGCAGATGAGTGACCGAAACAGCTGGATTCCCGCCTTCGCGGGAATGACGGCTGAAAAAAGTGCATGGTGAGATTTGATGCGGAAGTAGGCAAATTTGAAGCGTCTCTCAGCAGGTAGCCTGGAAATACCTAAACTCTGATCACCGCATATCCGGCGCCGGCCGCCTGCTACCATTTCTCCATACGCTGCGGTGCGACATTGTGTTGACCGGCTCGCGGGGAAGACGCGATAACCGATGAACCAAGACTCCCGGAGAGGAGTCTGCGAACCGAGCGCAAGAGAATGGGACACGCAACGAGATGAGCAACTGGATCCGCCGTGGCGGCCTCGAAATCGCCCAGCCGCTGTACGACTTCATCAATGACGAGGCGCTGCCGGGGACCGGTGTCGACGCCGACCGTCTCTGGACCGGCCTCGACCAGCTCCTGCACGAGCTGGCGCCGCGCAACAAGGCTCTGCTGGACAAGCGCGACAGCCTGCAGGCGCAGATCGACGCGTGGCATGTCGCCCGCCGCGGCAAGGTCTTCGATCAGGCCGAATACGAATCCTTCCTGCGCGAGATCGGCTATCTGGTGCCGGAGGGCGGCGACTTCGCCGTCGGCACCGGCAATATCGATCCGGAAATCGCCTATCTCGCCGGTCCGCAGCTGGTGGTGCCAATCACCAACGCCCGCTATGCCCTGAACGCCGCCAACGCGCGCTGGGGCAGCCTGTACGACGCGCTGTACGGCACCGACGCCATTCCGGGCACCCCGGCGGCCGGCGGTTATGACGCCGCCCGCGGCGCGCAGGTGATCGCCTGGGCGCGCAAGTTCCTGGACGACAGCGTTCCGCTGGCCGAGGGCAGCCATGCCGACGCCACTGCTTACGCGGTCGAGGGCGACACGCTGGCGGTGACGCTGAAGAGCGGCGGCAAGACCGGCCTGAAGGACAAGGCCGCCTTCGTCGGCTGGCAGGGCGAGGCTTCGGCGCCGTCGGCCGTGCTGCTGGTCCAGAACGGCACCCACATCGAAATCCGCATCGACCGCAGCAGCGTGATCGGCAAGGACGATGCGGCCGGCGTCGCCGACGTGGTGCTGGAAGCGGCGCTGTCGACCATCCAGGACTGCGAGGATTCCGTCGCCGCCGTGGATGCGGAGGACAAGGTCGTCGCCTATCGCAACTGGCTGGGCCTGATGAAGGGCACGCTGGAGGCGAGCTTCCCCAAGGGCGACAAGACCGTCGTCCGCAAGCTGAACCCGGATCGCGTCTACACCACGCCGACCGGCAGCGTCACCCTGCATGGCCGCAGCCTGCTGCTGGTCCGGAATGTCGGCCACCTGATGACCATCGACATGGTCAAGCTGTCCGACGGCAGCGAGGCGCCGGAGGGCATCCTCGACGGCGTCTTCACCTCGCTGATCGCGCTGCATGACCTTAAGGCTGAAGGCGGTCTGCGCAACAGCCGCGCCGGCTCGGTCTACATCGTGAAGCCGAAGATGCACGGGCCGGAAGAGGTCGCCTTCGCCGACGAGCTGTTCGGCCGCGTCGAGGATCTGCTGGGCATGGCCCGCAACACCCTCAAGGTCGGCATCATGGACGAGGAGCGCCGCACCAGCGTCAACCTCAAGGAGTGCATCCGCGCCGCCAAGGACCGCGTGGTGTTCATCAACACCGGCTTCCTCGACCGCACCGGCGACGAGATCCACACCTCGATGGAGGCCGGCCCGGTCGTCCGCAAGGCGGCGATGAAGGCCACCAAGTGGATCTCGGCCTACGAGGACAATAATGTCGATGTCGGCCTGCGCGCCGGGCTGAAGGGCCGCGCCCAGATCGGCAAGGGCATGTGGGCGATGCCGGACTTGATGGCCGACATGCTGGTCGCCAAGATCGGCCACCCGAAGGCCGGCGCCAACACCGCCTGGGTCCCATCGCCGACCGCCGCCACCCTGCATGCCACCCACTATCACGCCGTGAACGTGGCCGAGGTGCAGGACCAGCTTGCCAAGCGTCAGGCAGCATCCCTGTCCGACATCCTGACCATCCCGCTCGCCGACCGCCCCAACTGGTCGGAGGACGAGATTCGGCAGGAGCTGGAGAACAACGCCCAGGGCATCCTCGGCTATGTGGTGCGCTGGATCGACCAGGGCGTCGGCTGTTCCAAGGTGCCGGACATCCACGACGTCGGGTTGATGGAAGACCGCGCCACCCTGCGCATCTCCAGCCAGCACATCGCCAACTGGCTGCACCACGGCATCTGCACCGAGGCGCAGGTGATGGAGGTCATGAAGCGCATGGCCGCCGTCGTCGACAAGCAGAATGCCGGCGACCCGCTGTACAAGCCGATGGCCGGCAATTTCGACGGCAGCATCGCCTTCCAGGCGGCGTGCGATCTGGTGTTCAAGGGCCGCGTCCAGCCGAACGGCTACACCGAGCCGGTCCTGCACGCGCGTCGCCGTCAGCTGAAGGCGGCGGGGTGAGTTGGTATTTGCGGCGGAGGGGCATTGCCCCCTCTGCCGCAGCCCTTGTTCAGGTTCCGATCCCCAGCATCCGCACCGCCACTTGCTTGGTGTAGGGGCTGGCCGCGAAATACTCGTAGCGGACCGCGTTCTCCGCGGCGAATTCCTGGAACGCCCGGTATTCGTCGTCGCGCCAGCTGCGGTTGCCGATATACTCGTCGAAGACGATGACGGTTCCCGGCCGTACCCGGTCAGCCAACGCGGTCAGCACGGTGCGGGCTGAGGCGTAGATGTCGCTGTCGACATTGACGAAGCGCACCGGCCCCCGATGGGCGGCGAGGAAAGGCGGCAGGCTGTCCTCGAACCACCCCACATGCAGGCGGGCGTTGTCGCGCACCGGCGGCAACTGGCTGCCGGTGGTCAGCACGCCGCGGGGGGAGTTGACCCAGCCCTCCGGCAGCCCCTCGAACGAATCGAAGCCGTGGACCTCCTGCCCAGCCACATCGGCGATATGGTTGAGCGAGGTGCCGCGCCGCACGCCGAACTCCAGAACCAGACCGGAAGTCGCGGTGCAGGCCAGCGCGTGGCGCAGCAGCCGGCCGCTGTTGCCGAACAGGCGGAAGTCGGAGGAGAGCTTCGGCAGCAGCGCCTTGGCGCCGTCGGGAAGCGGCCGGCGCTTCGGGTTGTCGCCGATCTCGGTATCCTCGACGGCGTCGGCCTCCGCAGTGCGGCCGAGCAGCCGCAGGGTGGCGGCGAGATAGCCCCAGTATTTGCCGTTGGCGCCGCCGCAGCGGGTGGCGCGGCGCAGGCGGCGAAGCGCCTCGTCGGAGCCGTGATGGTGCAGCGCCTGGGCATGGCTGCCGAACCAAGCGGCGGCATGTTCGGGATCGTCGGCCAGCAACGCGTCGAAATGGGCCAGCGCCTCCGCATCCTCGCCGAGATAGGCTGCGGCCATCGCCGCCTCATAGCGGATGTCGGGCGAAGTGTCTCCGTCTTGGATCGCCGCCAGTGCCAGGGCCAGCGCGTCACCATAGCGGGCATCGCGGCGCAGAGCCCCGGCCAGGGATGCGGTGAGTGTCGCTTCGCCGGGCGTGACCCAGGCGGCGCGTTCGAACCAGCGGACGGCGGGGAAGGGGGCGTTGTCGGCCTGATGGGCCTGGGCCAGGGCCGACAGCAGGTCCGGATCGTCCGGCCGGTGGGCCAGAACGCGGCGCAGGCAGGCGATGGCCGCCGGGGCGTCGCGATGGCCGAGATGGGCCAGCCCCAGCAGATGCAGACGTTCAAGTCTGTTGGCAAGTCCGTTGGCAAGCCCGTGGGGGAGGGCATCGCCGCGCAGCAGGCGCAGGGCGGGGCGGTAACGGCGCGCGTCGATCAGGGCGCGCGCTTCGTCCAATACAGTGTCAGCGGTCAAAATGACTCGTCGTCAGGGCAGCCGGCGGAAAGTCCAGACCGACGCCGGCGGCAGGTTCCGGGCGATCCAGGCATGACGCCGCGGCTTCAGCCGCAGCCGCCGGATCAGTTCCGGATTGACCGGGGCGAAGGGACCATAGGTGAATTGCACGAAAACGCCGTCCTGCGCCAGCACGGAAAATGCGCCGCGCACGATGCGGGCCTGGACCGACAGCGGCATGGCGATCAGCGGCAGGCCCGACACCACCGCGTCGCAGGTCTCCCAGCCATGGGCCTGGACGATGCGGTGGACGCGCGTGGCGTCGCCGCGCACCACCGTGGCGTTGGGGTGCAGAATCGACAGATGGTCGGCGAAGGCGGGGTCGAGTTCCACCATCAGCAGATTGTCGGGAGTGACGCCATGGGCCAGCAGCGCGGAGGTGACCGGACCGGTGCCCGGACCCAACTCCACAACGCGGCGACCGGGATCGCAGTGGGCGGCCTTCGCCATGGCGCGGCACAGTTCAGGACCGCTTGGAGTTACCGACGCGACCTTCAGGGGTGAGCGAATCCAGCGCTCTACAAAAAGCTTGCGTTCAGCAAGTGACATCGACCGACCTCCCAACAGACGCCGGATCAATTCCTCGGCTCTGCTTCAACCCTTTTTACTGAGTTACGTTTCATTGCGCCAGCCGAATGGATTTTGAATGATCGTTTAACAAAACGGTGACGCTGCAATGACGGATCCTTTTCACCGAGTATTTCCATTGGACATCCCCCCGATGGGTTAGCCGGAAGAGTGGGAGAGGACCGGGCCGTGCCCGCTCCGGCGAACCGCAACGGCAATGTTCTCCTTTTCTTCCACTGCACCGTTGACAGGGCCGTGACCGCCGGGCACCGTTGCGGAACCGGAAGGACGCCGGACGGACAGGGGACCAGGGGACCGGAACAGGACATGCCGACGCTCGCACCCGATCATTCGGATCTGTTCGACGATACGGGCAAGCCGCCCCGGCTGTTGGAACTCGACGTCGCACGGGTGATGCGCAATCCGGGCATGCCGCGCCGCCATTTCGACCCGCAGGAGATGCAGAGTCTGGCCGACTCGATTGCGCATTACGGGCTGAAGCAGCCGATCCTGGTGCAGGAGGTCGTGGGCGGCCATCGGCTGGTCGCCGGCGAACGGCGGCTGCGTGCGCATGAGATGCTGGGGCTGGCGACCATCTACGCGCTGGTCACCTCCGGCAATCCGGACGAGCTGACGCTG
This sequence comes from Azospirillum sp. Sh1, assembly GCF_008365135.1. Taxonomy (NCBI): domain Bacteria; kingdom Pseudomonadati; phylum Pseudomonadota; class Alphaproteobacteria; order Rhodospirillales; family Azospirillaceae; genus Azospirillum; species Azospirillum sp. Sh1. The sequence continues at coordinate 14,529 of NZ_VTTK01000031.1, read as the reverse complement.
GTGGAGAATGTGCAGCGCGTCGATCTGGATGCGCTGGAACTGGCGGAGGCGCTGTCCCGCCTGATCGACCGCTTCGGCTACACCCAGGAACAACTCGGCCGCATCATCGGCAAGAGCCAGAGCAACGTCAGCCACACCTTGCGGCTGAACAGCCTGCCGGAGACGATAAAGCAGGAATATGCCGCCGCCCACCACGACGTCTCGCGCTCCACCCTGATCGAGATCGCCTGGATCAAGGATCTGGACGAGCAGATGGCGTTGTGGGAGCAGGTGAAGGCCGGCGACGGCACCGTCCAGGCCGCCCGCAGCCGCAAGGACGCCGCCAAGGAACCGTCGCTGCGCACCATGTCGGCGGTCGGCCGCTTCCTCGACGCGCTGCGCCGCGCGACCGCCCGGCTGGGCGATCCGCGCGAGCACCGCGCCTATGTCGACGACATGCAGCGCCGCGAACTCATCAGCCTGCGCCGCCGCATCGACCTGCTGCTGGGCGACGAGCCGATGGTGGATTGAGGGCGCGTAGCGTTCAGTCGTTCAAAAACGGATTGTAAAGCCGCTCTTCCCCGAAATTCGACATCGGGCCGTGGCCGGGGATGAAGGCGATGTCGTCGCCGTAGGGGAACAGCTTGTCGCGGATCGAGGCGATGAGGTCGGCGTAGTTGCCCTTGGGAAAATCGGTGCGGCCGATCGAGCCCTGAAACAGCACGTCGCCGACGATGGCCAGCTTCGACGGCCGGTGGACGAACACGACATGGCCGGGGGTGTGGCCGGGGCAGTGGCGGACCTCCAGCGTCTGGTTGCCGACGGTCACCGTATCGCCCTCCTCCAGCCAGCGGTCGGGCGTGAAGGAGCGGACGGGCGGGAAGCCGAACATCTGGCTCTGCATCGGCATGCCGTCGATCCAGAACTGGTCGTCGCGGTGCGGCCCCTCGATCGGCAGCGACAGCTTGTCGGCCAGATCGGCGACGGCGCCGGCATGGTCGATGTGGCCGTGGGTGACCAGGATCTTCTCCAGCGTTACGCCCTTCGCCTTGGCCGCCGCCAGGATGCGGTCCAGGTCGCCGCCCGGATCGATGGCGGCGCCCTTCATCGTCTCGGGGCACCAGAGCACCGTGCAGTTCTGCTGGAACGGGGTGACCGGAACGATGGCGTACTGCATGTCCTGACCTTCGACTCTGCGTGGAAACGGCGGAATGACCCTTGGGGCCGAGGGACCTTAACGCGCCCGCGCCGGATGCCGCAAACCATTCGCGCAAAGCCGGTCGCAATGGCCGGCGAAACTGGCTAAGGTCCGGGCGTCCGGCGGGAACACGCCTTTGGGTGGAATACCGGGCCGGCACGAAATGTTAACCTCCGAAGCTTTAGATCGGGGCGGACCAACCACCGCCGCCGCAATAAAACGGATTCCGCCGGAATGCTGTCGCAGAAAGCCAAATATGCGTTGCGTGCCCTCATCATGCTGGCGGAGAAGGACACCGGCGACCTGATCCTGATCGCCGACATCGCGGAGCGCGAGAATATCCCGCGCAAGTTCCTGGAAGCGATCCTGGTCGAACTGCGCAAGGAAGGCATCCTGTTCGCCAAGCGCGGCAAGAGCGGCGGCTACCGGCTGGCCCGCCCCGCCGCCCAGATCACCTTCGGCGAGGTGATTCGCCTGATCGACGGCCATCTCGCCCCGCTCCCCTGCGCCAGCAAGGGCTCCTTCAAGCCGTGCGAGGATTGTATCGATACGGAGACCTGCTCGGTCCGCTGGCTGATGCTGCAGGTCCGCGACGCCACCGCCTCCGTGCTCGACAACCGGACGCTGGCCGACGCCCTGCGCCACCGCCAGTCCACCGGCAGCATCGCCGCCAACTTCGACATCTGACCGTCTCCCGAACCCGCTTCCCGCCCTGAAATCGCATTTGAGGCGGCAGGCAGCCCCCCTTATGGTTGGTCAAACCATTGATCAGGGAGGGTTCGGCATGTCTGAAGAGAAGGTGGCCGTCGTCACGGCCGGGGGCAGCGGCATGGGGGCGGCCTCGGCGCGCCGGCTGGCGGCCGACGGGTTCAAGGTCGCGATCCTGTCCTCCTCCGGCAAGGGCGAGGCGCTGGCCGCGGAGCTGGACGGCATCGGGGTCACCGGATCGAACCAGTCCAACGACGACCTGAAGCGGCTGGTCGATGCGACGATGCAGCGCTGGGGCCGCATCGACGCGCTGGTCAACAGTGCCGGCCACGGGCCGCGTGGTCCCCTGCTGGAGATCAGCGACGAGGACTGGCACCGCGGGATCGAGGTCTATTTCCTCAACGTCGTGCGGGCGGTCCGGCTGGTGGCACCGATCATGGTGGCTCAGAAGGCGGGCTCCATCGTCAACATCTCCACCGCCTGGGCGTTCGAGCCGAGCGCGATGTTCCCGACATCCGCCGTCGCGCGGGCGGGGCTGGCCGCCTATACCAAGATCTTCGCCGACCAGTATGCGGCGGAGAATGTGCGGATGAACAACGTCCTGCCGGGCTGGATCGACAGCCTGCCCGCGACCGAGGACCGGCGCCAGAGCGTGCCGATGCAGCGCTACGGCAGCAGCGAGGAGATCGCGGCGACGGTGGCCTTCCTGGCCTCGCCGGGCGCCGGCTACATCACCGGCCAGAACATCCGGGTCGATGGCGGGCTGAGCCGCTCGGTGTGAGCGGAGAAGCCGCGGACAACGGATGCGTCCCTGAGCCCGTGGGACCAAAAGGACTTTGCGTCATCCCCGCGAAGGCGGGGATCCAGGGAACGTTGCGGATGAGGTGCTCCGTCGGCTGGATTCCCGCCTTCGCGGGAATGACGGCCGAAGGAGCACCTGATTCTATCACGTTTGTAGAAACGAAAAGGGCCGGCGAAGTGCCGGCCCTTTTTGCTTGGCAGAACCCCGCCGTATCAGTCGGCGAAGGGGTCCGTCATCAGGATGGTGTCGTCGCGTTCCGGGCTGGTCGACAGCAGGGCGACCGGGGCCTGGATCAGTTCCTCGATGTGGCGGACATACTTGACCGCCTGGGCCGGCAGCTCCGCCCAGGAGCGGGCGCCGCGGGTGGTGTCCTTCCAGCCTTCGAAGGTCTCGTAGATCGGCTCGACGCGGGCCTGGGAACCGGCGTTCGACGGGTAATAGTCGATCTCCTTGCCGTCCAGCTTGTAGCCGACGCAGACCTTGATCTCGTCGAAGCCGTCCAGCACGTCCAGCTTGGTCAGCGCGATGCCGTCGATGCCGCCGGTCTTGACCGCCTGGCGGACCATGACGGCGTCGAACCAGCCGCAGCGGCGCTTGCGCCCGGTGACCACGCCGAACTCCTTGCCCTTCTGGCCGATCAGCTCGCCGATGTCGTCCAGCAGCTCGGTCGGGAAGGGGCCGGAGCCGACGCGGGTGGTGTAGGCCTTGCAGATGCCCAGCACATAGCCGACGGCGCGCGGCCCCATGCCGCTGCCGGCGGCGGCGTTGCCGGCCACCGTGTTGGAGGAGGTGACGTAGGGGTAGGTGCCGTGGTCGATGTCCAGCATCGTGCCCTGGGCGCCTTCGAACAGGATGCGCTTGCCGGCGCGGCGCAGCTCGTCCAGCTGCTTCCAGACGACGGCGGCGTAGGGCAGGACCTGCGGCGCGATCTCGCGCAGGGGATCCAGGATGTCGGCCGGGGTCATCTCCGGCGCGCCCAACGCGCGGAACAGCGCGTTGTGGTGGGCGAGCAGGGCGTCGACCTTCTCCACCAGCACGGCGTCGTCGGTCAGGTCGCACAGGCGGATGGCGCGGCGGGCGACCTTGTCCTCATAGGCCGGGCCGATGCCGCGGCCGGTGGTGCCGATCTTGCCGGCGCCCTTGGCCTCTTCGCGCGCCTTGTCCAGCGCGCTGTGCACCGGCAGGATCAGGGGCACGTTCTCGGCGACGATCAGGTTCTCCGGGGTGACGGAGACGCCCTTTTCCTTGATCGCGTTCACTTCGCGGATGAAGGCCCACGGGTCGAAGACGACGCCGTTGCCGATGACCGACAGCTTGTTCTGGCGCACCACGCCGGACGGCAGCAGGCTCAGCTTGTATTCGACGCCGTTGATCACCAGCGTGTGGCCGGCGTTGTGACCGCCCTGGAAGCGCACCACCACATCGGCCCGGCTGGACAGCCAGTCGACGATCTTGCCCTTGCCCTCGTCGCCCCACTGGGCGCCGACCACCGCAACGTTGGCCATCTCTCGTCTCCGCAAAACTTCAAAAGGAACCGCTCAACCACCCGATCCACCGCAGGGCACCATCCGCGCGGCGTGGGGGTCCGTTCACCCTAAACCCAAGCTCATCGAACCCAAGCTTATCCGGCCGGCTTGACGTCCCCGCCGGCCAGCCAATGGCCGCACTGGAGCCGTTTGGCTTCCGCGGCCGCATCGGCCACCGGGGCGAGCCCGGCGACCGTCACCCATCCGTCGGCCCGCAGCCTGCGCGCCGTCTCCCAACCGCTGCCATGCGGCACATACACCCGGCCGGGGGCCTTGGCCGCAGGAACCGCGCGCAGAAGCGTGTCCATGTAGAGCGTGAAGCCGGTCGCCGGCTCCCCACGGCCATCGCCCTTGGCTTCGCCCTGGGCGCCGGCGCGGTAGCGACCGCCCTGGCCCAGCTCCCCCGCGGCGCGGGAGAACAGGGTGAAGCTGAGGCCGGTCTGATATTCAAAGCCGCGATGTTCCACCAGATCGATGGTCACCGTCAGGTCGGGCATCGCCGCGCGCAGCAGGGCCAGCGTGTCGGTCAGCCGGCGGCGGTCCTTCTCGGCGCCTTCCGGTAGCGGCAGCGCGGCCAGCGCCTGCATGGCGCGGTCGGCGGGACCGGAAGCGTCCATCAGCGTTTCGAGCAGCTTGGCCGCCGGGCCGCCGACGGCCGCGACCGCGGCGGAGTCCTTGCGGTCGAGCGCGGCGCGCAGCTGGCGGATCTCGTCCTCGCCCAGGCCGAGGCCGGCGCAGATGCGCGAGACCATGGTCGGCACGCAGAGGTCGACCGACAGGTGCGGCACGCCGATGGCGGTCAGCGCCTGGACGGCCAGCAGCACCACCTCGGCATCCGCCTCCGCCTCCAGGGCGCCGATCAGCTCGACGCCGACCTGGGTGAACTGGCGTTCGGGGCGCAGCTGCGATCCCTTCACCCGCAGCACCTGCCCGGCGTAGCACAGGCGCAGCGGCCGGGCCTCGTTCTTCAGGCGGGTGGTGGCGATGCGGGCGATCTGCGGGGTGATGTCGGCGCGGACCGCCATCATCCGCTGCGAATGCGGGTCCATCAGCCGGAAGGTCTGCTTGGACATCGCCGCGCCGGGGCCGGAGAGCAGGTTCTCCTCGAACTCGACCAGCGGCGGATCGACGCGGCGGTAACCCTGCGCGGCGAATTCCGCCAGCAGGCGTTCGACGGCCGCCGCCTCATGCGCCGCTTCGGACGGCAGCACGTCGTGCAGTCCGGCGGGAAGCAGGGCGGAGCTTAGTGCGTCGGCGGGCATGACCAGCGTGTCTCGTTGCAGGCAGGGACAGGGATGCCGCGGCGAATGTCGGGCACACGGGGCGGGCTAATACCCGACCCCCGCGCCGCATGCAAACGGAAAAGCCCCGCACGGTGGCGGTATCTCCCCTGCGCGGGCGGATTCACCGCAGGCGGATGGGCAGAAAAGGGGGTCGGGAGAGGGCGCTGGTGGCAGCCGGACTCAGCCGGCGTCGGCCGGGCCGGCGTCGTCCAGGTCGGGGGGGAGCGGCAGGTCGGTGTCCGGAGCGGCGGGGGAGATCACGGCGAAGCTGCTGCCGTCATTCTTCGGGCGCAGCACGGTCAGCGGCGAGCCGACCACCAGGAAGTGGATGATCTCGGCGATGTTGGTGGCGTGGTCGCCGATCCGCTCCAGATTCTTCGCCATGAACAGCAGGTGCGTGCAGGGCGTGATGTTGCGCGGATCCTCCATCATATAGGTCAGGACCTCGCGGAACAGGCTGGTGTAGAGGTCGTCCAGCTCCTCGTCGCGTTCCCAGGCGGCGATCGCCTTGTCGACGTCGCGCTCGATGTAGGCGTCGAGCACCTCCTTCAGGATCGTCTCGACCAGCCGGCCCATGCGCGGGATGCCGGCGGCCGGCCGCACCACCGGCACCTGGGCCAGCGCCAGCGACCGCTTGGCGATGTTGGCGGCATAGTCGCCGATGCGTTCCAGGTCGGCGGAGACCTTCAGGGCGGAGACGATCTCGCGCAGGTCCTGCGCCATCGGCTGGCGCAGGGCCAGCAGCCGCACCGCCTCCGCGTCGATGTCGCGTTCGTAGGCGTCGAGCCGGGCATCGGCCTGCATCACCTGGGAGGCGAGCCCGACGTCGCGGCGGGTCACCGCCTTCACCGCGGCTTCGACCTGCGCCTCCGCGACGCCGCCCATCTGGGTGACGAGGTTGGACAGGCGCTGCAATTCCTGCGCGAAGGAGCGGACGATGTGTTCGGTGCCCATGTTCGGTCGCGACGCTCCAATGATGTCCGGTCCGTCCGCCACAGCCCGCAGGGCCGCCACGCGCGGGACGTGTATATTAGCCTGTGGTCATGACGCCGGTGTGGCGGGTTTATTTCACTTCCTTGACAATCGCGTGTCGGCGGAGCGCCCCGGCTTTACTGGCGGCCCGCCCGTGACCTTGCCCGCCGGCGACGTATTGGATTTGAAGTAACTCGGTAACTTCGCTAAAGGGTACGCAGCCGTATTGAAACCGTCCGCATGGGGCACGACCCCCTGCACTGACCGGGAGGCCGTTTTCCATGTCCGTCGCGTTCCAGATGCCTGTCCTTCGGATGCCCGGCCGCGCCATCGCCGCAGGATCCCTGCTCCTGCTGGCTGCGTCGCCGCTGGCGCTCGCCGCCGATCCGGCTCCGGCCGCAGGCGCTCCCACCGCTTTGGTCGAGGATGTGTCGGACGGCGTCGACGGCGTGCAGCCGATGGATTACCTGGCGGCCGGCCGCACCGTGGCGCTGAAGTCCGGCCAGACGCTGACGCTGAGCTATCTGGAATCCTGCGTGAACGAGACGATCACCGGCGGCTCGGTGACGGTCGGCGCCCGCGAGTCGGCGGTGGAAGGCGGCAGCATCGACCGCCACACGCTGCCTTGCGACGGCGGCAAGCTGCTGCTGGCCTCCAACGAGGCGGGCAAGGCGGGGGTGACCGTCTTCCGCAGCGCGCCCATCGCCCTGCCGGGCATGAAGGCGCCGCTGCCGAAGCCGGACCTGACCCTGTTCAAGACCCATCCGGTACTGATCCTGTCGGCTCCCGGCCCCGTCACCATCGACCGGCTGGACGTGCAGGGCATCGCGCTGACGACCGTCAATGTCCCCGGCACCACGCTGGACACCGCGAAGAAGGGCAGCGGGCTGGAGCCGGGCGGCCTCTACAAGGTTTCCACCGGGCAGAAGTCCTTCATCGTGAAGATCGACGAGAAGGCCGCCGGCGGCGGCGGTCCGGCGCTCGGCCGCCTGATCCGCTTCTGAGCGGCGGGCACGACCGTTGACTAGGATGAGGCTGCCCCGGCGCGTCCGGCTGGTCCTGCTCGGCGCGGTGGCGCCGGTCGTGGCATCACTTCTGGTGCTGGCCGCCTCGTCGTCGCTGCAGGGGCCGTCGATCGACAGCCTCTATTGGCTGCGGGAGCGGCTGCATGGCCCCCGGCCGGCCCCCGATCCGTCGCCGGTGGTGGTGGTCGGCATCGACGAGGAGACCTATCGCCGCCCGCCCTTCGCCGGCACGCCGCAGGCGCTGTGGGGTCCGCGGCTGGGCACCGTGCTCGGCGCCATGCTGGACGGCGGGGCGGCGGCCATCGGCCTCGACCTCGTCCACCCGACCTCGGTCGAGACGCTGATCCCCGGATTCGAGCGCGACTACCTGCTGACCCTGCGCCGCGGCGGCAAGGAGGGACGGCTGGTGCTGGCCAAGGTGCAGCATCAGAGCGACCCGCTGATGCCCTACCGCGGCTATATGATCGCCGCCGGGGTCAACAATGTCCGCTCGGTCAATCTGGTGGAGGATGCCGACGGCGTGCTGCGCCGCGTGCCGCTGACGCTGACCGTGGCCGGCCCCGACGGCAGGCCGAAGGCCGAGCCGGGCATGGCGGTGGAGGTGGCGTCGCGCGCGCTGAAGGCGCCACTGGAATGGGGGGCCGACGGCTCCGCCACGCTGGCCGGCTACCGGATTCCGGGCGGGGAGGGCAACCGGCTGCTGGTCAACCACGCCACCGCGCCCGGCGCCATCCCGACCTATTCGCTGGCCGACCTGTATGCCTGCGCCGAGGCCGGCAAGTCCGACTTTTTCGCCAGCCACTTCAAGGGCAAGGCGGTGATGGTCGGTACGGTGCTGGACGTGGAGGACCGCAAGCTCTCCTCCAACCGCTGGGTCACCAAGCCGGAGGGGGTGAATCTTCCCGAACGCTGCGCCCTGCCGGTGATGAGCGGGCTGTATGTCGCCGGCCGCACCCGCGACAGCATTCCCGGCGTCTACATCCATGCCGCCGCCATCTCCAACCTGATGGCGCACGATGCGTTGGCGGAGACCGGCCGGCCGGCCGCCGCGGCGCTGGTCCTGCTGCTGGCCGGACTGGCCGCCGTGGTGACGCTGGCGACCCGGCCGCCGGTGGCCGCAGCCGGCCTGCTCCTGCTGCTGGCGGGGTGGAGCGGCGTGGCGGTGGAGGCCTTCCAGGGCGGGCTGGTCCTGCCCTATCTGCAGGCGGCGCTGGCGGCGCTGCTGGTCTTCCCGCTGGCGCTGGGTCTGCGCTTCGCGGTGCTGGACCGCGACCAGCGGCACATCCGCAACGCCTTCAAGCTCTATCTGCCGGGGTCCCTGATCGACGACATGATCGCGTCGGGCCAGTCGCCCAGCCTGGGCGGGGAGGAGCGCGACCTGTCGATCCTGTTCTGCGACATCGCCGGCTTCACCAAGATGTCGGAGGGGATGGAGCCGGAAGCCCTGGTCGCCGTGCTGAACCGCTATTTCACGGTGATGACCGACATCATCGAGGCGCATGGCGGCTTCGTCGACAAATACATCGGCGACGCCGTTCTGGCGGTGTTCGGCGCCCCCTATGCCATCGACAACCATGCCCGCGCCGCTGTGGCGGCGGCGCTGGCGATGCGTCAGGCGATGGCGGACGACCCGACCCTGCTGGCGACCGCCAGCGGGCGCGGCTCCAACCGCATCGGCATCGCCACCGGGCCGGCGCTGATCGGCAACATCGGCTCGCCCCGCCGCTTCAACTACACGGTGATGGGCGACACGGTGAATCTGGCCTCGCGGCTGGAGGGCGCCAACAAATACTACAACACCGTTCTGATGGTCAGCGGCGAGACGATGCGCCACCATGGCGACCCGGAGGCCTTCCGCGCGCTCGACATCGTGCAGGTCGTCGGCCGCAGCGAACCGGTCGAAGTGTTCGAGCCGCTGTCCGACGCCCGCCGCGCCGATCCGGAGGACCGCGCCCAGCGCGCCGCCTACGCGACCGCCCTCGACCATTGGCGCGCCGGCCGGTTCGAGGCCGCCGCCGCCGGCTTCCGCGCCCTGGTCGCCACCGACGGCGCTGCCCTGGCGATGCTGCACAAGGCGGAAAAGCGCATCGGCCGGACGCCCGAGCCGGACTGGGCCGGCGTCACCGCCCTTACCGACAAATAGCCGGACGACGACAAGCCGTGTCCCGAACCGCGATGCCCACTCCCATGCCCCGACGCCTGCATCGGCTCGCCCGCCTGTCCGCCCTGCTGCTGGCGGGCGTCGCCGGTCCGCTGCCGGCGCTGGCCCAGACGGTGCCGCCGGTTTTGCCGCCCTCGCTCGATCCCAATCGTCTGGAGCAGCGCTTCGAACGGCCGGCCGTGCCGCAATCCTCGCCGGAAATCGAGATGCCGGCGCCGGAAAAGGCGCCGCCGCCCCGCGATGCCGAGCGCATCACCCTGACGCTGAGCGAAGTCCGCATCGACGGCAACAGCGTCTATGACAGCGTCAGCCTGTCCGCCCTGTGGCACGACAAGCTGGGCAAGCCGATCACCCTGGCCGACCTCTACGCCATCCGCGACGCCATCACCGCGCGCTACCGCAACGACGGCTATGTGCTGTCCCAGGCGGTGGTGCCGGCCCAGCGCATCCGCGACGGCGTCGTCCGCCTGCAGGTGGTGGAAGGCTACGTCGACGAGGTGGTCATCCAGGGCGAGGCGACCGACCGGCTCGGCCTGCTGCGGCGGATGAGGGAGAAGATCAAGGCTTCCCGGCCGCTGCGCATGGCGGATATGGAGCGCTATGTCCTGCTGGCCGACGACCTGCCCGGCGTCGCGGTGAAGACGGTGCTGGAGGCGTCGCCGGACACCCCCGGTGCCTCGCGCCTGACGCTGGCGCTGGAGCGCACGCCCTTCAATGGCTTCCTGTCGCTCGACAACCGCGGCACCCGCTCGATCGGTCCGTTCCAACTGACCGGCGTCGCCAGCGTCGAGGACCAGCTCGGCCTGTTCGAACGCACCACCGCCCAGGGCATCGTCACCCCGCAGCTCCGCGAACTGCGGTTCTTCGACGTTGGGCAACTGGTGCCAATCGATTCTGAAGGCACGACGGTGGAGTATGGCGTCCGCCGTTCCTGGTCGCAGCCCGGCGACAGCGTGCGGCCGCTCGATCTCTATAGCCTGACCACCTCCGGCCGCATCGCGGTGGCGCATCCCTTCATCCGCAGCCGGACGGAGACGCTGCGCGCCGGCCTCAGTTTCACCATCCGCGACAGCCGCACCGATGCGCTGGGCGACAAGCTGTCGCAGGACCGGCTGCGCATCGTCGCCGCCAATGTCGCTTACGATTTCGCAGACGGCTGGGGCGGGTCGAACCTGCTGACGGCGGAATTGTCCAAGGGTCTGGACATCCTGAACGCCACGGAATCCGGCAGTGCCAACCTGACCCGCAGCGGTGGGCGCAGCGATTTCCGCAAGCTGCTGGTCTCGGCCCAGCGCAACCAGCCGCTGACCGAATCGCTGGTCCTCGTCCTCTCCGGCGAGGCGCAATACAGCCCCGACCAATTGCTGTCGTCGGAGGAATACGGCCTCGGCGGCAAGCAGTATGGCCGTGCCTTCGACCCGTCGGAGATCACCGGCGACAGCGGCTTCGCCGGCCGTGCGGAACTGCAGTACATCCTGCCGGTCCAGGAGGAGGGGCTGGATTACGTGGTCGGCTACGGCTTCGGCGATTATGGCGCGGTCTACAACTACGAGGGCGGAACGCGTCACGGCCGCCGGTCCCTCGCCTCGGCCGGCGTCGGCCTGCGATTCGGCGTGTTCCGGCGCATCGACGCCAGTGTTGAGCTTGCCAAGCCCTTCATCACCACGCCGTTCAGCACGCAAGACCGCGCACCGCGCGCCTTCTTCACACTCTCAACGCGGTTCTAGACCAACCCGGTTCCAGCTCCACGCACGGCAATCGCCGCGCGGCAGGCCCGTCAAGGGCCAACCCGCGGCGGCAATCGCAGTTGAATGGCGTGTCGTCAGATCAGCTCGACCCGCTGGGCGACCGGCGCATCTTCCGACCCGACGGCCAGATACCGGACGTCCTCGCCGTCGGCGACGATGTCCAGGCCCGACTGGCGCAGGGTCGCACGGTCGAAATAGACGGTCGCGCCGTCTTCCCACGGCTCGATCAGGCCCGACTGGCTGTCCAGATTGTACCAGCGCACCGTGCCGTAGGCCATCGTCGCCGGGCCGGCCGGCTCGGCCTGACGCTCGCGCCGTTCGCGCGGCGGCTTCGGCGGGCGGGCAAAGCCTTCGCCGCCATCGTCAGGCTGCGCACCCAGTCCGGGAGGCTGGCTCATCGGCTGGGCGGCCGATGCGGTGGCGCGCGGCGGGCGCTGGTTGCGGGCGCGCGGGGCCGGCGGGGTTTCCGGCGGCGTGGCGGAGTGAATGGCGACGACCTGGGGTCCCTTGGCGCCCTGGGCCAGATCGCAGACGACCGTCGTGCCCTCGACCGGGTTGGGCAGGGAGGCGGCGGCCAGGACCGAAGCGTGCAAGAATGCCTCTCCGGAGCCATCGGCGAGGCGGACGAACCCAAAACCCTTTTCCGGCTTGAACCACTTTACCGTCGCGGTGACGTTCGTCGCGGTGACGTTCTTCAACTCTTCGCTCAAGACAGGTCCCTTTCACGTCCTGTAGCCGGGGGGAGGGCGGCCCTGACGCTGAACTGGGCGCGGCACCGCTGTATGACCAAGAACAAGACCCCGGCGGTGGCAAGCTTATCATAAAATTCCAGAAAATGGCCAGTGCGGCGATGACCTGTAACGTTACCGCAAATGCCGGAACCGCTTGGGCTTCCGCCCATGCCCGCATTGCGCGAGCAAAGCGGTGCGGATCCAAGTCTCCATCCATATTCCGGTTTCACAAACAAAATCGGACAAGAACGATACAAAATTCCGGTACGGTATCAGGATACAAATTACCGATCTTGCAGTTACAACCTGTCCGTCGGAGGTACTTAAGCTGTAAATAAATTTTTAACTAAAAAATTCGACTCATGCCTCCATCAGAACGGAGGAATGACTTATGACGACCACCGACCAGACCGCTTTTTTCGTGTCCACCAAGGGCAATGACAGCTGGTCCGGGCGGCTCGCCGCTCCCAACGCCGCCGGCACCGACGGTCCCTTCGCCAGCCTCGAGAAGGCGCGGGACGCAATGCGGGCAAGCGACATCGACACGACCTATGTTCGTGGCGGCACCTATCGCCTGAACAAGACCCTGACCCTCGACTCCCACGACGACGGCCACAGCTTCCTCGCCTACAAGAGCGAGACTCCGGTGCTGAGCGGTGGGGAACGGGTGACCGGTTTCACCTACGAGGGCAAAGGCCTCTATTCGGCCAAGCTCTCCTCTGCCAACGGCCTTGACGTCAGCATCGGCGGCGTCCGCCAGCATGCGGCGCAGACCGGCGACTTCAACCCGGACCATGCCGCAACCAGCGGCTGGCATGTGCTGAAGGCGAACTCCACCGGCGCCAGCAAGACCAGCTTCAACTTCACGAACGCCGACATCCCCTCGGGCCTCAAGCCCCATGCCGGGCTGGTCGTTCAGACCTTCGACACCGAAAGGCTGAAGGACGACATCTCGCATGTGAAGTCGATCGACCAATACCACCACACGGTGACGCTCGACGACGCGGCGTCCTACGGCCTGCGCACCGGCGGCACCTACCGGGTGATGAACGACGCCTCGCTGATCCGCGACGCCGGTGAATTCGGCTGGCGCGCCAGCGACGGCAAGCTGGTGGTGAAGCCGGAACATGCCGCGAGCTTCCAGTCGGACGGCGTGGTCGTCGCCCGGCTCGGCACGCTGATCAAGACCAGCAATGCCAGCAATGTCAGCTTCGAAGGTCTGACCTTCTCCGACACCCGCTATGACGGCTCTGCGCTGTCGATGCAGGGCGGGCACGGCAACTCGGTCGGCGGCAATCACTTCGTCAATGTCGGGACGGCGGTTTCGCTTGACGGCACCGACACCAGCCGCATCGCCGGCAACCATATGGAGCAACTCGGCGGCAACGGCGTTTCGATGATCCACGCCGCCAACGGCAACCGCATCTACGCCAACACCATCGAGCATATCGGCCAGATCACCAAGGGCGGTGCCGGCATCGGCGCGGTCGGCAGCAGCAACACGCTGGTCAGCCACAACGACATCACCGATGCCCCGCGTTACGGCGTGTCGTTCAAGGAATGGGACGACGGCCAGTTGAACCGCAAGAACATCGTGGAGTTCAACAAGATCCACCATGTTGGGCAGGAGACCGCCGACGGCGGCGGTATCGAGATGCTCGGCCGTTCGGCCCAGAACATGGGCTCGGTGATCCGTGGCAACGAGGTGATCGACACCGGCGGCCTCGCCACCGACGGCAAAGGCAACTGGCTGACCGATCACAAGGGCTGGGGCATTTCGCTCGACGATCTGACCAGCGGCGTCGTGGTGCGCGACAACTTCGTGAAGGGTTTCGCCTGGGCCGGGATCTATGTCCATGGCGGAGACGACAATCTGTTGGAAAACAACTTTGGCATCGCCAGCCGTCCGGAAGACGCTTTCATCCGACTGGAATGGGTGCCCAAGGCTGGGGCGGAGGCCCGTCCCCACGACAACATGGTGATTCACAACCTCACGGCCGGTGACAGCCCGATCAATCAGTACTGGAAGCTGCTCAGCCCCGGCAGGCTGACCATGGACGGCAATGTGGCCGCCAACGGGCGTGCCTATGGCCCGAATGACGCGGTCTTCAATCCGGGTTTCCGCGACAGCGCCCATGCCGACTACTCGCTGAAGGATCACGCGCCGGTTCTGTCCCACGGCATCCATGACCTCAGCTGGTCGTCGATGGGCACGGACGGCTACCAGGCCGACAGCAGCATGGCACAGTTCTGGGACCACGCCGCCTATTGACGGGCAGGGGGCGTCGGCCTGTCCGGCGCCCCCTAAACGCCTCTGGCCAAAAAATCGTCATGGGAGATGAAAAAAGGTCTTGCGCGGTTTGGGGGGTGCCGCATATAAAGCGCCTCCCGACGCG